>NZ_JBXAHJ010000023.1:0-76969 GCF_058794995.1 Pseudomonas sp. GW823-FHT06E10 | reverse complement strand
CTGCCGAAAACTGCGTAACTCTTTGTTTACCAAGGAGTTTTCCGTTTCGACTGCGCCGGAAGTGGGGCGAATTATAGGCCTCTAGAATTCGCCGTCAACCCCTTATTTCAGCTTTATTCGGATTTGAGCGTAATACGCGCAAATGCCTTCTTCCCGGCCTGGCAAACATGGGTCGCGCCCAGTGCGTATATAAAGGCGCGATCGACAACCTCACCATCTATACGTACACCACCGGAACCCAGGAGATCTCGCGCCACCGCCGAGTTCTTAACCAACCCCGCTTTATTAAGGACAGCAGCGATCGGCATGTCTTCGGCAGCAGTCAATTCGATTTCCGGCAGATCATCCGGCAACTCGCCATCCTTCATACGGTTACCGGCGGCACGATGAGCATTGGCCGCAGCCTCCTCACCATGGAAGCGCGCAACGATCTCCTCAGCCAACTTGATCTTGATATCGCGCGGATTGGCACCCGCCTCGACATCAGCGCGGAACGCATTGATCTCATCCATGGAGCGGAAGCTGAGCAACTCGAAGTAACGCCACATCAGCGCATCCGGAATGGAAACCAGCTTGCCATACATCACACCTGGCGCCTCCTGGATGCCGACGTAGTTACCCAAGGACTTGGACATCTTCTTCACACCATCCAGACCTTCAAGCAGCGGCATGGTCAAAATGCACTGGGCTTCCTGACCATAACCACGCTGCAGCTCACGCCCCATCAGCAAGTTGAACTTCTGATCGGTGCCGCCGAGCTCCACGTCTGCGCGCAGAGCTACAGAGTCATAACCCTGAACCAGCGGATAAAGGAACTCATGAATGGCGATTGGCTGATTGGTTGTGTAGCGCTTGTCGAAGTCATCGCGCTCGAGCATACGAGCCACGGTGTATTGCGAAGTCAGGCGAATGAAGTCGGCCGGCCCCATCTGATCCATCCAGGTGGAGTTGAATGCCACTTCGGTTTTTGCCGGATCCAGAATCTTGAAGACCTGAGTCTTGTAGGTCTCGGCATTCTCGAGGACTTGCTCGCGAGTGAGCGGTGGACGCGTGGCACTCTTGCCGCTCGGGTCGCCGATCATTCCGGTGAAGTCACCAATCAGGAAGATCACCTGATGCCCCAGCTCCTGGAACTGGCGCAGCTTATTAATAAGCACGGTGTGACCCAAGTGCAGATCCGGAGCCGTTGGATCGAAGCCCGCCTTAATACGTAGCGGCTGGCCACGCTTGAGCTTTTCAATCAGCTCGGACTCGACCAACAGTTCTTCCGCACCACGTTTGATCAGCGCTAGCTGCTCTTCAACCGACTTCATAACAGACCCGCAAGGCTCAGATTCAAAGGGAACCAACCATACAAGATCGCGCGTCAAATACAAGGTTTGCCCGGCGCACGGACGCCAATCCGCAGACAGAGTGCCTACGGACTTGCTTCAGAGATGATTTGGTTATATTTTATACAGTTATTTCATCTTCATCATGTCATTCATCTTTTCCAATTCATCTTTTTCAAAGTCAAAACCACTTATGACCACAGAATCGTCTAAAGCGCCGCCGCTTTACCCGAAGACCCACTTGCTTGCTGCAAGTGGCATCGCCGCCCTTCTCAGTCTGGCGCTCCTGGTATTCCCTTCCAGCGATGTCGAAGCCAAAAAGACAACCCTGAGTCTTGAACTGGAAAGCCCTGCTGAACAACTGACACAAGAACAAGACGCTGCTGACGCCGTTCAAGCCACAAATGAACCAGCAACCTCCCCCTTCGCGCAGATCGACAACAGCGCCGAAGACACCCAGGAAACCGCTCAAGCCGAACCTGCACCGGTGCCGGTCGTCGAAGAAAAGAAGACGGCAAGCCACAGGGAAGTGATCGTCACCAAGGGTGACACCCTCTCTACGCTGTTCGAGAAAGTCGGCCTCCCGGCCACCTCAGTGCACGACGTGCTGGCCAGCGACAAGCAGGCCAAGCAGTTCAGCCAGCTCAAGCACGGGCAAAAACTCGAATTCGAACTGAGTCCTGACGGTCAGTTGACCAACCTGCACAGCAAGCTCAACGACCTCGAAAGCATCAGCCTGACCAAGAACGACAAGGGCTATACCTTCAACCGCATTACCGCAAAACCAACCGTGCGCTCGGCTTACGTTCATGGCGTGATCAACAGCTCGCTGTCGCAGTCCGCAACCCGGGCCGGCTTGTCTCACAGCCTCACCATGGACATGGCCAGTGTGTTTGGCTACGACGTGGACTTCGCCCAGGATATTCGCCAGGGCGACGAGTTCGACGTGATCTACGAGCAAAAAGTGGTCAACGGCAAGGCCGTCGGCACTGGCCCGATCTTGTCGGCGCGCTTCACCAACCGCGGCAAAACCTACACCGCCGTGCGTTACACCAACAAACAAGGCAACAGCAGTTACTACACCGCTGACGGCAACAGCATGCGCAAGGCGTTCATCCGCACACCGGTGGACTTCGCCCGCATCAGCTCGAAATTTTCCATGGGCCGCAAACACCCGATCCTGAACAAGATCCGCGCCCACAAAGGCGTCGACTACGCAGCACCGCGTGGCACGCCGATCAAGGCTGCCGGTGATGGCAAGGTGTTGCTGGCCGGCCGCCGTGGTGGCTACGGCAATACCGTGATCCTTCAGCACGGCAATACCTACACCACGCTCTACGGCCACATGCAAGGCTTCGCCAAAGGCGTGAAGACTGGCGGCACGGTGAAACAGGGCCAGGTGATTGGCTATATCGGCACCACCGGTCTCTCCACCGGTCCGCACCTGCATTACGAGTTCCAGGTGAATGGCGTGCACGTCGACCCGCTGGGCCAGAAAGTCGCGATGGCCGATCCGATCTCCAAAGCCGAGCGCGCACGCTTCCTGGCACAGAGCCAACCGCTGATGGCGCGCATGGACCAGGAAAAAGCCACTCAGCTGGCTTCGGCCAAGCGTTAAGTCATGGCGCTTTATATAGGTGTGATGTCCGGGACCAGCCTTGATGGCCTGGACATCGCGCTGATCGAGCAGACCCCGGCGATCAGGCTGATCGCCACGCACTACATCCCCATGCCCGATTCCCTGCGTACAGAGCTGCTTGGCTTGTGCGCCAGCGGTCCGGACGAGATTGCCCGTTCCGCCATCGCCCAGCAAAACTGGGTAAAGCTCGCGGCACAGGGCATCAATACCCTCCTCGCTCAACAGCACCTCATCCCTGACGACATCCGCGCGATTGGCAGCCATGGCCAGACCATTCGCCATGAGCCAGCGCGCGGTTTCACGGTGCAAATCGGCAACCCGGCGCTGCTGACCGAGCTGACGGGTATCACCGTGGTCAGCGACTTCCGCAGCCGCGACGTAGCCGCCGGCGGTCAAGGCGCTCCGCTGGTTCCGGCCTTTCATGAAGCCTTGTTCGAAGAGCGGGCCGGCAACCTTGCCGTACTGAACATCGGCGGTTTCAGCAACCTCAGCCTGATCGAGCCCGGCAAACCGGTGGCCGGTTTCGACTGCGGCCCAGGGAATGTGCTGCTGGATGCCTGGATTCATCAGCAGCGCGGCGACACCTATGACCGTGACGGCCAATGGGCCGCCAGCGGCAAGGTTGAACCCGATCTGTTGAAGGCACTGCTCAGCGACCCCTTCTTCGTCACCCAAGGCCCGAAGAGCACCGGCCGGGAAGTCTTCAACCTGCCATGGTTGATGCAGCACCTGGCGCAGCTGCCGACCTTCGCTGCCGAAGACGTACAGGCAACGCTGCTTGAGCTGACCGCGCTGACCATCATCGAATCGCTGCAAGGCGCCCAGAAAGAGACTCAAGAAGTGCTGGTCTGCGGCGGTGGCGCGCATAACGCCGCACTGATGAATCGCCTGGCCAGTCTGCTGCCGAAGGCGAAAGTCAGCAGCACATCAGCATATGGCGTCGATCCTGACTGGGTCGAAGCCATGGCCTTCGCGTGGCTGGCTCATTGCTGCCTCGAAGGCATCGCAGCTAACCGCCCAAGCGTTACCGGCGCCCGTGGTTTGCGCGTACTGGGCGCCATCTACCCCGCATAAACCCTCCACACAGCAAAACGCCGCAAGGCCCTGAGGCCGTGCGGCGTTCTGTGAAACAGGTGCGCTGATCAGATCGAGAACGAAGAACCGCAGCCACAAGTGGTGGTCGCATTCGGGTTCTTGATGACGAAACGCGACCCTTCCAGACCTTCCTGGTAGTCCACCTCGGCACCTGCCAGATACTGGAAGCTCATCGGATCGACAACCAGACTCACACCTTCGCGCTCGACGATGGTGTCGTCATCGGCCACTTCTTCATCGAAGGTGAAGCCGTACTGAAAACCTGAACAACCGCCGCCCGTAACGAATACGCGCAGCTTCAAGCGATCATTCCCCTCTTCATCGACCAGGCTCTTCACCTTGTGCGCGGCACCGTGGGTGAATTGCAAAGCCGTGGGGGTGAAGGATTCGACGCTCATGCTGACTATCTCCCGGCGTTACGCCGTCATATTGCGTGATGACGCGCATTATCCGCTTCTCCTAGAAAAGCGGTCAACTATTGTTATGGTATATCAACCAATCCAGTCGCCGGCCCGGAATGCAAAAAGGCCCGTCAGACGGGCCTTTTGCTGTACGCGATAACGCTTACGGCAGCATGCCGGCGTGGGACAGGCCCAGACGCTCATCCAGCCCGAACAGAATGTTCATGTTCTGCACGGCCTGACCCGAAGCACCTTTGACCAGGTTGTCGATCACCGACAGCACCACCACCAGATCACCGTCCTGAGGGCGATGCACGGCAATGCGGCAGACGTTGGCACCCCGTACGCTACGCGTCTCCGGATGGCTGCCGGTCGGCATCACATCGACGAACGGTTCGTTGGCGTAGCGCTTTTCAAACAGCGCCTGCAGGTCCACCGAGCGATCAACAACAGTTGCGTAGAGTGTGGAGTGAATGCCACGAATCATCGGCGTCAGGTGCGGAACGAAGGTCAGGCCGACGTCCTTGCCTGCTGCGCGACGCAGCCCCTGGCGAATCTCCGGCAGGTGACGGTGACCTTTGACCGCATAAGCCTTCATGCTTTCCGACGTCTCGGAGTACAACGAACCTACGGAAGCGCCACGACCGGCACCGCTGACGCCGGACTTGCAGTCAGCAATCAGATGCGCGGCATCGGCCAGGCCGGCTTCGAGCAATGGCAGGAAACCCAATTGCGTTGCAGTTGGATAGCAGCCCGGCACGGCAATCAGGCGCGCTTTCTTGATCTGTTCGCGATTGACTTCCGGCAAGCCGTAGACCGCCTCGTCCAGCAACTCCGGTGCACCGTGCGGCTGGCCGTACCACTTGGCCCATTCATCCGCATCTTGCAGACGGAAGTCCGCCGACAGGTCGATGACCTTGGTCCCGGCCGCCAGCAACTCGCCCGCCAAGGCATGGGCAACACCGTGCGGTGTGGCGAAGAACACCACATCGCAGGCACCCAGGGTCTTGATGTCCGGAACGCTGAACGCCAGGCCGTCGTAATGGCCTCGCAGGTTCGGATACATGTCGGCCACGGCCAGGCCAGCCTCGGATCGGGAAGTGATGACAACCACCTCAGCTTGCGGATGTTGCGCCAACAGACGCAGCAGTTCGACACCGGTGTAACCCGTGCCGCCGACGATACCGACCTTGACCATAAACCTGCCCTCAACGAACCCACTGGAAAGCCGTCGATAATAGGGGCCGCGCGCCCCTGCGACAACCGTCAAGGTGACGTGCGGACGCTCAACCCCCTACTATTCCCACTACCGTGAATTGGGGAATAACCAAAAATGCTCTATCTGTGGCTCAAAGCGTTTCATATCGTCAGTGTCGTATGCTGGTTTGCCGGCCTGTTTTACTTGCCACGACTGTTCGTTTATCACGCACAAAGTGAAGACACGATCAGCAAGGAACGCTTCAGCGTCATGGAGCGCAAACTGTACCGGGGCATCATGGGCCCGGCGATGATCGCCACGCTGATCTTCGGCGGCTGGCTCATCTACCTCAATCCAGGCATCTTCAGCCAGGGTGGCTGGATACACGCCAAACTGACCCTGGTCGTGTTGCTGATCGGCTACCACCACATGTGCGGCGCCCAGGTAAAACGTTTTGCCCGTGGCGAGAACACCCGCAGCCATGTCTTTTATCGCTGGTTCAATGAAGTGCCGGTTCTGATATTGCTGGCTATCGTAATTCTGGTCGTCGTTCGGCCGTTCTAAATCCACCAGGCACAACTTACCGGGGTACTTCCAATGTCGCTGCCCGCTCTGCTCGAAGAACGTTTGCGTCTGCCCGTAGTGGCGGCGCCGATGTTCCTGATTTCCAATCCGCAATTGGTACTCGCCTGTTGTCGCCAGGGCGTGGTCGGCAGCTTCCCGGCGCTGAACCAGCGCGAAAGCAGCGGTTTCAAGGCCTGGCTGGAAGAAATCGAAGCCGGGCTGGCGACAATGGAGAATCCCGCGCCTTATGCCGTGAACCTGATCGTCCACAACAGCAATCCTCGTTTACAGGCGGATCTGCAGATCTGCGTCGAGCACAAAGTGCCGATCGTGATCACCAGCCTGGGTGCCGTGAAAGAGCTGGTCGACGCGGTGCACAGCTACGGCGGCCTGGTGTTCCATGATGTGACCACTCGTCGTCATGCCGAGAAAGCGGCCGAAGCAGGCGTAGATGGCTTGATCGCCGTGGCTGCCGGCGCCGGTGGACACGCGGGGACCTGGAGCCCGTTCTCACTGATTGCCGAAATCCGCCAGTTTTTCGACAAGACCCTGTTACTGGCCGGCTGTTTGAACCACGGCCACGAAATTCTTGCCGCTCAATTGCTCGGCGCGGATCTGGCCTACTTTGGTACACGATTTATCGGCACGACCGAAAGTCACGCGCCCGACGCCTACAAAGAAATGCTGCTGACATCCAAAGCGGCAGACATCATCCATACTCCAGCCGTGTCGGGTGTCCCCGCGAGCTTCATGCGCAAGAGCCTGGAGGCCGCCGGTTTCGACATGGCCGCCTTGCAAGGCAAGGGCGAGATCAACTTCGGTTCCAAGCTCAAACCCGTGATCGATGAGGCCAAAGCCTGGAAGACCGTTTGGTCTGCAGGCCAGGGCGTGGGAGAAATCGAAGACTTGCCGAGTGTCGAGCAGTTGATTGCGCGTCTCGACGCGGAGTACCGCCAGGCCCTGGAGCATGCCGCCCAGCTGCCAAAACGCTGGCCGCGCTGACAGCAAACCTTGGCCAGTCTTGCCCGGCCGGACTTACACTCGCCCGGGCACAACATTGTTCTTTCAACCTCTCGCGACAAGGATGCTTCGCACATGGGCGAAAATCATTTCAAAATCGTATTCGAGGGCGCCTTGCTGCCCGGTGTCGACATCACTACGGCAAAGCTCAATCTCGCCGATTTGTTCAAAAGCGATGTCACGGCCATTGAGCGCCTGTTCACCGGGCGTCCGGTAGCGCTCAAACGCAACCTGTCGCACGCCGATGCCCAGACCTATCTCCAGGCGCTGAGCAAAACCGGTATCGACGCCCGCATCGAAGCCGAAACGCCGATCGAGCTGAACCTCGCCGACGTTCATGACCATGCTCCGGCCGGCAGCCAGGCGCCTTTTGCAGATCCGCAGTCCCCTTACGCGCCGCCGCGCGCGCCCGTCGGCGAAGCCGTAGCGGAATTCGCCACGCTCAAACCCTTCAGTTTCGATGGCCGTATCGGCCGCTTGCGCTACCTCGCCTGGACGCTGGTGCTGTCAACTGTGCTCCTGGCCGTTTGCGGGGTGTTTGCCTTGGTCGCCCTGGCTATCATCGGCGCGGATTCGACCGCCGGCCTGATATTGGGCAGCTTGCTGGCCTTTATCCTGTTCGTCGGATTTGTATTCGTCAGCATCCAGATCACCGTTCAACGTTTGCACGATGTCGGCTGGTCCGGCTGGCTGTGGCTGCTGAACCTGGTGCCGTTCGTTGGCAGTTTCTTTCCGTTCGTGATCATGGTTGTGCCGGGCAACGACACCGCCAACCGCTACGGCCCGCCGCCTCCGCCGAACAGTACCGCAGTCAAGGTACTGTCTTCGCTGTGGCTGATCGTTATCGCGCTGGTTCTGTTCGGCTCGCTGGCCGGTGGTCTCACAGCGATACGGGAAGAATACAAAAGTGCCGCCCAGAGCAGCTACGACAGCAGTTCGGTCACCACCGATGAAATCGAAGTCGAGGTCGAACCGGTGCCAAATTCCTCCGACGATGCAGCCGAAGAGGCCCAGCCCCCTGTAGACTCTGCGAAAGAATGAACAGCGCTCCTGGCCCCTGACACCTGCGTCGCGGCGCGGAGCTGTTGCGATGGAGAACTGCATGACCCGTTACGCTCTGATCACTGGCGCCTCCAGCGGCATCGGCCTGGCAATGGCCGAAGCGCTGGCCCGGCGCGGCCGCAGCCTGATTCTGGTGGCCCGACAACGTGATCAGCTGGAAAGTATTGCGATTGAACTGACCCAACGGTTCGGCGTGGAAGTGCTGTTCCGTGCCTGCGACCTGGGCGAACCACTGCGCCTGTCCGGATTCCTGCTGGAGCTGGAAGAAGGCGACCGGCAAATCGATCTGCTGGTCAACTGCGCCGGTATCGGCACATGCGGCCCGTTTCTGGCCCAGGACTGGATGACCGAGCAAGACCTGATCGAAGTGAACATCCTCGCCCTCACCCGCCTGTGCCATGCCATCGGCAACAGCATGGCCCTGCAAGGCGGCGGGCAGATTCTGAATGTGGCCTCTGTGGCGGCGTTTCAGCCGGGGCCGTGGATGAGCACCTATTACGCCAGCAAGGCGTATGTGCTGCACTTTTCCGAAGGATTGCGCGTCGAACTGAAAAAGTGTGCGATCAAGGTTTCGGTGCTCTGCCCCGGGCCGACCCGCACGGCGTTTTTCCGTACCGCGCAACTCGACAGCGAAAAGCTGACCAACAGCAAACTGCTGATGAGCCCCGAGGAAGTGGCGCTCTACACCGTGCGCGCACTGGAAAAGAACAAGGCGATCATCATTCCCGGGCGGCGCAACCGCTGGTTCGCCTTCCTGCCGCGGCTTGGCTCGCGGTGGCTGACTCGCACAATCGCCGGCATGGTCAACAAGGCCTACTGCCCGCGCTGATCCAACCCAAGGTAAAAGGCTGGGCGCAGGCATACGCCATGAGTACACTCAGGCCAGCCCAAACAACGGAGAAAACAGCTGTGGATACTCTGTTCACCAAGATCATCAACCGGGAAATCCCGGCGAAGATCATTTACGAGGACGACCAGGTACTGGCCTTCCACGACATTGCCCCACAGGCACCGGTACATTTCCTGGTGGTCCCGAAGAAACCCGTTCGCACCCTGAACGACCTGACCGAGGACGACAAGACATTGGCGGGGCACATCCTGTTCACCGCCCAGCGCCTGGCAAAGGAACTGGGTTGCGAAGACGGCTTCCGCGTCGTCATGAACTGCAATGAACTGGGTGGGCAAACTGTCTATCACATACATATGCACGTACTGGGTCAGCGCCAGATGCACTGGCCGCCGGGCTGATTACTGCCTCCCCCTGTGGGAGCGGCGGTGCGGCGACCCGACTTGATCGCGAAGACGGAGTATCAGCCAGCATGGATGCTGAATGTCAGACCCTCTTCGCGAGCAAGCCCGCTCCCACAAAAGGCATCACGACACTGTCACAGTCTCTGCATCACAATGACCCAGCGCAAACCTTCCCCGGCCGATTGGGTTAAACTGGCCGCCGAAATTCCCCCGGAGGTCAGCATGACAACCCAACGTCACTACTCGCCAATTGACCGCCTTCTGCTGCAAGCCGATGCCGCGATGCGCACACTGCTGCCCTTCAGCGGCCAGCCGTACCGTCCGTCGCCCGCCATCGTGCAGCCGGATGCGAAAATGAGCGACGAAGACACGCGCCACGTTGCCGGCCTGATGCGCATCAACCACACCGGCGAAGTCTGCGCCCAGGCGCTGTACCAGGGACAGGCACTGACCGCCAAGCTGCCGCAAGTGCGTGCTGCGATGGAGCATGCCGCCGAAGAAGAAATCGATCACTTGGTCTGGTGCGAACAACGCATCCATCAACTGGGTAGCCACACCAGCATCCTCAACCCGCTGTTTTATGGCATGTCGTTCGGGATTGGCGCAGTGGCTGGCCTGATCAGCGACAAAGTCAGCCTGGGGTTCGTTGCGGCAACGGAAGACCAGGTGTGCAAACACCTGAACGAACATCTGGAGCAATTGCCGGCCGAGGATGAAAAATCCCGGGCGATTCTTGAACAGATGCGTATCGATGAAGAACAACATGCCGAAAGTGCGCTGGATGCTGGCGGGTTCCGCTTTCCGGCACCGGTGAAGTTCGGGATGAGCCTGATGGCCAAGGTGATGACCAAGAGTACTTATCGGATCTGATTTCAGATTTTTGTAGGAGCGAGCTTGCTCGCGATAAACCTGAGGGCAACGCGTTTACCCAGAAAACACGCGTTATCGTTAACGTCCATCGCGAGCAAGCTTGCTCCTACAAGGGCAAGACATAAAAAAGGCGACTGCCGTGAGGGAGTCGCCTTTTTTGTGTCCGAAAATCTTACGCCATATTGCGCGCGTAGAAGATTTCGAGCATTTCGTGTTTCACCCGCTCGGTCACCTGGGCGCGCTGCTCAGAGGACAGGTTGCTGGTGGCGTCGCCGAACAGGTAGTTATCCAGTTCGAAGTTCTTCAGCAGCATCTTGGTGTGGAACAGGTTTTCCTGGTACACGTTCACGTCGGTCATCTGGTACGCGTCGTAAGTGTCATCGGAGAGGTAGTTCTGGATCGAATTGATCTCGTGGTCGATGAAGTGTTTTTTGCCTTCAACGTCACGGGTGAAGCCGCGCACACGGTAATCCACGGTCACGATGTCCGAATCGAACTGGTGAATCAGGAAGTTGAGCGCTTTAAGCGGTGAAATGACCCCGCAAGTCGACACGTCGATGTCCACACGGAAGGTTGCAATGCCGTCGTCCGGATGGATTTCCGGGTACGTGTGCACCGTGATGTGGCTCTTGTCGAGGTGGGCCAGGATGATTTCGGGCAACGGGCCCGGGGACTCTTCGATCTGGCTATCGGTCGGGGTCACCGGTTCTTCAGAAATCAGAATCGTGACGCTGGCGCCCTGTGGCTCATAGTCCTGACTGGCAATGTTCAGGATGTTGGCACCAATGATATCGACAACTTCCGTGAGGATCTGCGTCAGGCGTTTCGCGTTGTACTCTTTATTGATGTACTCGACGTAAGCCTGCTGGTCTTGCGGAGTTTCCGCGTAGCAGATGTCATAGATGTTGAAGCTCAAGGTCTTTGTCAGGTTATTGAACCCGTGGAGCTTGAGTTTGCTTTTCACCGTTAAAAACTCTCTATGTGTTTGCGGCCCGGCCGCGTGATCAAGCATGCCCGTCAGATGCGAACAACGCACCTGCGTAGGACGGTTAACACCTCTTCGCGATGGCGATTTTGGTTGTCTGTTCGGGTGCGAGGCCTGTCGGCTGACGGGCCACTACCCTGAAAAAAGTGGCGCATTATGCAGACGTCAGCTTGGGATCGCCAGAGTCTGCACTGCTTTTATGATAGTTGAATGTCGATTCAACCGAGCTCGATGATTTCGTAGTCGTGAGTAATCTCGACACCGGCCGCGCCGAGCATGATCGAGGCCGAGCAATACTTCTCGGCAGACAGCTCGATGGCACGTTTGACCTGGGCTTCTTTCAGCCCGCGGCCCTTGACCACGAAATGCATGTGGATCTTGGTGAACACCTTTGGATCTTCGGTCGCGCGCTCGGCTTCGAGGAAGGCCTCACAGCTTTCGACCGCCTGGCGGGACTTCTTGAGGATGCTGACCACATCGAAATTGCTGCAACCGCCGACACCCAGCAGCAACATTTCCATCGGCCGGACACCCAGGTTACGTCCGCCGGCATCGGGCGGACCGTCCATGACCACGACATGACCGCTACCGGATTCGCCGAGGAACATGGCTTCGCCAGCCCATTGGATGCGTGCCTTCATCGCCAAGACTCCACTGTATAAAAAAGGGTCGCCAGCTTAGCACAGGCCCCGTGATTGACAGCGCCCGGCATCCTAGGACATATCCCACCGCCTTGTAGGTAAATGCTCGAATATTGCAGGAAGTGTCTGTTAAGCTGACGCCAATTCAATGGCGCATGGCCAGCTTTACTCCAGCGTTCACTATTTATAAAAACCAAACACACCGTGCAGTCTTTTCGGGATACAACCATGGTTGCTATTGCCCCCAACCCCAAGATCAAGAACGTCGACAAGCTGTTGATGCATTGCCAGCGCCGCCGTTATCAGGCCAAGAGCAACATCATTTGTGCCGGCGACCGCTCGGAAACGCTGTTCTTCATCATCAAAGGCTCAGTCACCATCCTGATCGAAGATGACGACGGCCGGGAAATGATCATTTCCTACCTGAACCCCGGGGACTTTTTCGGCGAGTTGGGTCTGTTTGAGCAGGCTGGCCTGGAACAGGAGCGCAGCGCCTGGGTGCGGGCCAAGGTTGAATGCGAAGTCGCAGAAATCAGCTACGCGAAATTCCGCGAGTTGTCCCTGCAGGATCCGGATATTCTTTACGTCCTCAGCGGACAAATCGCACAGCGCCTGCGCAACACTACGCGCAAGGTCGGTGACCTGGCATTCTTTGATGTAACCGGTCGAGTCGCACGCTGTCTGCTGGAGCTGTGCAAACAGCCAGACGCCATGACGCACCCCGATGGCATGCAAATCAAGGTGACCCGCCAGGAAATCGGGCGGATTGTCGGTTGTTCGCGGGAGATGGTCGGTCGCGTGCTCAAGGATCTTGAAGAACGCAACCTGGTGGACGTCAAAGGCAAGACCATGGTGGTCTTCGGTACGCGATAAGCTCGAAAACCTAGCCGCTGAACATCTGCGCCAGCATCAACCGGTAGAGTTCGTCCAGACGTGCCAGTGCATTGGGTGCCGCGAACTTCTCATGCAGCGCGATGTGGCTTTCGGCGCGTACCCGTTGCTCCAGATCGCAGGCCTCGTTGAAACGATTGACCGCGGCGACCATTGACGCTCGCTCGTTATCGATCAGCATCGCTCCGTGCACCAGTCCTACCGGGCGCTGCCCACCCTGACTCTGGCGCCAGCGCTGGGCGGTTCCGACCATTTTGCGTCCATCGAGGTTGACGTTGAAGCGACCGTCACAGAAAGCGCCTTCGATTTCACCCAGGGACGAACTACCACCCAACTCATCCAGCAACTGACAAATCGGATCGCACAAACGGTGGTAACCGGTTTCGATGCGATTCAGATCCCCTTCGCTGCGCGGCGGCGCGTAAACCAGTGCGATGTTGATGGTCGAGGCCGATTGCGGCACCGGCTCGCCACCGGTTTCACGCAACAACACCGGCCAACCTGCCGCCGCCGACACTTCACATGCAGCCTCGAAACCGGGCAGGCGGTTCAAACGGCGCGGCATGACCAGCGCCCGATCGCTCGGCTGCCAGAACAGCAGGCCGAACTCTGCGTCGCCGGCGCATACCGATGCCAGCAAGTCCTGTTCGGCTTGCAGGCCGGCTTCGATGGTCAGGGAAATAGGTGAGGTCATAAGGTATTCCGTAGGACATAAAGTCTGTGGTGCTTCTTATGCCGCTATCGCGAGCAAGCTCGCTCCCACATTTGATCCCGGCAGCTCATAGATTTTGTGGCCACCATCAAACCCTGTGGGAGCGAGCTTGCTCGCGATGCTTTTTAGTCTAGGGTTGAGCCGCTGACAGGCACGCCGCGCTCAGGGAAGAACAGACGCTGCAACTCGGTACCCGGGCTTTCGGCACGCATGAAGGCTTCACCGACCAGGAACGCGTAGACGTCGCTGATTTCCATCAGCTCGACATCGGCGCGGTTGAGGATGCCGCTCTCGGTGATCACCAGCCGATCACGCGGGATACGCGGCAACAGGTCGAGGGTGGTTTCCAGGCTGACATCGAAGGTGTGCAGGTTACGGTTGTTCACGCCAACCAGCGGAGTATCGAGGGTTTTCAAGGCCCGCTCCAGTTCGTCGCCGTCGTGGACTTCCACCAGCACATCGAGGTTGACGCTTTTGGCCACGGCTGCCAGCTCGGCCATTTTCACGTCATCCAGCGCGGAAACGATCAAGAGCACGCAATCGGCCCCCAGGGCCCGGGCTTCGACGATCTGGTACGGATCGATCATGAAGTCCTTGCGGATCACCGGCAGGTTGCACGCGGCACGTGCCTGTTGCAGGTAGGTATCAGCGCCCTGGAAATAATCGATATCGGTGAGCACCGACAGGCAGGTCGCACCGCCCTTCTCGTAGCTTCTGGCGATGTCGGCGGGAACGAAGTTCTCGCGGATCACGCCTTTGCTCGGCGAGGCTTTCTTGATTTCTGCAATGACTGCCGGTTGCTTCAACTTGGCCTGGGCCAGCAACGCCTTGGCAAAACCTCGGGGTGCATCGGCCGCCTTGGCCAGATTTTCCAGCTCGGCGAGGCTGACGCGAGCGCTACGCTCGGCGACTTCCTCAACCTTGCGCGCCAGAATCTTTTCCAGAACCGTCGGTACACTCATCCCTCATTCTCCACTTTGAATACCGCGGTAAATGCACCCAGCTCCTCAAGCTTTTCTCGAGCGAGGCCGGTGTGCAGCGCATCGTGCGCCAAGGCAACGCCTTCTTTCAGGCTGCTGGCAAGGTCGGCCGCGTATAGTGCGGCACCGGCATTGAGCACGATCATCTCGGCCGCTTTCTGACCGTTCTCGGTCTTGCGCTTGCCCAGGGCATCGCGAATCAGTTCCAGGGAAGCCGCCGGGCTTTCCACGGCCAAGCCATGCAGGCTCTGGCTCTTCATGCCCAGGTCTTCCGGTTCGACCCAATACTCGGTGACCTGGCCGTCCTTCAGTTCAGCGACAAAGGTCGGCGCGGCCAGGCTGAATTCGTCCAGGCCATCCTTCGAATGCACCACCAGCACATGCTTGCTGCCCAGGCGCTGCAACACTTCCGCCAGCGGCCGGCACAAGGCCTGGGTAAATACGCCGACCACCTGATGCTTCACACCGGCCGGATTCGTAAGCGGGCCGAGCATGTTAAACAAAGTACGCAGACCCAGATCCCGACGCGGGCCGGCGGCGTACTTCATCGCGCTGTGGTGAGTCTGGGCAAACATGAAACCAATACCAACATTGTCAATACAGCGCGCCACCTGCACCGGCGTCAGGTTCAGATAGATACCGGCCGCCTCCAGCAGGTCGGCACTGCCGCTCTTGCCCGAGACTGCACGGTTGCCGTGTTTGGCGACCGTACAACCGGCCGCCGAAACCACGAAAGCGGAAGCGGTCGACACGTTGAAGATATTGGCGCCGTCACCGCCGGTGCCCACCACATCGACCACACCGTCGAGGGTCTTGAGTTCGACCTTGTCCGCCAGTTCGCGCATCACCGACACGGCACCGACGATTTCGTCGATGCTTTCGCTCTTCATGCGCATGGCCATCATGAACGCGCCGATCTGCGCGTCAGTGCATTGCCCGGTCATGATTTCGCGCATGACGTCGCGCATTTCATCGGTACTGAGGTCGAGGTGATCGACGATGCGGCTCAGGGCTGTCTTGATATTCATGAAAAGTCCTTAGCGCGTGCCGCCGGTTTGTTTGAGGAAGTTGGCGAACAGTTCGTGGCCCTGCTCGGTGAGGATCGATTCCGGGTGAAACTGCACGCCCTCGATGTTCAGGGTCTTGTGACGCAGGCCCATGATCTCGTCGACCGAGCCGTCTTCGAGCTGGGTCCAGGCCGTCAGCTCCAGGCAATCGGGCAGGGTTTCGCGCTTGACGATCAACGAATGATAGCGGGTCACCGTCAGCGGACGATTCAGGCCTTCGAATACACCCTTGTCCTCGTGAAATACCGGGCTAGTCTTACCATGCATCACTTGGCGGGCGCGCACCACATCACCGCCAAAAGCCTGGCCGATGGATTGGTGGCCGAGGCAGACGCCAAGAATCGGTAGCTTGCCGGCGAAATGCTTGATCGCTTCAATCGAGATGCCGGCTTCGGTCGGGGTGCAAGGACCGGGGGACACAACGATGCGTTCAGGGTTGAGGGCTTCGATTTCAGCGATGGTCAGTTCATCGTTGCGCACGACTTTAACCTGGGAGCCGAGCTCGCCCAGGTACTGCACAACGTTGTAGGTAAAGGAGTCGTAGTTATCGATCATCAGCAACATGGCGTTAAGAACCTCTTGAATTCACTGACTTTAAAGATGGCCTTCGAATGATTTACCCGCAGAGCGCTGCACTTTGTCAGGTGCCGGTGTAGCGCCAGCAAAGCGGCATTTCAAACAGGTAAAGAAGGCAAAGCGGTACAGGTCCGGCGAAGCCGGCAAAAGAATTCAGGCGCGCCAACGCCAGCGGGCGTGTGCCTTGATGACTTGATCCAGGAGTTTACTGATGATCAACACGGGGAAGGTCTCGTTCGTACGTCCCGGCACAGTAACTTAGCTGGGCAGAGCGCGCAATATCGCCGGGGGTGCTGCCCGCGAAACTATCAAAGGCTTCGCGACAGATGGCAAAAGGCCGGAAGTTTTTGGTACTGTCGTTTCGTTCACTAAAACAATAAATAAACGGACTTGCTCATGATCAAACAGACGTTGTTTGTACCGCTCGCAGGATGCTTGCTCGCGATCGCATGCGCCCAGGCGAACGCCGCACCTAATCCTTATACAAATTTCGTTGTCTTCGGGGACAGCCTCAACGATGCAGGGACCTTTGCCGACACGGGCGGGCCTGCCGGGGCGACGCAGCGCTTCACCAACCGGACCGGGCCGGTGTACCTGGATGGCAGCGGCGAAGTCCGCTCGCTCAACTCCACACAGATTCTGGGCGGAAAACTGGGGTTCTCGGCGGACCAGACCGCTTCATCATCTTCGGCGGTACGCGCCAACAACGGCCAGCCCGATGGTAACAACTGGGCTGTAGGCGGCTACCGTACCGACCAGATTCTTGATTCGATTACCAGCACCTCCGCCACCGGCGAACGCACCCGGGCCGGCTATCTTCCATCCAATAACTTCCGTGCCGACCCGAACGCACTGTATTACCTGTCAGGTGGCGGTAACGACTTCTTGCAAGGACGCGTCACCAGCCTGCCACAGGCCAGTGCCGCCGCCGACCGCCTGGCCGATAGCGTGCAGACGCTGCAAACCGCCGGCGCCAGATACGTCATGGTCTGGTTGCTACCCGATATCGGCTTTACCCCCGCATTCAACGGCACCCCGCTGCAAGCGTTCACGTCCCAGCTCAGCGCCCAGTTCAACACTGAACTGGTAAGCCGACTGCAAAACATCAATGCCGAAGTCATCCCGCTGAACATTCCGGTATTGCTCAAAGAGACGTTCGCCAACCCGGCACAGTTTGGCCTGGCCACCGACCAGAACCTCATCACCACCTGCTTCAGCGGCAACGGTTGCACCGAGAACGCCCGCTACGGCATCAACAGCGCCACGCCGGACCCGACCAAGCTGATCTACAACGACTCGGTGCACCCCACCGAAGCCGGGCAGCGCCTGATCGCCGATTACGCGTACTCCCTGCTGGCGGCGCCGTGGGAGCTGACCCTGTTGCCGGAAATGGCCCAGGGCACCGTGCGCGCGCATCAGGATGAATTGCGCAACCAGTGGCTGGCCGATTGGGAAAACTGGCAAGGTGTCGGCCAATGGCGAGCCATTGTTTCCGGCGGCGGACAGCATCAGGACTTTGACGGTCAGGACAGCGTGGCAAGCGCCGACGGCAACGGCGCCAACCTGAACATCGGCGGCAGCTATCGTCTCGACGATGCCTGGCGTGTTGGTCTGGTCGCCGGTTTCTATAACCAGGAACTCGAAGCCGGCAACAACGACTCCGACTACAAGCTCAACACTTACCTGGGCACGGCATTCGCCCAGTACCAGCAAAACCGTGTGTGGGCTGACGCAGCGTTGACGGCCGGGCATCTGGATTACGACAGCCTCAAGCGTAAATTCCAACTGGGCGTCAACGAACGCGGCGAAAAAGGCGATACCAGCGGATACGTCGAAGCCTTCAGCGCACGCGTGGGTTACGACATTGCGCAACAAGCCAGCAGCCCATGGCACCTGTCGCCGTTTGTCAGCGCCGACTTCTCCAAGGTACAAGTCGATGGTTACTCGGAGGACGGCAACAATTCCACGGCGCTGACCTTTGCCGATCAGGAGCGTATTTCCCGGCGCCTGGGCGCTGGCCTGCAGGGCAAATACCAGATCACCCCGCAAACCCAGGTGTTCGGCGAAGCGGCAATCGAGCGTGAGTACAACGACGACACCCAGGACGTGGACATCAACCTCAACAGCCTGCCGAACAACCAGTTCACGCTGGAAGGCTACACCCCGCAAAGTCACTTGCAACGTGTGAACCTGGGGGTGAGCCACAACCTCACCAAGGACCTGGCACTGCGCGCCAGCTATAACATTCGCAAGGACGACGACTTCACCCAACAAGGCATCAACGTAGGTGTTGCGCTGGACTTCTGATGTGCAGGCAATAAAAAACGCGGCGCCCTCACAGGCCCGCGTTTTTTTGGTGTCCGCAAATCCCCTGTAGGAGCTAGCTTGCTAGCGAAGGAGTGTCAGTCGACACTGTGTTGCTGACACTCCTTCGCTAGCAAGCTAGCTCCTACAGTAGGTTTTGCGTGGAGTCAGGTATTCGGGGTCTGTTCGGCCAGGGCAACGGCGCGGAACATCGCGCGGCGCTTGTTCAGGGTTTCTTCCCATTCCAGCGCCGGCACCGAGTCGGCGACGATGCCGCCACCGGCCTGTACATGCAGCTCGCCGTTCTTGATCACCGCCGTGCGGATCGCAATGGCGGTGTCCATGTTGCCGTTCCAGGCAAAGTAACCGACCGCACCACCGTAGACGCCACGCTTGACCGGCTCCAGTTCGTCGATGATTTCCATCGCGCGAATCTTCGGCGCACCGGACAAGGTGCCTGCCGGCAGAATCGCCCGCAGTGCGTCCATGGCCGTCAGCCCGGCTTTCAGTTGCCCGGTGACGTTGGACACAATGTGCATCACGTTGGAATAACGCTCGATGACCATTTTCTCGGTGAGCTTCACCGAGCCGATTTCCGATACGCGACCGGTGTCGTTTCGACCGAGGTCGATCAGCATCAAGTGTTCGGCGATTTCCTTGTCGTCCGACAGCAGGTCTTCTTCCAGCGCCAGGTCTGCCTCTTCATTGGCTCCCCGCGGACGTGTGCCGGCAATCGGGCGCACGGTGATCAGGTTGTCTTCGACCCGCACCAATACTTCCGGTGAACTGCCGACGACGTGGAAGTCGCCGAAGTTGAAGAAGTACATGTAAGGCGTCGGGTTGAAGCAGCGTAGCGCGCGATACAGATCGATCGGCGCCGCCTTGAAATCGATCGACATGCGCTGGGACGGCACGACCTGCATGCAGTCGCCAGCCAGGATGTATTCCTTGATGGTGTCGACGGCTTTTTCGTAATCGTCCTGGGTGAAACTGGAGCGGAACACCGGGTCAGCCGATTGTTGCTTGCTGAAGTCCAGGCCACGGCGTGGAGTGATTGGTTGACGGAGTCTTTCCAGCAACTCTTCCAGGCGTGCCTGACCTTGCTCGAAGGCGTCATTCTGGGACGGGTCGGCCAGGACGATGGCGTGCATCTTGCCGGCCAGGTTGTCGAACACCACCACGGCGTCGGACACCATCAGCAGAATGTCCGGTACGCCCAGCGGGTCCGGGTTCGGGCACTTGCCCAAGCGCTTTTCCACATAACGCACGCAGTCATAGCCGAAGTAACCCACGAGGCCGCCGTTGAAGCGCGGCAGGCCGGCAATGGTCGGCACGTTATAGCGAGCCTTGAAGGTTTCGACGAAGGCCAGCGGGTCTTCCACATCGTGGCTTTCGGTCTCGACGCCATCGACGGTCACGCTGACGTGATGATCGTGAACCCGCAGCACGGTACGGCACGGCAGGCCGATGATCGAGTACCGGCCCCACTTCTCGCCACCCTGTACGGACTCCAGCAAGTAGGAATTGGGCTCGTCGGCCAGCTTCAGGTAGATCGACAGCGGTGTGTCGAAGTCGGCCAGGGTTTCGCAGGCAAGCGGGATGCGGTTGTAGCCGGCAGCGGCCAAACGCAGGAATTCTTCGCGGATCATGAGGTGCCTCGTGGCTTGAGGATCGAACAGTCAGGTATGCAAACGCGCCGGAAACCGGCCAGGATCAAGTCAGGCGCGCCAACGCCAGCGGGCCAGGGCCTTGATGACTTTCATCCAGAGTTTGCGAGTGACCACCACGATGGCGTTTCCAGAAGGGGGTTTGACAGCGTCGGCCAACGTTATCTCAGCGGCCGGATCCAGGCAACCGGGAATTAGTTTGCGCAGGTCGTCGATCACCAGCGCCGGCGATTCTTCCGCGATCGGTCGGCCGTGGTTATAGCCGTAGCTCAGGGCTACGCACTTGACTCCCGCCGCCTTCGCTGCCTGCACGTCGCTACGCGAATCGCCGACGAACAACGATTGCGAAGCCGGAATATTGGCCATTTTCATCACGAAGAACAGAGCGGCCGGATCGGGTTTTTTCTGTGGCAGGGTGTCACCGCCGATGATCCAGCGGAAATAACGGCCGATTTTCATCTGATCCAGCAGCGGCGCGACGAAACGCTCCGGCTTGTTGGTGATCAGCGCCATCTCGACGCCCTGCTTCTGCAGCCATTTGAGGGTGTCGCGAACGCCGGGGTAAACCACAGTCAACTCATGGCTCTCGCCATAAGCCTGCATGAAATACTCCAGCGCCCGTTCGGCCTCGTCGTTATCGACCGCAGCATGATCAAGACCGCCAGCCAGCGC
The DNA here is from genome assembly GCF_058794995.1 of Pseudomonas sp. GW823-FHT06E10. Taxonomy (NCBI): domain Bacteria; kingdom Pseudomonadati; phylum Pseudomonadota; class Gammaproteobacteria; order Pseudomonadales; family Pseudomonadaceae; genus Pseudomonas; species Pseudomonas sp. GW823-FHT06E10. Next base: position 56,043 of record NZ_JBXAHJ010000023.1, on the reverse strand, counting down.
CCGACGCACCAGCACCGGCGCGCCATTGCCGACCCATTCACGCACCGCTTCCAGACCGGCGGATTGGCGACCGAGTTTGAGCAGCATCTTGTCCACAGCCACTGCCAGGTCCGGGACCGAGTCGATCAACGTACCGTCCAGATCGAACATCACCAGCCGCGGCAGTTGCCCCGGGAACAGCTGCTCAAAACCACTCATGGGCGAGCCAGCGCCAGTTCGGAACGCATCTTGTCGATGACTTCCTGATAGTTCGGCGCATTGAAGATGGCCGAGCCGGCGACGAAGGTGTCAGCGCCAGCCGCAGCGATTTCGCGAATGTTGTTCACGTTCACGCCGCCGTCGATTTCCAGGCGAATGTCACGGCCCGAAGCATCGATCAGCGCCCGCGCTTCGCGCAATTTGTCGAGGGTGCCAGGGATGAACTTCTGCCCGCCGAAGCCCGGGTTGACGCTCATCAGCAGGATCATGTCGACCTTGTCCATCACGTACTTGAGCACGTCCAGCGGGGTTGCCGGGTTGAACACCAGGCCCGACTTGCAGCCGCCTTCGCGGATCAGTTGCAGGGAACGGTCGACGTGTTGGGTGGCTTCCGGGTGGAAGGTGATGTAAGTCGCGCCGGCTTCGATGAAGTCGCCCACGATGCGGTCCACCGGGCTGACCATCAGGTGCGCGTCGATCGGCGCGGTCACGCCGTACTTGCGCAGTGCCGAGCAAACCATCGGGCCGATGGTCAGGTTTGGCACGTAATGGTTGTCCATGACATCGAAGTGCACGAAGTCGGCGCCGGCGGCCAGGACGTTGTCCACTTCTTCACCCAGGCGGGCGAAGTCGGCGGAGAGAATCGACGGAGCAATTACGAAGGGCTGCATGACGCACCTTTACTGAGCAGAATCACGATGGCGCGCATTGTATACCTCATGCTTTGACGCGCGCACCGTGAGCGCGATGATTGGACCTTGCCATCATCCATCAACGGCAATGGCTCTAGTACGCCGAGCGATAGATCTTTTCGATATCGACGGCACTCAACTTGCGTGGATTGTTGCGCATCAAGCGCTCGATCCCCGCCGCTTCCACGGCCATGGACGGGATGGCGTCCTCGGGCACACCGAAACTGCGCAGGCCCTGGGGAATTTCCACGGCGGCACACAGTTCGGTCATGGCTTGCACGGCTTTGTCGGCCGCTTCGTTGAGACTCAAATGAGCGGTCTTCACGCCCATGGCCTCGGCGATATCCTGCATGCGTTCGATGCAGGCCATCTTGTTCCAGGTCATGACATAGGGCAGTAGCAAGGCATTGCTGACCCCATGGGCAATGTTGAAGCGCCCGCCCAGCGGATACGCCAGCGCATGCACCGCGCCAACGCCGGCGTTACCGAACGCCATGCCGGCCATCAGGCTGGCAGTGGCCATGTCTTCCCGGGCTTGCAGGTTCGACGGGTTGGCGTAGGCCTTGGGCAAAGCCTTGGCGATCAGCTTGATGGCGCCGATAGCCAGGGAATCGGTAATCGGCGAGGCGTTGACCGACAGATAAGACTCGATAGCGTGCACCAGTGCATCGACGCCGCTGGCCGCCGTGACGCTGCGTGGACAGGTCAGGGTCATTTGCGGACTGACCAGCGCCACGTCCGGCAACAGGTAGTCGCTGACAATGCCCTTCTTCAGTTGCGCGACCTTGTCGGAAAGGATGGCGACGTTGGTCACTTCCGAGCCGGTGCCGGCGGTGGTCGGGATGGCGATCAGCGGCGGACCTTTGCGCGGGACCTGATCGATACCGAACAGATCCTCCAGCGCACCGTGGTACCCGGCGTAGGCTGCCACGCTCTTGGCAATGTCGATGGCACTCCCGCCGCCCAGGCCGATCAGCCCATCATGCCCGCCGTCGCGGTAAACCTGCATGCAATCTTCGACGATGGCGATTTCCGGGTCCGGCAGCACACGGTCGAAGATTTCGTAGGAGCGGTCACCCAACTGCGCCAGTGCCAGTTCTACCGTGCCGGACTTGACCAGGGCGACGTCGGTGACGATCAGCGGATTGTCGATGTCCAGGCGTGTCAGCTCAGCGGCCAGCTGCTCGATGGCACCTGCGCCGGTGATCAGTTTGTGAGCGATTTTGAAAGAGGAAAGACTCATGTGCGCAGCCTCTTATAGATAGGGGAGCTGGGCACAATAGTAGCTGGGGATTTGGAGTTGGCTGGTATTCAGGTCATGAATGACCGGAGAGTCCCGAAACCACACAAAACACCTGTAGGAGCGAGCCTGCTCGCGATGAACCTGAGAGCGACGCGGGCATTCAGAAGGCCCGCGTTATCGTTGGCGACCATCGCGAGCAAGCTCGCTCCTACAAGTTGCAGTGGATCGGTGTGTGGCTTCAGACCTGGGCAGTTCGCAGTTTCTCGCTACGCCCACGCAACCATTCCAGGGTCAGCAACAGGATCACCGAGAAGGCAATCAGCAGCGTCGCGGCCGCGGCGATGGTCGGGCTGAGGTTTTCGCGGATGCCGCTGAACATCTGCCGTGGCAGGGTCGCTTGCTCTGGGCCGGCGAGGAACAGCGTCACCACCACTTCATCGAACGAAGTCGCAAAGGCAAACAGCGCCCCGGAGATCACGCCCGGCGCAATCAGTGGCAAGGTCACCCGGCGGAACGTGGTCAGCGGCGAAGCGCCCAGGCTCGCAGCAGCCCGTACCAGGTTGTGGTTGAACCCCTGCAAGGTCGCCGACACTGTAATGATCACGAACGGCACACCCAACACCGCATGCACCACGATCAGCGAGAAGAAGCTGTTACCCAATCCCAACGGAGCAAAGAACAGATAACTGGCCACACCGATGATCACCACCGGCACCACCATCGGTGAAATCACCAGCGCCATCACCAGCGCCTTGCCGGGAAAGTCGCCACGGGTCAGGCCGATGGCCGCCAGCGTACCGAAGACCATGGCCAGCACCGTAGCCGCCGGGGCGACGATGATGCTGTTCTTCAGGGCGCGCATCCATTCCGCCGAGGCGAAGAAATCGTGATACCACTGCAATGAGAAGCCTTGCAGCGGGTACACCAGGAAACTGCCGGAGTTGAACGACAGCGGAATGATCACCAGCACCGGCAGGATCAGGAACAACAGAATCAAGCCGCAGAGAATCCGCAAGCTGTAGAACCACACCCGTTCGATGGGCGACATATAAGGACTCAGCATTTCGTTCTCCCCTTAGCTCAGGCGCAGGCGGCTTGCGCCTACCAGCCAGCTGTAAATCAGATAAAGCACGACCGTCGCGAGCAACAGCAGCCCACCAAGTGCGGTCGCCATGCCCCAGTTGATGCTGGTGTTGGTGTAGAAGGCGACGAAGTAGCTGACCATCTGATCGTTCGGGCTGCCCAGCAATGCCGGGGTGATGTAGTAGCCGATGGCGAGGATGAACACCAACAGGCAACCGGCGCCGACACCGGCATAGGTCTGCGGGAAGTACACCCGCCAGAAGCTGGCGAACGGATGGCAGCCGAGGGAAATCGCGGCACGCATGTAGGTCGGCGAGATGCCTTTCATCACGCTGTAGATCGGCAGGATCATGAACGGCAGCAGGATGTGCACCATCGAGATGTAGACACCGACGCGGTTGAACACCAACTCGATCGGCTTATCGATGATGCCCATGGCCATCAGGCCGCTGTTGATCAGGCCACCCGATTGCAGCAACACGATCCACGCCGCGACTCGTACCAGGATCGAGGTCCAGAACGGCAACAGCACCAGAATCATCAGCAGGTTGCTCTGGCGCGATGGCAGGTTCGCCAGCAGGTAAGCCAGAGGATACGCCAGCACCAGGCAGATCACGGTGATGATCAGGCCCATCCAGAAGGTGCGGGCGAAGATGTCGAGGTAGATTGCCTGATCCGGGGTGGCCGGGGCGATTTCGCCGAGGTCGTCGATGCGGTGATCGACAGCCGCCAGCAGGTAATACGGGGTGATGCTGCTGGTGTTGCGGCGCACCGCTTGCCAGTAGGCCGGGTCGCCCCAACGCTCATCGAGGCCTTCCAGCGCTTCTTTATAGGAGGCCGGTTCAGTGGCAAGCGGCAAGGCGCGGGCCGTTTTGGTCAGCAGGCTGCGATAGCCGGCCAGTTCCATGTTCAGGCGCTTGGACAGATCGCCCAGGGTCTGATTCTTGCGAGCCTCGGCGAGGTCTTCGGCCGCAGCTTTGTAAACCGGTTCAGCGGGCAGGCCTCGGCCATCCCAACTGGCGATGGCAGTCACGGTGCGCGGCATGCCGCCGACCACTTCCGGGTTGCCAACGCTTTTGTAGAGCAGCGCCACGATCGGCACCAGGAACACCAGCAACAGAAACAGCACCAGCGGCGCGATCAACGCCTGGGCCTTCCAGCGGTTGACCCGCTCGGCGTGCTTGAGCCGCTGCTTCAAGGTGGGGCTGGTGCCCTCGTTCAGGGGAACGGCGATAGCCATGACGTACTCCGCAAATCTTTGATCAATCGGTAATGTGGGAGCGAACTTGTGGCGAGGGGGCTTGCCCCCGTTGGGTCGCGTAGCGACCCCGAAACCTGCATTCCCGATGCATCAGATGCACCGCATGCAATGGTTTTACGACTGCTACGCAGCCGAACGGGGGCAAGCCCCCTCGCCACAAAAGCTCGCCCTCACAGGAGGGCGAGCCCTCTGCTTATTTCGCAGCCCAGGAATTGAAGCGCTGCTCCAGTTGCTCGCCGTTGTCAGCCCAGAAGCTGACGTCGATCTGCACCTGGTTGGCAATGTTTTCCGGGGTGGTCGGCATGTCTTTCAGAACATCCTTGGCCAGCAGCGGCACGGCTTGGGTGTTGGCCGGGCCGTAGGCGATGTTTTCCGAGTAGGTCTTCTGCTGCTGTGGCTGTACCGAGAAGGCGATGAATTTCTTCGCCGCTTCGGCACGTTTGGCATCCAGACCTTTTGGAATGGCCCATGCGTCAAAGTCGTAGATGCCGCCGTTCCACACGACTTTCAGGTTGCTTTCTTTCTGCACGGCAGCGATACGACCGTTGTAGGCCGAACTCATGACCACGTCACCGGAAGCGAGGTATTGCGGCGGTTGTGCGCCAGCTTCCCACCACTGGATGTTCGGCTTGAGCTCATCGAGCTTCTTGAACGCGCGGTCCTGACCGTCCTTGCCAGCCAGCACTTTGTAGACGTCTTTCGGCGCAACGCCGTCGGCCATCAGTGCGAATTCCAGGGTGTACTTGGCGCCCTTACGCAGGCCACGCTTGCCCGGGAACTGCTTGGTGTCCCAGAAGTCCACCCAGCTGGTCGGTGCGGATTTCAGTTTGTCGGCGTTGTAGGCCAGCACGGTCGACCACACGAAGAAACCCACGCCGCAAGGCTGGATGGCGCCCTTGACGTAGTCTTCGGTCTTGCCGAACAGCGCCGGGTCCAGTTGCTCGAACATGTCTTCGTCGCAACCACGGGACAGTTCCGGCGATTCAACCTCTACCAGATCCCAGGACACGCTCTTGGTGTCGACCATGGCCTTGACCTTGGCCATTTCGCCGTTGTACTCGCCGGCCACGATCTTGCCATTGCCTGCCGCTTCCCAAGGTGCGTAGAAGGCTTTGACCTGAGCCGCCTTGTTCGCACCGCCAAAGGACACCACGGTCAGATCCGGGCCGGCCGCCATTGCGTGTGCCGCGCCCATCATGCCCAGTGCCAAAGCGGTGAATTTCAGGGATCTCAACATTTATTGTTCTCTCCACGTGCAGGGTTGGTGTTGGTGTTGCCGGGGCGATCAATGCGCCTCTAAAAGTGGATCGAGCGCGCGAACGTGCTCGACCTGCCAGCCAAGCGGTACCACATCGCCGACGGCGAGCGAGGGATCAAGCTCGGCAATTGGCTGTTTCACGAAGAAGTCGGTCTTGCCGCAGACTTCCATGCGAACCCGGACGTGGTCGCCCAGATAGATGAATTCCTCGACTCGCCCGGAGAAGCGGTTGACGCATTGGTCGCTGGAGCCGTTGAGGCTCACTCGCTCCGGACGAATGGACAGGGTCACCGGCTCGCCGGTCTGGCCAACGTTGACCGCCAAGGCTTCCACCTTCTCACCGCGCCCGAGTTCCACAATGCAACGGTCGCCGGTTTGGCTGTGCAGGCGGCCATTGAGGCGGTTGTTCTCGCCGATGAAGTTGGCGACGAAGGTGTTTTTCGGCTCTTCGTAGAGGGTGCGCGGCGGAGCGATCTGCTGGATTTCGCCCTGATGGAACACCGCCACGCGGTCGGACATGGTCAAGGCTTCGCCCTGATCGTGGGTCACGTAGACCACAGTCACGCCCAGGCGCTGGTGCAGGTGCTTGATCTCCATCTGCATGTGTTCACGCAGCTGCTTGTCGAGTGCGCCGAGGGGTTCGTCCATCAGCACCAGTTGCGGCTCGAACACCAGCGCGCGGGCCAATGCCACACGCTGTTGCTGACCACCGGAGAGCTGCGCCGGGTAGCGCTGGGCGAAGGCATCGAGCTGGACCATGCTCAGCACGCGCTTGACCCGTGCACTGACGTCGCTCTTGTTCATGCCACGCACGGTCAGCGGGAACGCCAGGTTCTCGGCCACCGTCATGTGCGGGAACAACGCGTAGTTCTGGAACACCATGCCGATGTCACGCTTGTGCGGCGGCACGTTGTTGATGGCGCGCCCGGCCAACAGGATTTCGCCCGCGGTCGGCGTTTCGAAGCCGGCGAGCATCATCAGGCTGGTGGTCTTGCCGGAGCCGGACGGCCCGAGCAATGTGAGGAATTCGCCCTTGCGAATGTCCAGGTTGAGGTCCTTGACGATCAGGTTCTCGCCGTCGTAGCTCTTTTGCACTCCACGAAAGCTGACCAGAACATCATTGGCCCCTGCGCTTGAATCGACCTGGCTCATACCCACACCTTTGTTATTGATGACTGCTGTGGGGTTAAGCCTAGTGGACGCTGGGGACCACGCAAATCGGGGCGCAAGAGAGATTCGCCTCAGCCGGATGGAAGGTTGGGGGTAGGGATTTCCCTACAAGGATGGCGGGGATGGATAGGGCAGCAGCACGCTTCAAGCTGCAAGCCGCAAGAATCGGCAAAGCCGCTGCAAAAACATGTCGCTTTTGGATATGCCGGTAATCGGATACTTGATGGAGATCCCTGTGGGAGCGAGCTTGCTCGCGATGGCAGCATCAGATTCAACATCGGTGCTGAATGACCCGCCGCTATCGCGAGCAAGCTCGCTCCCACAGGTACAGCGATGTGCTTTAGAGGAGCTTGTGTTCCATCGCGTACTTCACCAGTTCCGCCAGCGAGGTGATGTTGAGCTTCTGCATCAGCCGCGCCTTGTGGGTGCTGATGGTCTTGCTGCTCAGCGCCAGTTGCTGGGCGATGTCGTTTACGTTGGCGCCCTGGGCCAGGCGTTCGAACACGGAAAACTCGCGCTCGGAGAGCAACGAGTGCAATGGACGCGAGTCGGTAAGACCGACCTCGAAAACCATGCGGTCGGCCAGTTCCGGGTCGATGTAACGCCCGCCTGACGCCACTTTGCGAATGGCCGTCAGCAACAGTGCCGGGTCGCTGTCCTTGGTCGCATAACCGGCAGCCCCCACCTTCAGCGCCCGGGCGGCCATTTGCGCCTCATCGTGCATCGACAGCACCAGGATCGCCGGCGGATTGTTCAGGGCGCGAATCCGCGGAATCGCTTCCAGGCCGTTGACGCCCGGCATGGAGATGTCCAGCAACACCACTTCGCAAGGCACATTACGCAAGGTGTCGAGCAACTGCTCGCCATTGCTCGCCTCCCCCACCACCAGCAAGTCCTTGGCCAGGCCGATCAACTGCTTGATGCCTTCGCGGACAATGGTGTGGTCTTCGGCTACCAGTACACGGATCACGTTCTTCTCCAGGTTCAAGATCATTCGCGAGCAGGCTCGCTCCCACATTTGGAATACGTTCCCCTGTGGGAGCGAGCTTGCTCGCGAAGGCGTCAGCACAGACACCACAAATTCTTCAGGATTCGTCCAGAGGCACTCGCACTTCTAACGTCGTACCCTCACCCGGCTCACTCTCCAGCGACAACTCGCCGCCCAGGATCAACACCCGCTCACGCATGCCGACGATCCCAAAGGACGTTGGCCTGCCAGGCGCGGCGACAAATCCTACGCCATCATCGCTGACCGTCAGACACAATTCGTTGCCTTCAAGGGTCAGTGTCAGTTCAACAGTATGCGCCTGGGCGTGCCGCATGACATTGGTCAGCGCCTCCTGAAGAATTCGAAACAGGCCGATCGCCTTCGCATCGCTGAGCACTGGCAAATTGTCCGGCACCTGCACCAGACACGGGATCTGCGTTCGCGCCTCGAACCGGCGGGCCTGCCATTCAATGGCCGAGGCGATACCTGCGTCGAGAATCGGCGGCCGCAATGCCGTGGCCACATCACGGACCAGCTGAAACAACTGAGCGATCAAGCGCTTCATGCTGTTCAAGCGCTCGTTAAGACCAGGGTCGAGCTGGGCGTACGCCAGTTCGCACATGGACGTTTCCAGCTTCAACACGGTGAGCATCTGCCCCAATTCGTCGTGAACTTCCCGGGCAATGCGCGCTTTTTCTTCTTCGCGCACGCTTTCCAGGTGCGCGGACAACTCACGCAGTTGTTCCCGGGAGCTGGCCAGTTCAATTTCGATGCGTTTGCTCTCGCTGATGTCCCAGACGATCCCGTCCCAAACATAGGCGCCGTCTTCCAGCCGGCGGGTGATGGCCTTGATTTCCGCCCAACGCTGCTCGCCCTGACGCGTGAGGATTCGCCCCTGCCACGACCAGTCGCTGTCGGTATCCAGCGCATGATCCTGGGTCTGGTGATAGCTGACCTTGTCATCCGGATGCACGAGGCTGCGCAGGCCTTTATCGCGATGCGCCAGCGTGGCCGGCGAGTAACCCACCAGGCTTTCGCTGCCTTCGCTGATGTAGGCAAAGTCGATCTGACCGGTTACTGGCGCCCGCTCCAGCCGGAAAACCAGTCCCGGAACGTTGGCGGCGATGCCTTGCAGCCGCGCCTCGCTTTCCTGCAAGGCCGCCAGGGCGCGGCGCCGCTCGGTGACATCGTTGAGGTAAACCACCAGGTATTCGCCATCGCGAAAGCGCAAGAAACTCAACGAGACATCGGCCGGCAGGATGCTGCCATCAGCCCGCACGCAATTGGATTCGAAACTTTGCGGGCCCTCCTCACTGGCCCGGGCGCGCTTCCACAGGTTCAGCCAACGGTCCATGTGCAGGCCGGGCTCGAAATCGATCAGGGGCCGATCGATGATCCCTCCGGCCGGATAGCCCAGCATGCTTTCCGCCGCGCGGTTGGCGTAGCGCACATGGCTGTCCCAGTTGACCCAGAGGATGCCGACGGTGCTCTGGTCGATGGAAAACTGGGTGAGCCGCAAGGCCTCTTCGCTGGCGGCGCGCAAGGCAATGTCTTCCTGCGCGGCCAACAGGCGCTGCTCCAGGTTGTGCTGCTGGCGACGCTGCCAGACCACGATGGCCATGCAACTCATCGCCAGCACGGCCAGCAGCAGGCAGAGGTTCTGCCAAAACCCCGGCGACTCGGTGAGCCGCGGATACTTGGGCTGCAGCCATTGATTGTGCAGTTGCTCCAGATCCTTGGCCGGGATCGCCCGCAATGCACTTTCGACAATACCCGCCAGTTCCGGTTTGTCACGGCGCGTGGCCACTCGCAGCAACTGCGGCAGACCGACATCCCCCACCACCACCAATCCGGCGAACTCCGGTTCGACCGACAAGCGTCCCAGCTGCGCCTCATCGACCACCGCATAAGCCGCCTGCTGGCCCGCCAATAATTGCAATGCCTGGCGCTCCATCGGTACGCCTTGCAGATTCAGGTGCGGGTAGTTGCTGCGCAGGTAATCGGCGATGGCACTGGGCATGCGCACGGCGACGCGGGTCTGGCTGTCGAGTTTTTCCAGCTCGACCGCGCCAGCGCTTTTCTGATCGCTGACCACCAATTGCGGCACCCGCATGTAGGGGTCGGAAAACTGCCAGAGGCGCAGCCCGCCAGGGGTCTGGGTCAACCCCGGAGCGATGTCGATTTCGCCCTCGCGGGCCGCGGCTTCCAATTGCTCAAGATCGGGAAAATTGCGCCAGCTCAGTTCGACATTGAGGTTTTTTGCGAGCCACTTCATCAACTCGACGTTCACCCCGGACAGGCGCTGCAAGCGGCGATCGTATTGCGCATAGGGCGCCTGCAACACCACGCCGACCCGCAACTCGCCCTGCTGCGCCAGCCAGTGCCGTTGTTCCGGGGACAGTTGGGCAGCGGGCGCCGGGGGCGCGGCGGACGCCCAGCCCATCAAGGGAAACCACAAACAGCCGATAACCCACAGGCAGCGAAAAAGCATCATTGAACTCTCACACACTGACAAATACTGACCAACCCATTAGGCTGCCGGAACAACTTCTGGCCTGGAATACCCGATGCCCTCTGTCTACCGCCTGGCACTGCCAGCATTGTGCCTGTCGCTGATCCTGCCTTGCGCTTTTTCCGTCAAGGCGGCCGACCCGGCGCCCGCCGCGGAGGAAAAAACCGCCGAAGAAAAATCACTCGAACGTCAGCCGCTGCCTGAGCGTAGTCAGGAAGAAGCGACTGCACTTGAGCGAAAAATCCCGGCTCAGGAACAGCAACAACTGCAAGCAGGCTCCGACACCTTTCTGGCCTTGTGGAAACCGGCCAATACCGCCGAACCTAAAGGCGCGGTGATTATCATCCCGGGCGCCGGTGAAACCGTTGACTGGCCGCAAGCGATCGGCCCTTTGCGGCGCAAATTACCGGATGCCGAGTGGAGCAGCCTGAGTATCACCTTGCCGGACCTGCAAAGCGACGCCATTGCGCCACGAACCGTGGAAGCAGCGCCGGCTACCAAGCCCGCCGAAACCGGCAGTAAAGACTCGACCACCGCAGCCCCTATCGAACAGGTGGCCGGAGGCGAGGCCGATGTGGCCGACAAGGCCGTCACCGAAACCACCGAAGAACAGTCCAAGGCAGATGCCGAGCGCATCTTCGCCCGGATCGACGCCGCGATTGCATTCGCCGAACAGCAAAGCGCCCGCAGTATCGTGGTGTTGGGGCATGGCACCGGCGCTTATTGGGCGGCGCGCTATTTAAGCGAGAAGCAGCCTTCGCAAGTCGAGCGCTTCCTCATGGTCGCAGCGCAGACACCTGCTCAAGCGAAACCCGAGCTGGATGAGCTGGCGCCGAATCTGAAACTGCCGACCGCCGACATCTTCTACATGGACAAGCCGCTGGATCGCAATGCGGCGCTAGCCCGTCTACAGGCCAACAAACGGGTGAAAACGTCGGCATTCAGCCAGGTCGCGCTCAAGGCGTTGCCGGATACCAAGGCCGAACAGGAGCAACTGTTCCGTCGGGTGCGGGGTTGGTTGAATCCGCAGAACCCGGCGGGCTGACAGACCGAGGCGCCTTCATCGCGGGCAAACCACACTCCCACAGGTTTTATGCCGATCACAAAATTGCGGACGACACAAACCTGTGGGAGCGAGCTTGCTCGCGATGGCGGTATCACTGGTGACGCAAGGCTAGCGAAAATCCCGCCGCTCCCGAATCAGCGTATAGGCATTATGCAGTTCACGCGTTCGCTCGGTGGCCTCACGCACCTGCGTCGCCGTCGCGCCACTGCCGGCAATCTTGTCCGGATGATGACGACTGAGCAGGCGCCGATAAGCACGCTTGATCTGCGCCGGCTCAGTGGTGGCCGACACCCCCAAAAGCCTCAACGCGTCCTGATAACTTGGCACACTGTTGCCCAATGGCCGTTTCTGCGGCTCATAGTCGTGGGCCAACGCCTGCACCTGATGGGGCGTCCAGCCCAGCCATTTGCCCCATTGGCCGATCAATTGACGTTCACTGCTGCCGGCACGACCATCGGCCCAGACCATTCGCCAGCAGGCGCGCAACACACCTTCCGCCGCATGGGGCTGGGCACTCAGGCGACGCAGATAACCGCGCAGGCGGTCATTGCCCGATTTGCCACGATTGAACGCGGCAATCGCTCGACGCTGGGCCGGCTCGGACATTTCCAGCGAGCGCATTTCCGCCCGGGCCTGCTGGATGTGGCCATCCACCACCCGCCCGTCGCACTTCGCCAGACGTCCCAGTAGCACGAAGAGCAATTCATCGTTGCGCAGCACCGGACGACCACCAAGCTTTTCCAGCAAATGCCCCCAACTCTGCAGGTGCAAGCGCCGGTCCAGCGCCTGCCCCAACAACGCGCCGAGAATGGCCCCCGGAATGCTGGCTATGGCAAAGCCTGCTCCGGCTCCGATCAGAGTCCCTGGCCACAGCATCTCAGCGGCTCGCTTCTATTAATGTTTCAACTTCGGCCAGACGCTCGTGAGTGCCGACATCGACCCAGTGCCCCCTCAATTGCTCGCCGGTCACCTGCCCGTCAGCCATGGCCTTGCGCAACAGTGGAGCGAGCTTGAAGGCCCCCTCGGTGCAACCGTCGAACAACTGCGGATGCAACACGGCGATACCGCTGTAGGTCAAGGTGCCAGCCCCTGGTTGACCGTCGAGCACCCGCGTTTCTACCAGGCCAAAGTCCCCGGCCGGATGATGGGGCGGGTTGCTGACCAGCACCAGGTGCGCCAGGCCGTTGATGGGCTGATGCAGCACGCTGAAGTCGTAATCGGTCCAGATGTCGCCGTTGACCACGACAAACGCTTCATCCCCCAACAATGGCAACGCGCGGAAAATTCCGCCGCCGGTTTCCAGGGGTTCACCTTCGGCCGAGTACTGAATGCTCACGCCATAACGCGAACCATCGCCCAGATAGTCTTCGATCTGCTGACCGAGCCAGGCGTGATTGATCACAATGTCGGTGAAGCCGGCGGCGGCCAGTGCTCGCAGGTGATACTCGATCAGCGGCACGCCGCCTGCACGAACCAGCGGTTTTGGCGTGGTCAGGGTCAGCGGGCGCATGCGCTCGCCTTTGCCCGCGGCCAGAATCATTGCCTTCATGCTTTCACTCCGGCACGCAAACTGGCCAGCAACACATCCAGCTCGGCCAGTTCAGGGCGGCGCGCGATCACCGCGTCTATGTACGCAAAGAAACGTGGCACATCACCCAGGTAACGCGGTTTGCCGTCGCGATGGCAGATGCGCGCGAAAATGCCGATGACTTTCAGGTGACGTTGCACGCCCATCAAGTCGCTGGCACGCAGGAAGTCCTCGAAGTCGGGCTGAACCGGAATCCCGAGGGCACCCGCTTGTTGCCAGTAGCTTTCGAGCCAGCCGTGCACGCGCTCCTCGGGCCAGCTGAGGAATGCGTCCTTGAACAGGCAGGTCACGTCGTAGGTCACCGGGCCATACACCGCATCCTGGAAGTCCAGCACACCGGGATTGGGTTCGCTGAGCATCAGGTTGCGCGGCATGTAGTCGCGATGCACCAGGACTTTTGGCTGTGCCAGGGCGCTGTCGATCAACAGTTCGCTGACCTGCTGCCAGAGCACTTGCTGCGCCGCGTCCAGTTCGATGCCCAACTCGCGCTTCACGTACCACTCGGGGAACAACTCCAGCTCGCGACGAAGCAAGGCCACGTCATAGCTCGGCAGAGGCGCAACCATCGGCAGCTGCTGGAAAGCCAGCAACGCTTGCAGGGCATCCTTGAACAAATCGTCGGCGTTTTCGCTTTCGATAACGTCCAGGTAGGTCTTGTTGCCCAGGTCATTGAGCAAAAGAAAGCCGCGTTCGAGGTCTTCGGCATAAATTTTCGGCACATTTATTCCGGATTTCGCCAGCAAAAAGGCGATATCCACGAAGGGTTTGCAGTTTTCCTGGGGCGGCGGCGCGTCCATCACGATGAAACTTTTGTCACCGCCTTCCCAGCGGAAATACCGCCGAAAACTCGCGTCGCTGCTGGCCGCAGTCAACGTGGCCGGGGGTACGACACCCCAGCCCTGCTCGGCAAAAAGGGTCGCCAATTGTTCATCGAGCCAAACTTTCAGGTGTTGCAAGCGTACATCTTGATCAGGCATTGCAAGGGTCTCCGACGGCGCTAGCCGTCAAGCGGGTCATGCTTTATTATCCAGCATCTTTTTCAGACCATCGAGAGGCGTGCGGCCCACACCGCGGGCAGATGGCACGCAGGAAGCCCGGACTAATAAGATGGCATTGAAATCCCCCGCGTTTCGTAAAAAATTTCCGTTGTTGGTTACCGGCAGTTTGCTGGCGCTGCAACCCCTTGCCACTTCCTACGTGGTCGCCGCGGAACAGTTTGACTGCTCAGTCTCTGCTTCGGGTTCCTGGGACTGTGCGCCAAAGACGCCGGCGGCTGCATTGCCACCGCGTCCCGTCCATGACGGCAGCGCAGTTTCCGCCACCGGCGAAGCCCCGGCCGAAAACGGTTCCAGCGAAGACGCTGGCGCCAAGCCGGTGCTGGTCACCGAATCCAAAGGCCGTGGCCTGAAGTCGCGTAGCGCAGACTACAGTCACCTCGACTGGGTTCCCCGCGAGCAGCTTACCGCCGCACAATTGGCCGAAACCGGTCCTTATTGCTCCGGTTCCTATATCGAACCGATTCGTCCTGGCATGGATGACAAGACGGATAAAAGTGACGCTCCAACCTTTATCGGCGCAAAAGCCTCCCGCTATAAGCAGGATGAGCAAGTTGCGACCCTGGCCGGCGACGTTGTCATGCGTCAGGGCAGCATGCAGGTCGAAGCCGACGAAGCCAACCTGTATCAGGCCGAAAGCCGTGGCGAACTGAACGGCAACGTGCGCATTCGCGACAACGGTGCCCTGATCGTCGGCGACCACGCCGACGTGCAGCTCGACACCGGTGAAGCCAAGGTCGACAACGCCGAATACGTGATGCACAAATCCCGCATCCGCGGCAATGCGCTGTACGCCAAACGTGCCGAGAACGCGATCATCCGGCTCAAGGATGGTACGTACACCACGTGCGAACCGAACAGCAACGCCTGGCAGCTCAAGGGCAACAACATCACCCTGAACCCGGCCACCGGTTTCGGTACGGCGACCAACGTGACGCTGCGAGTCAAGGACATTCCGGTCCTGTACACGCCGTACATCTACTTCCCGATCGACGACCGTCGCCAGTCGGGCTTCCTGCCGCCGACCATCGGCACCGGCAGCGATACCGGCTTCATGCTGGTCACCCCGTACTACTTCAACCTGGCGCCGAACTACGATGCCACGTTGTACCCGCGCTACATGGAAAAGCACGGCTTGTTGATGGAAGGCGAATTCCGCTACCTGACCAAGTCCAGCGAAGGCCAGTTCGGCGCGGCGTACCTCAACGACGAAAGCGACGAACGCGACAAGCAGAGCGACGCCGAAAAAACCCGCTACATGTACAACTGGCAGCACAAGGGTGGTCTCGACTCGCGAGTACTCACGCAAGTCGACTACACCAAAATCAGCGATCCGTATTACTTCCAGGATCTGCAGACCGACCAGATTGGCGTGAAAAGTGCTGACTTCGTAAACCAGCAAGGTTCCGTCAGCTATCGTGGCGACGACTATGTGGCTCGCGTGAACGCTCAGGCTTATCAACTGGCGACCGTATCGAACATTACGCCGTATGACCGCTTGCCAGAGATCACCTTTGATGGTGCGCTGCCGTATCATCCGAACGGTCTGAATTTTTCGTACAACACCGAAATCGTGCGGTTTGACCGAGATCTGCAGAAGGGCAATTACTCCGATGAAGACGGTAATGTAACCCCACGACTGGACACCAACGTTGTAGGCCTGGCACGCGCCACTGGTGACCGCCTGAATCTCGCGCCCGCCGTCAGCTTGCCGATGAACGCGACGTACGGCTTCCTGACACCGAAGCTCAAGTACCAGTACACCCAGTACCAACTGGACCTGGACAACACTGGCAAAGCTCAGATTGCCAGTCAGAACGCAGAACAGGACAGGCTCCAGGGAACATTCGACAGCAATCAGAACCGCGGCGTACCGATCGCCAGCATCGACAGCGGCCTGTACTTCGATCGCAATACCCAGTATTTCGGCAAAAACTACCGCCAGACCCTCGAGCCGCGCCTGTTCTACCTGTACGTGCCTGAGGTCGACCAAGAAGATATCCCGGTATTTGATACCAGCGAATACACCTTCAACTACTCGTCGCTGTTCCGTGACAACCGTTTCTCCGGCTCCGACCGTGTTGGCGACGAGAACAAACTGTCCCTGGGTGTGACCAGCCGCTGGATCGAAGACAATGGCTTTGAACGCCAACGTATCAGCGTCGGCCAGGCCTTTTATTTCAAGGACCGCGAAGTTCAATTGCCGGGTATCGATGCAAAAACCCGCAAGGATACCCAAGCAAACGTTTCGCCTTACGCCCTGGAGTACGAATATCGCTGGAACCGAGATTGGCGTACCACCGCCGACTACAACTGGGACCCTGACAGCCGCAGCCCTCGCTCGGGCAGCGCGATGTTTCACTACCAGCCTGAAGACAACCCGAACAAGGTCATCAACGCCGGCTATCGCTATCGCAATGACCAGGTCCGTTATGACCAGAACACTGGTAAGTGGACCGTGGGTGGGGGTGATTACGGCGTCCCCGGCCAGCCTGGCTACGTGAAGGATTACTACAAGATCGAACAGCACGACTTCTCGGTGATCTGGCCGATCGTGCCGCAATGGAACGCCATCAGCCGTTGGCAGTATGACTACAACCGCAACCGTACCCTGGAAGCCTTCGGTGGCTTCGAGTACGACAACTGCTGCTGGAAACTGCGCCTGATCAACCGTTACTTTGTTTCCTATGACGAGTTCAGTCAGGAAGCACCGCAAAACGAAAAAGGCGACCATGGCGTCTTCCTCCAAATTGTTCTGAAGGGACTCGGCGGCCTGACTGGCGCCAAGGTAGAGAGCTTCCTCGACAAAGGCATTCAAGGTTATCGTGAACGTGAAGACCAAGCTTTCTGATTGTCTGCGCCCGCTGATGCTGGGCGCGCTGTTCCTGAGTACGGCGGCGAACGCCGCCGTACAGTCCATCGATAAAGTGGTGGCCATCGTCGACAACGACGTGGTCATGCAGAGCCAACTGGACCAACGCGTTCATGAAGTTCAGCAAACCATTGCCAAGCGTGGCTCTGCCGTGCCGCCGGCCAGCGTGCTGGAGCAGCAGGTACTTGAGCGCCTGATCGTCGAAAACCTGCAATTGCAGATCGGCGAGCGTTCCGGCATCCGCATTACCGATGAAGAGTTGAACCAGGCTGTCGGCACCATTGCCCAGCGCAACAACATGTCGGTCGAGCAGTTCCGCGCCGCCCTGACTCGCGACGGCCTGTCCTACGACGACGCACGTGAGCAGATTCGCCGCGAAATGGTCATCAGCCGTGTACGCCAGCGTCGGGTTGCCGAACGCATTCAGGTCTCAGAGCAGGAAGTGAAGAACTTCCTGGCGTCGGACCTGGGCAAAATGCAACTGTCTGAAGAGTTCCACCTGGCCAACATCCTGATTCCTACGCCGGAAAGCGCCAACTCCGACGCGATTCAGAGTGCAGCCAAGCAGGCCGATGCGATTTACCAGCAGCTCAAACAAGGCGCTGACTTCAGTCAGTTGGCGATCGCCAAGTCCGCCAGCGAAACCGCACTGGAAGGTGGTGACATGGGCTGGCGTAAAGCCGCTCAATTGCCGCCGCCGTTCGATCGCCTGCTGAGCACCATGCCGGTGGGCGATGTCACCCAGCCAATGCGCACCCCGGGCGGCTTCATCATCCTGAAGATCCTCGAAAAGCGTGGCGGCCAGACCCAGATGCGCGATGAAGTGCATGTGCGCCACATCCTGGTCAAACCGAGCCCGATCCGCGACGAAGCAAAAACCAAGGCCCTGGCTGACTCGCTCTACAGCCGTATCGAGGCTGGCGAAGACTTCGGCGAGCTGGCGAAAAGCTACTCGGAAGACCCGGGTTCCGCCCTCAACGGCGGCGATCTGAACTGGATCGACCCGAACGCACTGGTGCCCGAGTTCCGCGAAGTGATGGCCAGTACCCCGCAAGGTCAGCTGTCCAAGCCGTTCCAGACTCAATACGGCTGGCATGTCCTGGAAGTCCTTGGCCGTCGCGCCACCGACAGCACCACACAGGCTCGCGAGCAGCAAGCAATGACCGTTTTGCGTAACCGCAAATACGACGAAGAGCTGCAAACCTGGCTGCGTCAGATCCGTGACGAAGCGTACGTGGAAATCAAACTCCCTGGCGCCGACCAGGCAGCGCAGTGAAACCCCAACGTTTCGCGCTGACACCCGGCGAACCGGCCGGCATAGGTCCCGACCTGTGCCTGCTGCTCGCCTCGCAAGCCCAGCCTCACCCCCTGATTGCCATTACCAGCCGCGACCTGCTCATTGAGCGGGCCGCGCAACTGGGCGTGGCTGTCGATTTGCTGCCGGTCACACCGGACAGCTGGCCGGATGTACCCGCGCCAGCCAACAGCCTGTATGTCTGGGATACACCGCTCAACGCCAAGGTCGTCGCCGGGCAACTGGACAAGGCCAACGCTGCCTTCGTACTGGAAACCCTGACCCGCGCCGGCCAAGGCTGCCTGAGCGGAGATTTCGCCGGCATGATTACCGCGCCGGTGCACAAAGGCGTGATCAACGAATCCGGCATCGCCTTTTCCGGGCACACGGAATTCCTCGCCGACCTGACCCACACCGCGCAAGTGGTGATGATGCTGGCCACGCGCGGCTTGCGCGTAGCCCTGGTGACCACTCACCTGCCCCTTCGCGAGATTGCCGATGCAATCACGCCGGAGCGTCTGGAGCGCGTCACGCGAATCCTGCACGCCGACCTGCAAAACAAGTTCGGCATCGCCCGGCCACGCATCCTGGTTTGCGGGCTCAACCCCCATGCCGGCGAAGGCGGACACCTGGGCCATGAAGAAATCGATATCATCGAACCCACATTAGAGCGCCTGCGCGGCGAGGGCATGGACCTTCGTGGCCCCCTGCCCGCCGACACTCTGTTTACCCCCAAATATCTGGAGCACTGCGATGCAGTGCTGGCGATGTACCACGACCAGGGCCTGCCGGTGCTGAAGTACAAAGGCTTCGGCGCGGCAGTCAACGTGACCCTCGGCTTGCCGATCATCCGCACATCGGTCGACCACGGCACCGCCCTGGACCTGGCCGGCAGCGGCAAGATCGACACCGGCAGCCTGCAAGTCGCCCTGGAAACCGCCTACCAGATGGCCGAGACCCGTTTATGACCGAGCAATACCAACACAAGGCGCGCAAACGCTTTGGCCAGAACTTCCTGCACGATGCCGGCGTTATCGACCGCATCCTGCGCTCCATTCATGCCAAGGCAGAAGACCGCCTGCTGGAAATTGGCCCGGGCCAGGGCGCACTGACCCAAGGCCTGCTCAGCAGCGGCGCGCAACTCGACGTGGTGGAGCTGGACAAGGACCTGATCCCGATTCTCAACCAGCAGTTTGCCGGCAAGAGCAACTTCAACCTGCATCAGGGCGATGCGCTGAAGTTCGACTTCAACAGCCTCAATGCCGCGCCTGGCAGCCTGCGCGTGGTCGGCAACCTGCCGTACAACATCTCCACACCGCTGATTTTTCACCTGCTGCACAACTCGCACCTGATTCGCGACATGCACTTCATGCTGCAAAAGGAAGTGGTCGAGCGCCTGGCCGCCGGCCCTGGGGGTGGTGACTGGGGTCGCTTGTCGATCATGGTTCAGTACCACTGCCGGGTCGAGCACCTGTTCAATGTCGGCCCGGGCGCGTTCAACCCGCCGCCGAAAGTCGATTCGGCCATCGTGCGCCTGGTACCCCACGCGGTACTGCCACACCCGGCCAAGGATCACCGCCTGCTGGAACGCGTCGTGCGCGAAGCTTTCAACCAGCGCCGCAAAACCCTGCGCAACACTCTCAAGCTGCTGCTGAGCAATGCCGAAATCGAAGCAGCCGGCGTCGATGGCAGCCTGCGTCCCGAGCAACTCGACCTGGCCGCGTTCGTGCGCCTGGCCGACAAGCTCAGCGAACAAAAGCCTACCGCTGACTGACAGGCGATGAGCGCTATCGGGTAGGACGCCACTCTGGTCTACTACCCGATACTTGGCCTAGACTGAACCCCAACAGCTACGCCCCGCGTCCCGCTTCGTTTTTAAGGCCCTTTGCATGTCCGATCCTCGCTATCAGGTCGACGTCAGCGTCGTCACCCGCTATCTGGCAGAACAATCGCAACCCGAGCACGACCGCTTTGCCTTCGCCTACACCATCACCGTGCAAAACAACGGTGAAATGCCCGCCAAACTGCTTTCACGGCACTGGGTCATCACCGATGGTGACGGGCATGTCGAAGAAGTGCGCGGTGCAGGCGTGGTCGGCCAGCAACCGTTGATCGAGCCCGGCAAGAGCCACACCTACAGCAGCGGCACGGTCATGACCACCAAGGTCGGCACCATGCAAGGCACCTATCAGATGCTGTCCGACGACGGTAAACATTTCGATGCCATCATCGCGCCTTTCCGCCTGGCGGTGCCCGGAGCCCTGCACTGATGGCAACGTACGCTGTCGGTGACCTGCAAGGCTGTCTTCAGGCCCTGCAATGCCTGCTCAAACAAGTGGCGTTCGACCCGAAACGCGATCGTCTGTGGCTGGTGGGCGACTTGGTGAACCGCGGCCCGCAGTCGCTGGAAACCTTGCGCTTCCTCTACAGCATTCGCGAATCGCTGGTGTGCGTGCTCGGCAACCATGACCTGCACTTGCTGGCGGCCGGACGCAATATCGAACGCCTGAAGAAGGCCGACACCCTGCGCGAGATCATTGAAGCGCCCGATAGCGCTGAACTGCTCGAATGGCTGCGCCAGCAAAAACTCATGCACTACGACGAACAGCGCAACCTTGTACTGGTCCATGCCGGCATTCCACCGCAGTGGTCGCTGCGCAAGGCCTTGAAATGTGCCGCCGAAGTCGAGGCTGCCTTGCGTGACGACAACCTGTTGCCGCCCTACCTCGATGGCATGTACGGCAACGATCCGGCGAAATGGGACAACGACCTCAAAGGCGTGACGCGCCTGCGGGTGATCACCAACTATTTCACCCGCATGCGTTTCTGCACCGCCGAAGGCAAACTCGACCTCAAGAGCAAGGAAGGCCTCGATACCGCACCACCTGGCTACAAACCCTGGTTCCAGCACAAGGAACGCAAGACCAAGAATCTGAAAATCATTTTCGGTCACTGGGCAGCGCTGGAAGGCAACGTCGAAGAGCCGGGTGTTTCGGCGCTCGATACAGGCTGTGTCTGGGGCGGCGCCCTGACCCTGATGAACGTCGACAGCCTTGAGCGCCTGTCCTGCAAATGCGACGAACACGGCCATGCCGTGCCGCCAGTCGCCTCATCCATTCCCCAAACATCGCCAGCCAGCGCCCCGCGCTAGACTGCCCATTCAGCCGAGCCACAGGAGCCCGCCATGAGCGAATTCAAACGTATCCCCCCGGAACAGGCCCAGGCCCTGCGCGAACAAGGCGCAGTGGTGGTCGACGTCCGCGACCCGGCCACTTTTGCCGCCCTGCACATCGCAGGTTCCAAGCATCTGGACAACCATTCCCTGCACGCTTTCATCCAGGGTGCCGACCTCGATGCACCGACCGTGGTGGTCTGCTATCACGGCAATTCCAGCCAGGGCGCGGCCGCTTACCTGATCAGCCAGGGCTTCTCCGACGTCTACAGCATGGATGGCGGATTCGAGTTGTGGCGTACGACGTATCCTGCGGAAACGGCGCAAGGCACCACTGAATAATTTTTTTGTAACGTTGCAGGCCCCGGCTCCCGCGGGCTAGCGCGGTGGCAGACGAACGGTCTGCCACAACTAATTACGTATCTCGCCTTTACCTCCCGAATTCCCAACTATCCTTAAGCCCAGGCCATCCAAAACAGGGGAGAGCCGGTACACCGGCGCACGGGTCATCGGGAGTAGCTTTCGGAGTAGTCAGCTCCGGGAGAGTTCTGGGGGGTAAACAGCAATCGCCTGTTCGGTTGCTGCCAGCATCGACTGAGTGATCCGGCGTCGGCTCCACGTATCGAGCGAGGTGACGTCATGAGTATCTTTAGCCACTTCCAACAACGCTTCGAGTCCACACGCCAGGAAGAACTCTCTCTGCAAGAGTATCTTGAGCTGTGCAAACAGGACCGCAGCGCCTACGCCTCCGCCGCCGAGCGTCTATTGCTGGCCATCGGTGAACCGGAACTGCTCGACACCTCGACCAACTCGAGACTGTCGCGCATCTTCTCCAACAAGGTCATCCGCCGCTATCCGGCCTTTGAAGACTTCCACGGGATGGAAGAATGCATCGACCAGATCGTGTCGTATTTCCGCCATGCCGCTCAGGGCCTGGAAGAGAAGAAACAGATCCTGTACCTGCTCGGCCCTGTCGGTGGCGGTAAATCGTCCCTGGCCGAGAAGCTCAAGCAACTGATAGAAAAAGTGCCCTTCTATGCAATCAAGGGCTCGCCGGTTTTCGAGTCGCCCCTGGGTCTTTTCAACGCCACCGAAGATGGCGCGATCCTCGAGGAAGACTTTGGCATTCCACGGCGCTACCTCAACACCATCATGTCGCCATGGGCGACCAAACGCCTGGCCGAATTCGGTGGCGACATCAGTCAGTTCCGCGTGGTCAAACTCTACCCGTCGATCCTCAACCAGGTCGCTGTGGCCAAGACCGAACCTGGCGACGAAAACAACCAGGACATCTCGGCGCTGGTGGGCAAGGTCGATATCCGCAAATTGGAGGAGTTCCCGCAAAACGACGCCGACGCCTACAGCTACTCGGGCGCCCTGTGCCGGGCCAACCAGGGCCTGATGGAATTCGTCGAAATGTTCAAGGCACCGATCAAGGTGCTGCACCCACTGCTGACCGCCACCCAGGAAGGCAACTACAACAGTACCGAAGGCCTCGGCGCGATTCCGTTCACCGGGATCCTGCTGGCGCACTCCAACGAATCGGAGTGGCACACCTTCCGCAACAACAAGAACAACGAAGCCTTCATCGACCGGATCTACATCGTCAAAGTGCCGTACTGCCTGCGGGTCAGTGACGAAGTGAAGATCTACGACAAGCTGCTGTTCAACAGTTCGCTGGCCAAGGCCCATTGCGCGCCGGATACCCTGAAGATGCTGGCCCAGTTCACCGTGCTCTCGCGCCTCAAGGAGCCGGAAAACTCCAACATCTACTCGAAGATGCGCGTGTACGACGGCGAGAACCTCAAGGACACCGATCCGAAAGCCAAGTCGATCCAGGAATACCGCGACAATGCGGGCGTCGACGAAGGCATGAACGGTCTGTCGACCCGCTTCGCGTTCAAGATCCTGTCGAAAGTGTTCAACTTCGACCCGCACGAAATTGCCGCCAACCCGGTGCACCTGCTCTACGTGCTTGAACAACAGATCGAGCAGGAACAGTTCCAGGCCGAGACCCGCGAACGCTATCTGCGCTTCCTCAAGGAGTACCTGGCACCGCGCTACATCGAATTCATCGGCAAGGAGATCCAGACCGCCTACCTCGAGTCCTACAGCGAGTACGGCCAGAACATCTTCGATCGTTATGTGCTGTACGCCGACTTCTGGATCCAGGACCAGGAATACCGCGACCCGGAAACCGGCGAGATCCTCAACCGCGTAGCGTTGAACGAAGAACTGGAGAAAATCGAAAAACCGGCCGGCATCAGCAATCCGAAGGATTTCCGCAACGAAATCGTCAACTTCGTACTGCGCGCCCGGGCCAACAACAACGGCAAGAACCCGACCTGGCTCAGCTACGAAAAACTGCGGGTGGTCATCGAGAAGAAAATGTTCTCCAACACCGAGGACCTGCTGCCGGTCATCAGCTTCAATGCCAAGGCCAGCAAAGAGGACCAACAGAAACACAACGACTTCGTCACACGGATGGTCGAGCGGGGCTACACCGACAAACAGGTACGACTGCTGTCCGAGTGGTACCTGCGGGTCAGAAAATCACAGTAACCCGCTGCCGGTCAGACCGGTTGTCGTCAGCCAGAGGCCTGTGTACGCGTTTTCTGTTACACAGACCTCTGGAAGGTGTTCGAAAGTCGGTAGCGAGGTACAGGCAGCATCCAAAAGCGCTTGGGGGAGCGTGAACATCCCTTGGCACCGGTCCGATGCTGCATAACCGCTCGCCCCTTTCAGGACAGCTTCTAAGGAGCAGTCATGAGCTATGTGATCGACCGACGTCTCAATGGCAAGAACAAGAGCACGGTGAACCGCCAGCGTTTTCTGCGGCGCTACCGTGATCACATCAAGAAGGCTGTCGAAGAGGCGGTCAGCCGGCGCTCCATTACCGATATGGAACACGGCGAACAAATCAGCATTCCCGGCCGCGACATCGACGAGCCGGTGCTTCATCACGGTCGCGGTGGCAAGCAGACGGTCGTGCACCCGGGCAACAAGGAATTCACCAGCGGCGAACATATCGCCCGGCCACCGGGAGGCGGTGGCGGCCGAGGCCCCGGCAAGGCGGGCAATTCCGGCGAGGGGATGGACGAATTCGTCTTCCAGATTACCCAGGAAGAGTTCCTCGAGTTCATGTTCGAGGACCTCGAACTGCCCAACCTGGTCAAACGCAACCTGACCGGCACCGACACCTTCAAGACCGTGCGCGCCGGGATCAGCAACGAGGGCAACCCGTCGCGGATCAACATCATCCGCACCCTGCGCTCAGCCCACGCCCGGCGGATCGCCCTGTCCGGCAGCAGCCGCGCAAAACTGCGTGAAGCCAAGGAAGAACTTCTGCGACTCAAGCAAGAAGAACCGGACAACTTCGGCGATATCCAGGAAATCGAAGCAGAAATCGAAAAACTCAGCGCACGCATTCACCGTATACCGTTTCTCGACACATTCGACCTCAAGTACAACCTGCTCATCAAACAGCCCAACCCCAGTTCCAAGGCCGTGATGTTCTGCCTGATGGACGTGTCCGGCTCGATGACCCAGGCGACCAAGGACATCGCTAAGCGCTTCTTTATCCTGCTGTATCTGTTTCTTAAGCGTAACTACGACAAGATCGACGTCGTGTTCATCCGCCACCACACCAGCGCCCGCGAAGTGGATGAAGAGGAGTTTTTCTACTCCCGGGAAACCGGCGGCACCATCGTCTCCAGCGCCTTGAAACTGATGCAGGAGATCATGGCCGAGCGTTATCCGAGCAACGAGTGGAACATCTACGCCGCCCAGGCCTCAGATGGTGACAACTGGAACGACGACTCTCCGATCTGCCGCGACATCCTGATCAACCAGATCATGCCATTCGTGCAGTACTACACTTACGTTGAGATCACCCCGCGCGAACACCAGGCCCTGTGGTTCGAGTACGAGCGCATCGCCGAAGCCTTTTCCGATACATTTGCCCAGCAACAACTGGTCTCGGCCGGGGATATCTATCCGGTCTTCCGTGAACTCTTCCAGCGCAGGTTAGTGACATGACCGCCAAAGAGCAGAAACGCCAACCCATTTCCACCGGCTCCGAATGGACGTTCGAGCTGATCCAGGCCTACGACCGCGAAATCAGTCGTATTGCGGCCGGTTACGCACTCGATACGTATCCCAACCAGATCGAAGTGATCACCGCCGAACAGATGATGGACGCCTACGCCTCGGTCGGTATGCCGCTGGGTTATCACCACTGGTCCTATGGCAAGCACTTCCTCAGCACTGAAAAGTCCTACACCCGCGGCCAGATGGGGCTGGCGTACGAGATCGTGATCAACTCCGACCCATGCATCGCCTACCTGATGGAAGAAAACACCATCTGCATGCAGGCGCTGGTGGTGGCCCATGCCTGCTACGGGCACAACAGCTTTTTCAAAGGCAATTACCTGTTCCGCACCTGGACCGACGCCAGTTCGATCATCGATTACCTGGTGTTTGCCAAGCAGTACATCATGCAGTGCGAAGAACGCCACGGTATCGACGCTGTCGAGGATCTGCTCGACTCCTGCCATGCGCTGATGAACTATGGTGTCGATCGTTACAAACGCCCTTATCCGATCTCCGCGGAGGAAGAACGTCGCCGGCAAAAGGACCGGGAAGAACATTTACAGAAACAGATCAACGATTTGTGGCGCACCATTCCCAAGGGCGCGGACAAGTACAGCGACAAGGACAACGCACGCTTCCCCGCCGAACCCCAGGAAAACATCCTGTACTTCATCGAAAAACATGCGCCGCTGCTGGAGCCATGGCAGCGGGAAATCGTGCGTATCGTGCGCAAGATCGCCCAGTATTTTTATCCACAGCGTCAGACCCAGGTCATGAACGAGGGTTGGGCCACGTTCTGGCACTACACACTGATGAACGACCTGTACGACGAAGGCCTGGTCACCGACGGCTTCATGATGGAGTTCCTGACGTCCCACACCAGCGTGGTATTCCAGCCTGGCTTCGATAGCCCCTACTACAGTGGCATCAACCCCTACGCCCTGGGGTTTGCCATGTACCGCGACATCCGCCGCATGTGCGAAGAGCCTACGGAAGAAGATCGCCGCTGGTTCCCTGACATTGCCGGTACCGACTGGCTGGCAGCCATCAAGTTCGCCATGAGCAGCTTCAAGGATGAGAGCTTCATCCTGCAGTACCTGTCGCCCAAGGTGATCCGCGACCTGAAGCTGTTCAGCATTCTCGATGACGACCAGAAGGACGACCTGCTGGTGCCCGCCATTCACGACGAAGGTGGCTACCGCATCATCAGGGAAACCCTCGCGGCACAGTACAACCTGGGCAATCGCGAGCCCAACGTGCAGATCTACAGCATCGACCGTCGCGGTGACCGCTCCCTGACCCTGCGTCACCAGCAGCACGACCGCAAACCGCTGGGGGACTCGACCGAAGAAGTGCTCAAACACCTGCACCGCCTCTGGGGCTTCGACATTCACCTGGAAACCCTGCAAGGCGATCAGGTCATGAAAACCCACCATGTGCCGCCCAGAAGCGAGCACAGCGAAGGTGATTACGGCCGCCTGGACCTGGCCGTCATCCATCTTTGATCCGGTTTGTGCCTCCGAAAGCTCGATGCAACGGTTATCCTGTCGAGCTAACGGAGGTTTTTTATGCGTATTTATAAAGTCGGCGGTGCGGTACGTGATCGCCTGCTGGGCAAACCGGTTACCGATATCGACTGGGTTGTGGTCGGCGCTACCACCGAAGAAATGCTCGCCAAGGGTTTTCGCCCGGTGGGCGCGGACTTCCCGGTGTTCCTTCATCCCAAAAGCGGTGAGGAATACGCCCTCGCCCGCACCGAGCGCAAAAGCGGACGCGGTTATGGCGGGTTCACTTTTCACGCCAGCCCTGAAGTCACCCTCGAAGAAGACCTGATCCGCCGCGACCTGACCATCAATGCCATGGCCGAGGACGATCAGCAGAACCTGACCGACCCGTACCACGGCCAGCGCGATCTTGAGGCACGCCTGCTTCGCCATGTTTCCCCGGCATTTGCCGAAGATCCACTCAGGGTCCTGCGTGTTGCCCGCTTCGCGGCGCGTTACGCGACGCTGGGTTTTACCGTTGCCCCGGAAACCCTGGCGCTGATGCGCCAACTCAGCGAGTCAGGCGAACTTGAAGCGCTGACCCCCGAGCGCAGCTGGAAGGAAATTTCCCGCGCCCTGCTGGAGGATCAGCCACAGGTATTTGTTGAGGTTCTGCGCGCATGCGGCGCACTCAAGGTTCTGATGCCCGAGGTCGACGCGCTGTTTGACGTACCGCAACCACCCGCCCATCACCCGGAAATCGATACAGGTGTACATACCCTGAGCGTGTTGCAGCAAGCCGCACTACACAAACAGCCACTCACCGTGCGCTGGGCGTGCCTGCTGCACGACCTGGGCAAGGGACTGACGCCAGAGGATGAATGGCCGCGACACATTGCCCACGAGTTCAAGGGCCTGAAGCTGATCAAAGCGGTCAATGAACGTTTCAAGGTGCCGAGGGACTGCCAGGAACTGGCGCTGCTGGTGGGCGAGTACCACACCCATGGGCATCGCGCCCTTGAGCTGAAGCCATCGACATTGCTGGAGTTGTTGCAAAGCTTCGACATTTACCGTCGGCCACAGCGGTTCGAGGAGTTCATCGCCGCATGCGAGATGGATGCGCGTGGACGCAAAGGGCTGGAAGAAAGAAGTTACCCACAGGCAGATTACTTGCGCGGCGCGGCAACTGCGGCGCGTAGCGTGGCGGTTCAGCCGTTGCTGGAGAAAGGCTTCAAGGGGCCGGAGTTGGGGAAGGAGATCAAGCGCGAGCGGCTCAAGGCGCTGAAGGCTTACAAAGAGGCGACGTCTGCCTGAAAAGCTTCGCGAGCAAGCCCGCTCCCACAGGAATTGCATCGTACCTGTGGGAGCGAGCCTGCTCGCGAAGACGTCAGTAAGGTCACAACAAACCTGAAGGTGTCAGCTGTTCACCGCGCCATTCGAACGCTACTGGCGCCAACACCTGATCGATCTGCGCTTCAGCCCACAAAGTCGCAAAACTCTTGCCTGCGCCCGGGTGCACGCGATCCGGCGCTATCAACGACAACGGCCACAGAACGAACGCATTTTTCAGAATTTCTGCCCGCGGCAAGATCAAGCCATCGAAATTGCCCACCTGGTCACCGAACAACAATACGTCGATATCCAGCGGCAAACCTCGGCGATCCGGTGCGTAACGACCGTTATCCGCCTCAATGAACTTCAATCGACGATCAAGTTCCATCAGCGGCAGATCGGTATACGCCGACACCACGAAATTGAAGAACGGTCCGCTCTTGATGCCCACCGGCTGGCTTTCGAACACCGCCGAACAGCGGATATCGACAAGGAATGCCGCCAGAGCATCGAGTCCCGCCCGCAAATGGGTTTCACGCTCGATATTGCTACCGAGCCCGAGGTACACCTGAGTCAGCGACATCCGCGCTCGATCTCCACGCCCACACCGCCGGTGGCCGCCGGGACGGCCCCGGGCTTGGTCAGCTTAAGGCGCATCCAGGTGATCTTGAATTCGCTCATCAGCACTTCAACCAGGCGCTCGGCAAAGGTTTCCACCAACTGGAATTGCGCCTGCTCGGCAAACGCCTGGATGCGCGAGGAAACACTGGCGTAGTCGAGCGCCAGGGTCAGGTCATCACCGGCTGCGGCCGGGCGATTATCCCAGGCGAAACTCAGGTCAAGACGCAAGCACTGTCGGATGCCTCGCTCCCAGTCGTAGGCACCAATCACCGTGTCGACTTCCAGGCCCTCGATAAACACTCTGTCCAAGCACTTCTCTCCGCTACACGACAAGGGCGCAATGCGCCGTTAGAATCAGGGCTTCCTCGCCCGGAATAGTTAGCATGTTTTGGTTATTGGCGATCCTCGCCTACCTGCTCGGCTCTCTGTCCTTTGCCATTTTGCTCAGCCGCATGACCGGTAACCCCGATCCGCGAATGAGTGGCTCGGGCAATGCCGGTGCCACCAACATGTTGCGCCTGGCCGGCAAGAAGCTCGCCATCCTGACCCTGCTCGGGGACCTTTGCAAAGGCCTGCTGCCGGTACTGATTGCGCGTCTTGCGGGTCTTTCGCAGCAGGAACAGGCCTGGATCGGCGTCTATGCCGTCATCGGCCATCTGTTTCCGTTGTACTTTCGCTTTCGCGGCGGCAAGGGCGTCGCCACCGCTGCCGGCATGTTGCTGGGACTGTACCCGCCCGCTGCCCTTCTGGCGGTCTGCACCTGGCTCTTGACGTTCTACCTGACCCGCACCAGCTCCCTGGCCGCCCTCATCGCCACACCGCTGACCTTGCCGTTGCTGGCCTGGCAAGAACCGGCCGCCCTGCTGCCCATGAGCACGCTCACCGGGCTGATCGTCTGGCGACATCGCGGCAATCTACGCGACCTGTTTGCCGGGCGCGAACGGCATTTCTAGCCGCCGGACATGAGCACCGCTCATCACAATGCGGTCAACTGCTCCATCGGCCAACGCGCCTGCACGCTGATCGCCAGGCTTTCCTGCTGACCGGCCTGCAAGCGCTGGCAGCCGGCAAAGGCAATCATCGCGCCGTTATCGGTGCAAAACTGCGCACGGGCATAAAACACATCGCCCTTCATGTCGCCGAGCATTTTCTCCAGGGAAGTGCGCAACGCCTTGTTGGCACTGACGCCCCCGGCAATCACCAGGCGCTTCATGCCAGCGGCCTTCAGGGCACGCTTGCACTTGATGGTCAAAGTCTCCACCACGGCCTGCTGGAATGCCAGCGCGATGTCGCAACGGGCTTGCTCTCCGTCGTCCCCGACGTTGACGCACTGTTGCCAGGTGTTCAGCGCAAAGGTTTTCAGGCCACTGAAGCTGAAATCCAGGCCCGGACGGTCGCACATCGGCCGCGGGAAGACGAAACGCCCTGCAACGCCTTGCTCTGCAAGGCGAGCGATCTCCGGTCCGCCCGGATAATTGAGCCCCATCATCTTGGCCGTCTTGTCGAAGGCCTCGCCGGCGGCGTCATCCAGGGTCTCGCCCAGAAGCGTGTACTGACCGATTCCGTCGACCTGAACCAGTTGCGTGTGACCACCCGACACCAACAAAGCGACGAACGGAAATTCCGGCGGTTGCGACTCCAGCATCGGCGCCAGCAAATGGCCTTCCATGTGATGCACGCCAAGGGCCGGAATGCCCCAGGCAAAGGCCAGCGCCTGAGCACAGGAAGCCCCTACCAGCAAGGCACCAACCAGGCCAGGACCCGCGGTGTAGGCGATCGCATCGATCTCGGTCGGCACGCAGTCGGCCTCGTCCAACACCTGACGAATCAAGGGCAGCATGCGTTTGACGTGATCGCGTGAAGCCAGCTCTGGCACCACGCCACCATAGGCACGGTGCAGGTCGATCTGACTGAACAACGCGTCGGCCAGCAGGCCGCGCTCACTGTCATACAATGCGACACCAGTTTCGTCGCAGGATGTTTCTAATCCCAGTACTAGCATGGGTTTGCGCCTTGTTTAGGCTGAATTCGAAGGCGCGCATAATAGTCGTCGCGTGATGCCCCTACCAGCGGTTTTCGATCAGAGGCTTTGCATTCCGAGCGTTGAGGGGTTAACATCCGCAACCCTTAAAAACCGACGTCTTCAAGTGCTCTTTTGCCGCGAGGATGTTGACCCCGGTAATGAATGAAGGTAGCTCTGGATGCCAGCCGTCAAAGTAAAAGAGAACGAACCCTTCGACGTAGCTCTGCGTCGTTTCAAGCGCTCCTGCGAAAAAGCCGGTGTACTGGCTGAAGTTCGTAGCCGCGAATTTTACGAGAAGCCAACTTCTGAGCGTAAGCGCAAAGCAGCAGCCGCTGTTAAGCGTCACGCCAAGAAAGTTCAGCGCGAACAGCGCCGCGCCGTTCGTCTGTACTAATACACAGACGATCGTAGCAAGCTTCTGCCAAGCCCGGCCCTCAGCCGGGCTTATGGCATTTGCGTAAAACGCTTGATGCTTCAATGTCAAAGCCGCAGACGCGACCGAGACAAATCTGCTTCACCGCGTCAGACCTGGCTCTTTTGCCAGCGGTGCACGTCTTTTCTGACGAGCCTTTCAAGGCTACTGACGAGCACACCCACTGATTCCTCTCACGACGATCAGCCCAAGGCACCTGCTTGCGTGCCAGATGATGAGCTATCCGGGGCCTATGATTGGCCACAGCGGATTCAGCGCAACACATTCAAACAGTCGAATACTGATTGGCATTAACGTCAGTGGATTTTCGGCAGATACACTTCCCGACAGCGATTACGCAGACGACACTGGTCGAGCCGCACACTTTGCGCGCCTCAAACAATGACCGCGTTCGGTCGCCGTACGTTTCGGGTTCCTTTTCAGCGCAGATGACGAGAACGCCATGGCCGGGCTAATTCCCCAGAGCTTCATTGACGACCTTCTGAACCGCACCGACATCGTCGATGTGGTCAGCTCGCGCCTGCAATTGAAAAAGGCCGGCAAAAATCACACTGCCTGCTGCCCGTTCCACAAGGAAAAGACTCCGTCGTTCAGCGTCAGCCCCGACAAGCAGTTCTATTACTGCTTCGGCTGCGGCGCCGGCGGCAACGCCCTCGGCTTCATCATGGACCACGACAACCTGGATTTCGTCCAGGCTGTCGAAGAACTGGCCAAAGCCGCCGGCATGGAAATCCCCCGCGAAGAAAGCGGCCGGCCGCACAAACCGCGACAGCCGACCGATTCGCCGCTGTATCCGCTACTGAGCGCCGCTGCCGACTTTTATCGCCAGGCCCTCAAAAGCCACCCATCGCGCAAGGCCGCCGTGGAATACCTGAAAGGTCGCGGGCTGACCGGCGAAATCGCCCGGGACTTCGGCCTGGGCTTTGCTCCGCCTGGCTGGGACAACCTGTTCAAGCACTTGAGCAGCGATACCCTGCAACAAAAAGCCATGATCGATGCCGGCCTGCTGATCGAAAACGCCGAAAGCGGTAAACGCTACGACCGCTTCCGCGACCGCGTGATGTTTCCGATCCGCGACAGTCGCGGGCGCGTCATCGCCTTCGGCGGCCGGGTATTGGGCGACGACAAGCCGAAATACCTGAACTCCCCGGAAACCCCGGTTTTCCATAAAGGCCAGGAACTCTACGGCCTGTATGAAGCGCGCAAGACCAACCGCAACCTCGACGAGATCATCGTCGTCGAGGGCTACATGGACGTCATTGCCCTGGCCCAGCAAGGCCTGCGCAATGCCGTCGCGACCCTGGGCACCGCCACCAGCGAGGAACACCTCAAGCGGCTGTTTCGCGTCGTGCCCAGCGTGCTGTTCTGCTTCGACGGCGACCAGGCCGGCCGCAATGCGGCATGGCGGGCGCTGGAGGCGACACTTTCGAGCCTGCAGGACGGTCGTCGCGCACGCTTTTTGTTCCTGCCCGAAGGCGAGGACCCGGACACTCTGGTCCGCTCCGAAGGCACCGACGCCTTTCGCGCACGGATCAACCAGCACGCGCAGCCACTGGCCGATTACTTCTTCCAGCAACTGACGGAAGAAGCCGACCCGCGCTCGCTTGAGGGCAAGGCCCATATGGCCACCCTCGCCGCGCCGTTGATCGACAAAGTCCCGGGCGCCAACCTGCGCACCCTGATGCGTCAGCGCCTGAGCGAAATCACCAGCCTGAGCGGTGAAGCGGTCAGTCAGCTGGCACAAAGCGCCCCGCAAGAAGCACCGCCGGCCTACGACCCGGGCATCGATTACGACGCGATGCCCGATTACAGCGACTATCATCAGCCGCAGGCACAGGAAATGTATGTGCCGCAGCAGGAATGGACTCCGAAGAAACCCGGTGCAGGAGGCAAGAAATGGGACAAGAAACCGTGGGACAAGAATGGCAAACGGGGCGGTGATCGTGATCAACCCCGCGCGCCACGGGTGCCCGCCGCCGTAGAACCGCCAACCCTCGCCGCCTTGCGCACGTTGCTGCATCACCCGCAACTGGCCGAAAAAGTCGAGGATGCCGGGCACTTCGCCGCCGAGGATCACACCAACACGCAATTGCTGGTGGCGCTGCTCGAAGCTGTACAGAAGAATCCCAAGCTAAACTCAATTCAACTGATTGCGCGTTGGCACGGCACAGAACAAGGCCGCTTGCTCAAGGCCTTGGCGGAAAAGGAATGGCTGATTGATGGAGATAACCTTGAACAACAGTTTTTCGACACCATTACTAGCTTGTCAGCCCGCCAACGCGAGCGAAACCTGGAACAACTTCTGCGAAAAGCGCGTCAAAGCGAATTGACCAGCGAAGAGAAAAATCAACTGCGCGACCTCTTGAGTCGCAATGTTTCCGCATCAAACCCGACCTCAACTGGCGCGTGAGGTCATAGCTCAGGTATAATCCTCGGCTTGTTTTTTGCCCGCCAAGACCTTCAGTGGATAGGGTGTTATGTCCGGAAAAGCGCAACAGCAGTCTCGTATCAAAGAGTTGATCACACTTGGTCGTGAGCAGGGCTACCTGACTTACGCGGAGGTCAACGACCACCTGCCGGAGGATATTTCAGATCCGGAACAGGTGGAAGACATCATCCGCATGATCAATGACATGGGGATCAACGTATTCGAGGTTGCGCCAGATAAGGATTCCCTTATGCTGGCCGACGCCGATACCGACGAAGCCGCAGCCGAAGAGGCCGCTGCAGCGTTGGCTGCGGTCGAGACCGACATTGGTCGCACTACCGACCCGGTGCGCATGTACATGCGCGAAATGGGTACGGTGGAGCTCCTCACGCGTGAAGGCGAAATCGAAATCGCCAAGCGTATTGAAGAGGGCATCCGTGAGGTGATGAGCGCAATCGCGCACTTCCCTGGCACGGTTGATCATATTCTCTCCGAGTACACCCGCGTCACCACCGAAGGTGGTCGCCTGTCCGACGTTCTGAGCGGTTATATCGACCCGGACGACGGCATTGCGCCGCCTGCGGCAGAAGTGCCGCCGCCGATTGACGCGAAAGCCGTCAAGGCGGATGACGATTCCGACGACGAAGAGGGTGAAGCTTCCGATGACGAGGAAGAAGCCGAAAGCGGTCCGGATCCGATCATCGCTGCACAGCGTTTTGGCGCTGTGGCCGATCAGATGGAAATCACCCGCAAGGCGCTGAAAAAGCACGGTCGCAACAACAAGGCAGCGATTGCCGAGCTGTTGGCCCTGGCCGAGCTGTTCATGCCGATCAAACTGGTGCCGAAGCAATTCGAAGGCCTGGTCGAGCGTGTTCGCAGTGCCCTGGATCGCCTGCGTCAGCAAGAGCGCGCAATCATGCAGCTCTGCGTTCGTGATGCGCGCATGCCGCGTGCCGACTTCCTGCGCCAGTTCCCGGGCAACGAAGTCGACGAAAGCTGGAGTGATGCCCTGGCCAAAGGCAAAGGCAAATACGCTGAAGCCATTGGTCGTCTGCAGCCGGACATCATCCGTTGCCAGCAGAAGCTGACCGCGCTGGAAACCGAAACCGGTTTGACCATCGCCGAGATCAAGGACATCAACCGTCGCATGTCGATCGGTGAGGCCAAGGCCCGCCGCGCGAAGAAAGAGATGGTTGAAGCCAACTTGCGTCTGGTGATCTCCATCGCCAAGAAGTACACCAACCGTGGCCTGCAATTCCTCGATCTGATCCAGGAAGGCAACATCGGCTTGATGAAAGCGGTAGACAAATTCGAATACCGTCGCGGCTACAAATTCTCGACTTATGCCACTTGGTGGATCCGTCAGGCGATCACTCGCTCGATCGCCGACCAGGCCCGCACCATCCGTATTCCGGTGCACATGATCGAGACGATCAACAAGCTCAACCGCATTTCCCGCCAGATGTTGCAGGAAATGGGTCGCGAACCGACCCCGGAAGAGCTGGGCGAACGCATGGAAATGCCTGAGGACAAGATCCGCAAGGTATTGAAGATCGCTAAAGAGCCGATCTCCATGGAAACCCCGATCGGTGATGACGAAGACTCCCATCTGGGCGACTTCATCGAAGACTCGACCATGCAGTCGCCAATCGATGTTGCAACCGTTGAGAGCCTTAAAGAAGCGACTCGAGAAGTACTGTCCGGCCTCACTGCCCGTGAAGCCAAGGTACTGCGCATGCGTTTCGGTATCGACATGAATACCGACCACACCCTTGAGGAGGTCGGTAAGCAGTTCGACGTGACCCGTGAGCGGATTCGTCAGATCGAAGCCAAGGCGCTGCGCAAGCTGCGCCACCCGACGAGAAGCGAGCATCTGCGCTCCTTCCTCGACGAGTGATCACAGAACCCCCGGCCCAGGCCGGGGGTTTTGCTTTGTACAGATTAAATCCCCCTGCTTCCCCCCTCCGCCCTGTAGCCGTCTACACTCGAAACATTCCCCCGAGCCATAACGAGACCGTTATGCCCAGACTGCCGACCGTGCTTTTTTTGCTGTCGCTGATGACCTGGACCGCAACGGCTGGCGCGCTGACTCTCACTGACGAAGAACGTAGCTGGCTGGCGGCTCACCCGGAATTGCGCCTGGGTGTCGATGCGTCATGGCCGCCCTTCGAGTTTCGTGACGATGAGGGCCGCTACCAGGGCCTTGCCGCGGATTACATTGAGGTCATCCGCAAAAGGCTGGCAACCCGGCTCACGCCCATCGAGCCGGTGAGCTGGACCGCCGTCCTGGAACAGGCTAAGAAGGGCAAGCTGGACCTGCTGCCGGGCATCATGTCGACCCCGGAACGCCAGAATTACCTGTCGTTCACCCGCCCCTATCTGGATTTTCCGATTGTTATCCTGGCCCATGTCGGGGGCCCTCAGCCACATAACCTGAAAGACCTGTACGGCCTGAAAATCGCCGTGGTGGAAAACTACGCCCCCCACGAACTGCTGCGCACCCACCATCCCGACTTGAACCTTGTGGCGATGCCCAACGTCAGTTCGGCGCTGCAGGCGCTGGCCATCGACGAAGTAGACGCAGTGGTAGGCGATCTGGCTTCCAGCGTCTGGAGCCTGCGCCAACTCAAGCTCGATGGGTTGTATGTCAGCGGTGAAACGCCCTATCGCTATCAACTGGCCATGGGTGTACCCCGCAACAACAAGATGCTGGTCGGCATTCTCGACAAAGTCCTGGCGGACATGAGCCCGGCTGAAATCAGCGCCATTCAGGAGCATTGGGTCGGTAACGTCCTCGATCATCGAACTTTCTGGAGTGACTTGCTGGTGTACGGCCTACCCGGATTGCTGCTGCTGACTACCGTGCTGGCGGTGGTTATCCGCATCAACCGCCGCTTGAGCTCGGAAATCGCCCGCCGGGTCGACCTTGAACAGGAACTGCGCAGCAGCGAATACCACTACCGCGGCTTGGTGGAGAGCCTGTCGGCAATCGCCTGGGAAGCAAAAGTCACGGACTTCACCTACAGCTATGTATCGCCCCACGCCGAAGACCTTCTCGGTTATCCCCTGTCCCATTGGCTGATTCCAGGCTTCTGGCGCAACATCATTCACCCCGCCGACCTGACCCGAGCCCAGACCTTCTGCGATCACGAAGTACTGGCCGGGCGCGATCACCGCCTCGATTACCGGGTGATCACCGCCGACGGCCGCTGCCTGTGGGTGCGAGATATCGTCAGCCTGATCGAGCACGGGCATGAGCCGGTGCTGCGCGGCTTGATGATCGATATCACCGACGCCAAGCGCACTGAAGAAGCACTGCGCCTGTCGGAACAGAAATTTGCCTCCGTGTTCCAGCAATGCCCGGACATTCTGGTGATCGCGCGCCTGAGCGACGGTTGCCTGCTGGAGGTCAACGAAGCGTTCGAGGAGCAAATCGGCCTCAAGGCCGAGGACGTCATTGGCCAGACCGCCACCAACCTGAACATCTGGGGGATTCCCGGTGTCGGGCCGGGCCTGCTGCAACGCTTGCAGGCTGGCAGCATCCGCAACCTGGAAATGCCCTTTCGCCGCAGCAACGGCCAGGTGTTTACCGGCCTGATCTCCGCCGAACCGTTCGACCTCGACATGACACCGGCGCTGGTGGTCGTGGTGCGGGACATCACCCAACTCAAGGAAACCCAGCAACAGCTGCAAACATCCGAAGAAAAGTTCGCCAAGGCCTTCCACGCCTCCCCCGACGGTTTGCTGCTGTCACGGCAAAGCGATGGCTTGCTGTTGGAGGTCAACGACGGTTTTAGCCGCATCACCGGGTTCAACAGCGCCATGTCGGTGGATCGTTCGGCGCTGGACCTGGGGATCTGGGTCAACCTCAATGAACGCAAGCAAATGCTCGATCTGCTGCGCCGCGATGGCTTTGTCCGCGACTTCAGCTGCCATATCCGCCGCAGCGACGGGCAGATCCGACTCTGTGAAGTATCCAGCCGACCACTGCCGATTGGCGATGACGACTGCATGCTGACAATCGCCCGGGACATCACCGAGCGGCACCTGATGCAGGAAAAACTGCAACAGGCCGCCACCGTGTTCGAAAGCACCGCCGAAGGCGTGTTGATCACCGATACCCAACAGCACATCAGCGCGGTCAACCGTGCTTTCACCGAAATCACCGGTTACAGCGAAAGCGAAGCCCTGGGCCACACGCCACGCCTGCTCGCCTCGGGCCTGCATGACAGCGCGTTCTACGCGGCCATGTGGCATCAATTGACCGCCGAAGGCCACTGGCAAGGCGAGATTTCCAACCGACGCAAGAATGGCGAGCTGTATCCAAGCTGGCTGACCATCAGTGCCGTGCGCAACCGGGAGAACTTCATCACCCACTTTGTCGCGGTGTTCGCCGACATTTCCAGCCTCAAGCACGCCCAGGCCAAACTCGACTACCAGGCACACCACGACCCGCTGACCGGCCTGCCGAACCGAACGCTGTTCGAAAGCCGTCTGCTGACGGCGCTCAACAGCCAGCAGGAAAACGGCGGCCAGGGCGCGGTGCTGTTCCTCGACCTCGACCGCTTCAAACACATCAACGACAGCCTCGGCCACCCGGTCGGCGACCTGCTGCTCAAGGGCATTGCCGTGCGCCTCAAGGAACAGTTGCGTGACATCGACACCGTGGCGCGCCTGGGGGGTGACGAATTCATTATCCTGCTGCCGGGCCTGCAACAATCCAGCGATGCCGACCACATCGCCACCAAACTGCTCAATTGTTTCGCCGCGCCGTTCCAGGCCGGTGAACACGAGTTCTTCATCAGCGCCAGCATCGGCACCAGCCTCTATCCGAAGGATGGCTGCGACGTTGCCACACTGATCAAGAACGCCGACGCCGCGATGTACCGCTCCAAGGCCAAGGGCCGCAACCGTGTCGAAAGCTACACCCGCGACCTAACCGCCCAGGCCAGCGAACGCGTGGCGCTGGAACACGAACTGCGCCGTGCCATCGAGCGCAACGAGTTGCGCCTGTGCTACCAACCGAAAATCAGCCTCGAAGACTACAGCCTGGTCGGCGCCGAAGCCCTGATCCGCTGGCACCATCCGACCTTTGGCGACGTGCCGCGGGAACACTTCATCCCGCTGGCCGAAGAAAACGGCATGATCCTGCAAATCGGCGACTGGGTCCTGGAAACCGCCTGCCGGCAGATGGCCGAATGGCACCGGCTGTACGAAAATCCCGGCCCGCTGTCGGTCAACCTGGCCGGCGCCCAACTGCGCCAACCCAACTTGCTGGGCCGCATCGAACAGTTGCTCAAGGACAACGGTCTCAACCCCGGTTTCCTGCAACTGGAAATCACCGAAAACTTCATCATGAGCCAGGCAGAGGAAGCGCTGGCGGTATTGCATCAACTCAAACAACTGGGCGTGCAACTGGCCATCGATGACTTCGGCACCGGCTACTCGTCCTTGAGTTACCTCAAGCGCCTGCCGCTGGACATCCTCAAGATCGACCAGTCCTTCGTCCGCGGCCTGCCGGACGATCCCCACGACGCGGCGATCGTCCGCGCCATCATCGCCCTCGGACGCAGCATGCAGTTCACCGTGATTGCCGAAGGAGTCGAGACCCACGCGCAACAGCAATTCCTCGCCGCCGAAGGCTGTGAACAAATCCAGGGCTACATCGTCAGCCTGCCCCTACCCCCCGACGAATTTGCCGCAACGTTTCTTCGTACAGCAGTAAAGGCTTTTTCGGATAGCACAGTCGCAAAACCGTCGCTATAATCCGCGACCTACTGAGGGCCTATAGCTCAGTTGGTTAGAGCAGAGGACTCATAATCCTTTGGTCCACGGTTCAAGTCCGTGTGGGCCCACCAAACAAGAAAGCCGCGCAATGCGCGGCTTTTTCGTGCCTGGCGTTTAGTTTTGTTTACTTAAGCTCTCGCTTTATCGGATGACGCCCGCAGACCTTGTAGGCAAACTCCGAATCTTCTATTTGGGCACTTTGCCGCCTTGTTGCCCTTTTCTTCGACGGGATAGTCTCCGGACGTCGCTGACCATTCAGCGATCGGGCTTGGAAACCCGCCGAACTCTAGCCGCAACAGCGCCCTCATCACGATTGCTTGTATTGTGTGATCCTGAGTTATGACGGCTGTGCGTGGGACGCCTTCGGGCGTGCCGGTTCCTAGGTTCCCGGTTTTCCAACCTGCGTACAGCCGTCACCCATTCGCTTGGAAACGATTGTGGCGGCTCCTAGAACCCAGGAGTAAAACCATGACTGAAGCAGATTCACCCGCACCCTCAGACCTGAAAACCGCCGGCTTCACACCCTTCCTGTACCTCTCGGATCAACCTCTGTTCCACGTCTGCCGCAACGTCCCCATCGCCGACGCTCTGGCCCAAGCCTCCGACCTGCTGTTCCTCGCCAAATCCCTCATCGTGGACGCCGCCTACTCCCAAGACTCCGACCGCCACGCCTGGGCCGCGCATTACCTGACGACGATGAGCAAAGCGGTGATTGATGATGTGGTAAAGGTGCTGACGCGCCGGCCTGTTCAAATGAGAAAGGAAGCAGACCCATCGAAAAACACATAATCACGGCAAAGTTGATAATTCCCAAAAAGGGACCTATCGTTCCCTTTTTGGGAATTATAGAGCCGACCATGCCTGCCATCCCGCTAAGCGATGCTCTCTTTACTGCCACCCAGCAAAAAGTGCTGGGCATGTTGTATGGCAAACCGGATCAGAGCTTCTATGCCAATGAAATATCCCGCTGGGCGCAGGTCGGCAAGGGCAGCCTGATGCGTGAGCTGGAGCGTCTGCATAGCGCAGGCATTCTCACCATGAGTCGACGGGGTAATCAGACGCACTACCAAGCCAACCCTGAGTGCCCCATCTATGCAGAACTGCTTGGGATAGTGCGTAAGACTTTTGGCATTGCAGAGCAGCTGCGTGCGGCCTTGACTCCGCTGAATGATCAGTTGGTATGGGCGTTCATCTATGGCTCCATTGCCAAGGGTAACGAGCACGCAGGCAGTGACATTGACCTGATGCTGATTGGTGAAAATCTCAGTTACAGCGACTTGATGGAACGGGTACTGCCCGTAGAGGAACAGCTTGGCCGCACCATTAACCCAACGCTCTACACACTGGTCGACTGGCAAACCAAGAAGGCGGCCGGCAACAGCTTTGTAGTGCGGGTTGAACAACAGGACAAAATTGATTTGATTGGCCGCAATCCAGCAGAGGTAGCCGATGGGCAGTAACGAAAATCTGGAGAACCTGGTGCGTAGCGGCGGCCTCAAAGCCGAACCTCCAGATCGCAAGGAATGTGAAGGGCTGCTTAGATCGGCCACGGACCGTTTGAAGGATGCTCACAGTTCGGCCCTGTCCTTCGCCAGTCGCTTCGACCTCGCCTACAACGCTGCACATGCCCTGGCACTGACGGCCATGCGTCTACAGGGTTTTCGCTCCGACCGCCGCTATCTGGTATTTCAGTGCCTTGTACATACTCTCGGTCTGAACAAAATCCAGGTACGCCTGTTCGCACTTTGTCACGAGCGCCGCAATCTGGCTGAGTACGAAGGTTATCTGGATGTGGACGAAACCCTTCTTGCCGAACTGTTGGCGGCAACTGATGCACTGTTGCCATTGGTGCAAGACGCTATGCTCGCGAGCAAGTAACGCTTCGACCCTTCGTTATTTCCAGTGCTGAACGGCATCACTGCAACTGTCAGTCCAAACACGCAACGAAGGGATGGCCTGCACCACCCGCAGTCGCTCCAGCATCTGCCCCGTCAACACCACCTCATACGTATCCGCCCCCCGCCCCCATTGCTCAACGAGCACCATGCCGTCGACCAATGTCGCCGCCAATTCGGCAATCGTCCCGGCCTGATCTTCGATAATTCCTTGAGTCCGAATCCAAACCCGATCTGTCATCGCTTTAAGCTCCGCCGCTATCTGCTCAGACGACGTGGGATCGGTATCGGGGCAAGTGATATTGCGCAGCAGATGCTGAAGCTCCCTGATTTTTGCGTAATCCTGTTCAGCCCCCTGCTCGCCTTTGAGGATGGCAGTGGCTATGGGCTTGTCGACGCGTTTTACGGCTGAAGTTTTTGAAGGGAATGTCTGCGCCATTGCGCCAGCCAGGAGCACCATCATCCGGGCTTCCAGATGCTCCTTCATGGCTTCCATCGACGAAATTGGGCGCACCAGCGTAATGCAGGCCCCTCCCTGGTGCCGCAGATCCATAGTCACCGTCAGGGTCACGCCGCCCGTTTCAAACCCCAGGGCGCGGGCCACGACGTAGTGGCCCATTTCGTGGTGGGCGATCTGCAGGGCATGATCGCGTACTGCGGGGGGCATCTTCCTCGTCATATCCATTGCCTCGGAACCTTCGTTCTCGCATTCGACTACGAGTGACGGTCGCTGTCCATCCTGATGCCCCGCGCAATGTGGGAGCGAGCCTGCTCGCGATGGACTTGAAAGCACCGCGCCCATTCAGACAGCACGCGTTATCGTTCACGACCTTCGCGAGCGAGCTCGCTCCTACGGCAAAGCATAGGCAATCACATAATCCCCACGATCGGTCGACTGCCGCGCACCACCCACCGTCAGCAGGATGTACTGCTTGCCGGTTTTCGGCGAAACGTAAGTCATCGGCCCGGACTGGCTGCCCACCGGCAAGCGCGACTTCCAGATCTCGTTGCCGTTACCGGTATCGAAAGCGCGTAGGTAGAAGTCCTGAGTGCCAGCGAAGAATAGCAGTCCCGACCGGGTGGCGAGTGACGCGCCGAGGGTCGGCATGCCGATCGGGATCGGCAGGTGCATGCGGATGCCCAGCGGGCCGGTGTCTTGCACGGTGCCGACCGGGACTTGCCACACCAGCTTGTGGGTCTTGAGGTCGATGGCCGACATGGTGCCGAACGGTGGTTTCTGGCACGGAATGCCGACCGCCGAGAGGAAGCGCTCGCGCATGGCGCCGAACGGTGTGCCTTCCTGCGGTACCACGCCCATTTCAATTCCACTGGCCCCGGCGCCGATCTTGTCGCGCGGGATCATGTAGTTGGCCAGGCCCAGGCGCATGTCGTTGACGAACATGTAGTTCGTGTTCGGATCGACCGAGACGCTGCCCCAGTTCATGCCGCCCAACGAACCCGGGAATTGCAGGGCGCGGTCCATGCCCGGCGGGGTGTAGACGCCTTCGTGGCGCATGCCCTTGAACTGGATGCGGCACATCAACTGGTCGAACGGAGTGGCGCCCCACATGTCGGATTCGGTCAGGGTCTTGTTGCCGATTGACGGCATGTCGACCGAGAACGGCTGGGTTGGCGAGTAGCGTTCGCCGGGAACCTTGCCTTGCGGCACCGGGCGCTCTTCGACGCGGGCGATAGGCACGCCGGTTTCGCGGTTTAGCAGGAAGATTTCGCCCTGCTTGGTGACTTGCGCCAGGGCTGGCTGGGTGCCGCCCTTGTCGTCCGGCACGTCGTACAGCAGTGGCTGTGCCGGCAGGTCAAAGTCCCACAGGTCGTGGTGAGTGGTCTGGAAGTGCCAGCGTACCTGGCCGGTCTTCACATCGATAGCGACGATGGACGAGCTCCACTTGTCGTCGAACTCGGTACGTTGGCCGCCGAAGAAGTCTGGCGTCGCGTTACCAGTCGGCAGGTACACCAGACCGAGCTTGGCGTCGTAGGACATGGCCGACCACACGTTCGGCGTGCCACGGGTGTAAGTCTCGCCGGCCGGTGGGCGTTTGGTGGTGTTCGGGTTGCCCGGGTCCCATGCCCATACCAGCTCACCACTGCGCACGTCGTAGGCACGCACCACGCCCGGCGGTTCGCCGGTGGAGTAGTTATCGGCCACGCGACCACCGACGATCACCACGTCCCCAGCGACCAATGGGGTCGAGGTTTGCTGGTAGTAACCGGGCTTTACTTCGCCCATGTCAGTGGTCAGGTCAACGGTGCCTTTGTTGCCGAACTCTTCGCAGGGCTTGCCGGTGTCGGCGTTAATGGCGATCAGACGCGCGTCGCCGGTCGGCAGAAACAGACGCTTCGTACAGGCGGTTGGCTGATTGTCCGAAGACACCGGGGTTTCGGAGTAGCCCAGACCACGGCAACGCTGCCAGTTGGGCGCGGTGCCTTGCGGGTCGAACTTCCAGCGCTGGGCGCCGGTGTCGGCATCCAGGGCGAAGACTTTGCCGTAGGCGGTGCAGGTGTAGACGGTGTCACCGATTTGCAGTGGAGTGTTCTGGTCTTCGGCGCCGGCACCGGTGCTTTGCGGAATATCGCCGGTGCGGAAGGTCCAGGCGACCTGCAATTTGTCGATGTTGCCCTTGTTGATCTGGTCCAGGGCCGCAAAGCGATTACCGGCGGTAGTGTTGCCCCAGTGCGCCCAGTCTTTCTGTTCGGTGCCCGGAGTGACCGGCGTTACCGCAGGTTCGGTGGTGGCCTTGACCACGTGGGTCGGCACGAACATGTAGGCCATCGTCGCAACGACTGCGACACCCAAAATGCCAGCCAGACCATAAGCGCCACGCCCGCCGGTCGCGCCCGAAGCACGGACCAAGGTCGGATAGATCAGCGCCACAACCAGACCGATCACGGCAAAGGTCAGTATCCGTGAGACCAGCGGCCAGTATTCGAGGCCCGCATCCCAAACGGCCCAAATCGCAGTGAGGACCAACGCCACACCATACAGCCAGGCGCCGAGCGGCTTGCGCCGGGCAATCATCAACCCGGACGCCAGCATCGCCAGCCCCATCAGCAGGAAATACCAACTGCCACCCAGCGCGATCAGATAGCCACC
The DNA here is from genome assembly GCF_058794995.1 of Pseudomonas sp. GW823-FHT06E10. Lineage (NCBI taxonomy): Bacteria > Pseudomonadati > Pseudomonadota > Gammaproteobacteria > Pseudomonadales > Pseudomonadaceae > Pseudomonas > Pseudomonas sp. GW823-FHT06E10. The sequence continues at coordinate 11,387 of NZ_JBXAHJ010000023.1, read as the reverse complement.
GCCACCGGCCAGGCCGAGCCCGATCAGTGCAATCAGCACACCCAGCCCCGCCAGCAACCATTTACTGCCGGCGGCAGCCCCAGAATTGTTCATGTCGGAAATTTTCCCCATTTGTGACAAGGGCGGAATAATGTACTACCTAGTTACTTATGGCAATTTGTCGCAGACAAAAATGTCATGAACGGTATTGAGGCTAGATCACATCTCCGTCGCGAGCGTCCTGCAGAAACTGCCTGTAACATGCTTGCGCACTGATCCATGCCGCTGGAGACAACCCTTTGTCTGACACTCGCACGCCTGTTCTCGATGAAATCGACCGCCAACTGATTGCCGCCCTGCAGATCAACGCCCGCGAGAGCGTGGCCATGCTCGCCCGGCAATTGGGCATTGCCCGCACCACAGTGACTTCGCGCCTGGCGCGGCTGGAAAAGGCCAAGGTGATCACCGGCTACGGCGTGCGCCTCGGGCAGCGGGTGGTGGATGGCGGGTTGCAGGCGTATGTGGGGATCACCGTGCAACCACGCTCCGGCAAGGAGGTGCTGCGGCGCCTGAGCGCGATGGCGCAGGTGCAGCAGTTGTGTGCGGTGAGTGGCGAATTTGATTATGTGGCGTGGTTGCGCACCGATTCACCGGAACAACTGGATCAGTTGCTGGACCAGATTGGCAGTGTGGATGGGGTGGAGAAGACCACGACTTCGATCATCTTGAGCAGCAAGATTGATCGGGGGCAGCCGGTTTGAGTTTCTGCCTGTAGTTTTTTGGGTGCCAGAACTGGCCTCTTCGCGGGCAAACCCGCTCCCACAGTGGTCAGTGTGTATTGATAGATCGTCATACTGATCAAACTAATAGCAAAATGACGACACTTTGCGTCTTATTAACGTGTTCCGTGCTCTCTAGAATGGCTGGCATCTTTTCCTATACTCAGATGCGCATTCCGCGTCGGGTCGCCAGCAAGGTCAGCCATGAACAAGAACAATCGCCATCCTGCAGACGGTAAGAAACCAGTCACCATTTTCGGCCCGGACTTTCCTTTCGCCTTCGACGACTGGATCGAACACCCGGCCGGGCTGGGCAGTATTCCCGAGCACAATCACGGTGCCGAAGTGGCGATTGTCGGCGGCGGGATCGCCGGTCTGGTGGCGGCGTATGAGTTGATGAAGCTGGGCCTGAAACCGGTCGTCTACGAAGCTTCGAAAATGGGTGGCCGTCTGCGCTCCCAGGCATTCAATGGCGCCGAAGGCATCGTTGCCGAACTGGGCGGGATGCGCTTCCCGGTGTCATCAACCGCGTTCTATCACTACGTCGACAAACTGGGCCTGGAAACCAAACCTTTCCCCAACCCGCTTACGCCCGCGTCGGGCAGCACGGTGATCGACCTCGAAGGTCAGACCCATTACGCACAGAAGCTGTCGGACCTTCCTGCACTGTTCCAGGAAGTGGCTGACGCCTGGGCCGATGCCCTGGAAGCCGGCTCGCAGTTCTCCGATATCCAGCAAGCCATTCGCGACCGCGACGTACCGCGCCTCAAGGAACTGTGGAACACCCTGGTGCCGCTGTGGGACGACCGCACCTTCTACGACTTCGTCGCCACGTCCAAGGCGTTCGCCAAGCTCTCGTTCCATCACCGTGAAGTGTTCGGCCAAGTCGGTTTCGGCACCGGCGGCTGGGATTCGGACTTCCCGAACTCGATGCTGGAAATCTTCCGCGTGGTGATGACCAACTGCGACGATCACCAGCACCTGGTGGTCGGCGGCGTGGAACAGGTGCCACAAGGCATCTGGCGCCATGTGCCGGAGCGTTGCGCGCATTGGCCGGCCGGCACCAGCCTCAGTTCACTGCACAACGGCGCACCGCGTACCGGCGTGAAGAAGATTGCCCACGCGCCGGGCGGCCGTTTCGCCGTCACCGACAACTGGGGCGACACCCGCGAGTACGCCGCGGTGCTGACCACCTGCCAGAGCTGGCTGCTGACCACCCAGATCGAATGCGACGAAACCCTGTTCTCGCAAAAGATGTGGATGGCTTTGGACCGCACCCGCTACATGCAGTCGTCGAAGACTTTCGTGATGGTCGACCGCCCGTTCTGGAAGGACAAGGATCCGGAAACCGGCCGCGACCTGATGAGCATGACCCTCACCGACCGCTTGACCCGTGGCACTTATCTGTTCGACAACGGCGACGACAAGCCGGGGGTGATCTGCCTGTCGTACTCGTGGATGAGCGACGCGCTGAAAATGCTGCCCCAACCGGTGGAAAAACGCGTGAAACTGGCGCTGGATGCACTGAAAAAGATCTACCCGAAAGTCGACATCGCCGCGCGGATCATCGGCGACCCGATCACCGTTTCGTGGGAAGCCGACCCGCATTTCCTCGGCGCGTTCAAAGGCGCCCTGCCCGGCCACTACCGCTACAACCAGCGCATGTACGCCCACTTCATGCAGGACGACATGCCAGCCGAACAGCGCGGCATCTTCATCGCCGGCGACGACGTTTCGTGGACCCCGGCCTGGGTTGAGGGCGCGGTACAGACCTCGCTCAACGCGGTGTGGGGCATCATGAAACACTTCGGCGGTGCAACTCACGCCGAGAATCCGGGTCCAGGAGATGTGTTCAACGAGATCGGACCGATCGCCCTGCCCGAGTAAGAGGAATCTGAAATGCGCGTAGCCCTTTACCAATGTCCGCCGCTGCCCCTGGATGTCGCCGGCAACCTGCAACGCTTGCAGCAGCTTGCGCTGGAGGCAAAAGGCGCCGATCTGCTGGTGCTGCCGGAGATGTTCCTGACTGGCTACAACATCGGCGTCGATGCCGTCAGCGTGCTGGCGGAGGTGTACAACGGTGAGTCGGCGCAGCAGGTTGCGCGCATTGCCAAGGCTGCCGGGATCGCCATTTTGTATGGCTATCCCGAGCGCACCGAGGACGGACAGATCTACAACGCCGTGCAGTTGATCGACGCTGACGGCGAGCGCGTCTGCAACTACCGCAAAACCCATCTATTCGGCGATCTGGATCACTCGATGTTCAGCGCAGGTTCCGACGAGTTTCCCATCGTTGAGCTCAAGGGCTGGAAGCTCGGTTTCCTGATCTGCTACGACCTGGAATTTCCGGAGAACGCCCGACGCCTGGCCCTGGCCGGTGCCGAGCTGATCCTGGTGCCGACTGCGAACATGATTCCGTTCGATTTCGTCGCCGATGTCACCGTGCGCGCCCGCGCCTTCGAAAACCAGTGCTACGTGGCTTATGCCAATTACTGTGGGCACGAAGGCGACATCCACTACTGCGGCCAGAGCAGCATCGCTGCGCCGGATGGCAGTCGCATCGCTCAGGCGGGACTGGATGAATCGCTGATTGTCGGTGAGCTGGATCGACAGTTGATGGTCGATTCCCGCGCCGCCAATCGCTACCTCCTCGATCGCCGCCCCGAGCTTTACGGCGAGCTGAACAAGTCCTAATCCGCTAGCATTGGCACTTCACTGTTCTGGAAGTGCCCATGCCCGCGCTGAATCACCCTCGCCCCCACACTGAAACCCTGGCCAATGGCCTGCAGGTGACGCTGCGTCATGCCCCGAATTTGAAGCGTTGCGCAGCAGCGTTGCGGGTGGCCGCGGGCAGCCATGATGTGCCGCTGGCGTGGCCCGGTCTGGCGCATTTTCTTGAGCATCTGCTGTTTCTGGGGACTGAGCGTTTTCCTGTCGGGCAAGGGTTGATGGCCTACGTCCAGAGTCATGGCGGCCAGGTAAACGCGCGGACCGGCGAACGCACCACGGACTACTTTTTCGAACTGCCACCCCAGGCGTTTGCCGGTGGGCTGGAGCGTCTGTCAGACATGCTCGCCCATCCGCGTATGAACCCGGACGACCAGCAGCGGGAACGGGAAGTGCTGCAGGCAGAGTTTGTCGCCTGGTCGCAGGATGCCAAGGCGCAGCAGCAATTTGCACTGTTCAATGGCTTGGCCGAGGCTCATCCACTACGGGGTTTTCATGCCGGCAATCGCGACAGTCTGCCGCTGCAACAACCCGAGTTTCAGCAGGCGCTGCAGGATTTTTATCAGCGGTTTTACCAGACCGGGCAAATGACCTTGAGCCTAGCCGGGCCACAGAGCCTCGTTGAGTTGAAGGCAATGGCCGAAGCCTTTGGCAGTGTCATTGCCAAAGGCCAGACAGCCACTCAACTGCCCCCAGTACCGCTGATGGACGCCTCAACCAACAGTTATCAACAGACTGGCGAGCGACGCCTGGATCTGCTGTTTGCCCTTGAAGTGCTACCCGATTTCTCTGCCGATGCGTTGGCGTTCCTGTGCCACTGGCTGAACCTGGCAAAACCCGGTGGCTTAATGGCGGACCTGCGCGAGCGCGGGCTGGCCGATCACCTCAAAGCCCAGCCGCTGTACCAGTTCGCCGGGCAAGCCTTGCTGCATATCGAATTCACCCTGCCCACCGCAGACCCGGCTTCAGGCATCCACGAACGCTTGATGGACTGGCTCGGTTTCTTTGCCGCGCAAGACTGGAGCCGATTGCGCGAAGAGTACGCCACCCTGCTCCAGCGCCAACAGCAAGTCAGCGGCGCCTTGCAACTGGCCCGACTGGACAGCGAACAACGCGAAGTCGGGTTATCCGAGCCGGGTGTTACCGCCCTCAAGCAAATCCTTCAACAAATCGGTGCTGTGGATAACTTCAGCGGCCCATGGCAATTGCCGGCACCCAACCCGTTCTTGTGCTCCGAAGCACCGGCAGCCAACGCCGGATTGATTCGCGGCCAGACCAGCGCCCACCGAGGCCTGCGCACTTTTGCCCAGGACCGTTCGCGCAGCCGTCGTGAACGTTCGCCGATGCAATTCAGCCAGGCATGGCCGGACAACGGTGCTGAAGGCGCGATTTATCTGCGCTGGCGTCTGGACTCGGCTCCCGGTAGTCACCTTCAATCACGGCTGGAAAACCACCTGCAACCGTTGCGCGAAGACGCGCACCAGGCCGGTGTGGAATTTTCCTTCAGTGCATCGGGCAACGAATGGCTGCTCAAACTGAACGGGCTACAGGAGCCGATGCCCAGCGTCCTGGAGCATGCGCTGAAAGAACTGACAAAACCTGACGCCGCTGTCTCACAAGCCGAATCGACGAGCGTTGCGCCAATACCGATTCGACAACTGCTCAAGGCATTACCCGAATACTGCCTCGGGCAGTCCGCGAACTCGGATGACGTGCAACCTCTCTGGTCGAGTGCGCGATGGGATGGGCTGGCCATCGGGTTATCGGCTCAGACTCAAGCGGCCATGGGCCTGGCCTTGAGCCGCATACCCGGCACGCCGGACAATCAACTGACGCCGCCCTCTTCGATCCTTGCACGGCATCTGTGGAGCACTGTCGATACCGCCTCCAGCGAGCACGCGTTGCTGCTGTTCTGTCCTGCAGCCACCCAGGAAATGACCGACGAAGCCGCGTGGCGTTTGCTCGCGCATGTCTGCCAGACACCGTTCTACCAACGCCTGCGGGTGGAGTTGCAACTCGGCTATGCGGTGTTCAGCGCCCTGCGGCAGATTCACGGGCAAACCGGGGTGCTGTTCGGCGTGCAATCGCCAAGCGTTGCGCCTGTGGAGCTGCTGCAACACATCGAGCAATTCCTGAATCGATTGCCGGACCTGATCAACGCACTCGACGACACCACCTTCAACGCTCAACGCCAGGCCCTGGCGGATCAGTTTTGCAGCGCTGCGCTCACCACGGCTCAAGCGGCCGAATTGCTCTGGCAAGGCAAACTGGCCGGCCGCTCGTCGGATTATCTGACGCACCTGCCCGAGGCCATTGTGCGCATTGACCGGAGCGTTCTACTGGCTGCGGCCCAACGCCTGAATCAGGCCGAAGGCGGCTGGCTGTGCCTTGCCAACAGCATTACCCCGGGTGCGCCATGGCAAGCGGCAAAATGATCATTACCGGGGCTGCAAGGAGCTTTCTCAAAGTTTCACGGGCAATTTCTTTGAAATTTTGAGTAACATAGCAACCTAACTATCTGGAACCTCTCTGATTTGAGGTGGACTATACCTATAGATAGCGCTGTCCTACCCTACCTGAAGGAGTTCAATTTATGGCCTGGACCAAACCGGCTTACACCGACCTGCGTATTGGCTTTGAAGTCACCATGTACTTCGCAAGCCGCTAATCTCAGCTTTGGCAGAGATGCAGCACAACGCCTCGGTTATCCGAGGCGTTTTATTTTCAGCGTTGAAATGATGGAGCGTCCATGTTTGTCCAGATTCTAGGTTCCGCTGCCGGCGGCGGCTTCCCCCAGTGGAACTGCAACTGCGTGAACTGCGCGGGCTTTCGCGAAGGCAGCCTGCGGGCCAAGGCGCGGACGCAATCGTCCATCGCGATTTCCGATGACGGCGTGAACTGGGTGCTGTGCAACACCTCCCCGGACATCCGCGCCCAACTCCAGGGCTTCGCCCCGATGCAGCCGGGCCGCGCCCTGCGCGATACCGGGATCGGCGCAATCATCCTGATGGACAGCCAGATCGATCACACCACCGGCCTGCTCATGTTGCGCGAAGGGTGCCCGCATCAGGTCTGGTGCACCGACATGGTCCATGAAGACCTGAGCACCGGGTTTCCGCTGTTCACCATGCTCAACCACTGGAATGGCGGGCTGACCTGGAATCGCATCGAACTCGACCAGAGCTTCAGCGTACCGGCATGCCCGAACCTGCGCTTCACCCCACTGCCGTTGCGCAGTGCCGCGCCGCCGTACTCACCACACCGCTTCGACCCCCATCCGGGCGACAACATCGGCCTGATCGTCGAAGACCTCAACACCGGCGGCAAACTGTTCTACGCACCGGGCCTGGGCAAGGTGGATGCAGGGCTTCTGGAAATCATGGCCGGCAGCGATTGCCTGCTGGTCGATGGAACGTTGTGGGATGACGATGAAATGCAGCGTCGCGGCGTCGGCACCCGCACCGGTCGCGAGATGGGACACCTGGCGCAGAGCGGCCCCGATGGCATGCTCGAAGTGCTTGAGCAATTGCCCAACCAGCGCAAAGTACTTATCCACATCAACAACACCAACCCGATTCTCGATGAAGACTCGCCAGAACGCGCGGAACTGGATCGGCGTCAGGTTGAAGTGGCGTATGACGGCATGAGTATTGTGCTGTAGCGGATGACCCTATCGCGAGCAAGCTCGCTCCCACAGTTGACCGCATTCCCCTGTGGGAGCGAGCTTGCTCGCGATGAGGCCGGCAGCAGCAACACATATCCTGGTTGTTCCCCGGAGAACCGCAATGACTGACACCCCGATGTCCCCCGCAGAATTCGAAGCGGCCCTGCGCGCCAAGGGCGCCTACTACCACATCCATCACCCCTATCACGTGGCGATGTACGAAGGCCGGGCCACCCGCGAACAGATACAGGGCTGGGTCGCCAACCGTTTCTACTATCAGGTGAACATCCCCCTGAAGGACGCGGCCATTCTGGCTAACTGCCCGGACCGCGAGATCCGCCGCGAGTGGATTCAACGCCTGCTGGACCACGACGGTGCGCCCGGTGAAGACGGCGGCATCGAAGCCTGGCTGCGCCTGGGCCAGGCCGTGGGCCTCGACCCGGACCAACTGCGTTCCCAGGAGCTGGTACTGCCCGGCGTGCGCTTCGCCGTGGACGCCTATGTCAATTTCGCCCGCCGTGCCAGTTGGCAGGAAGCCGCGAGCAGCTCGCTGACCGAACTGTTCGCCCCGCAGATCCACCAATCGCGCCTGGACAGTTGGCCCCAGCACTACCCATGGATCGACCCGGCCGGCTACGAGTATTTCCGCACGCGCCTGGGCCAGGCACGGCGTGATGTCGAGCATGGTCTGGCGATCACGTTGCAGCACTACACCACCCGTGAAGGCCAGGAGCGCATGCTGGAAATTCTCCAGTTCAAACTGGACATTCTTTGGAGCATGCTTGATGCCATGAGCATGGCCTACGAACTGAAACGCCCGCCGTATCACAGCGTGACCGGGGAACGGGTCTGGCACAAAGGAATCACCTTATGAGTTTCGATCGCAGCAAGACCCCGACCTGGCGTCCCGGCTACCGCTTCCAGTACGAACCGGCGCAAAAAGGCCACGTGCTGCTGTACCCGGAAGGCATGATCAAGCTCAACGAAAGTGCCGCGCTGATCGGCGGTTTGATTGATGGTGAACGGGATGTCGCGGCCATCATCAATGAGCTCGACCAACAGTTTCCCGGCGTGCCCGAACTCGGAGACGACATCGAGCAATTCATGGAGGTTGCCCGTGCGCAGCACTGGATCGAACTTGCCTGATTCATCAAGGCAAGTACCGCCCAAACCCGAGGTCGGCTTGCCGCTGTGGCTGCTCGCCGAGCTGACCTATCGCTGCCCGCTGCAATGCCCGTACTGCTCCAATCCGCTGGATTTCGCCGAGCAAGGCAAAGAGCTGAGCACCGAACAGTGGATCAAGGTATTTCGTGAAGCGCGGGAAATGGGCGCCGCGCAGCTTGGCTTTTCCGGTGGCGAACCGCTGGTGCGCCAGGACCTCGCCGAGCTGATCGTTGAAGCGCGCAAGCTGGGTTTCTATACCAACCTGATCACCTCCGGCATCGGCCTGACCGAACAGAAAATCAGCGACTTCAAGAAGGCCGGTCTCGATCACATCCAGATCAGCTTCCAGGCCAGTGACGAGCAGGTGAACAATCTGCTGGCCGGCTCGAAAAAGGCCTTCGCGCAGAAACTGGAAATGGCCCGGGCGGTGAAGGCCCACGGTTATCCGATGGTGCTGAACTTCGTCACCCATCGGCACAATATCGACCAGATCGACCGCATCATCGAGTTGTGCATCGCACTGGAAGCGGACTTCGTCGAGCTCGCCACCTGCCAGTTCTACGGCTGGGCGCAACTCAATCGCGTTGGGCTTTTGCCGACCAAGGAGCAATTGGTGCGCGCCGAACGCATCACCAACGAATACCGCGCAAAACTGGAAGCCGAAGGGCATCCGTGCAAGCTGATTTTCGTAACGCCGGACTATTACGAAGAACGCCCGAAAGCCTGCATGAACGGCTGGGGCAGTATTTTCCTGACGGTCACGCCAGACGGAACCGCCCTGCCCTGTCACGGCGCCCGACAGATGCCGGTGCAGTTTCCCAACGTGCGCGACCACAGCATGCAGCACATCTGGTACGACTCGTTCGGCTTCAACCGCTTTCGCGGGTACGACTGGATGCCCGAGCCGTGCCGCTCCTGTGACGAGAAAGAAAAAGACTTCGGCGGCTGCCGCTGCCAGGCGTTCATGCTCACCGGTGATGCAAGCAACGCCGACCCGGTATGCAGCAAGTCGCCACAACACGGCGTGATCCTCAAGGCTCGCGAAGAAGCCGGGCACGCGACCCAGACCATCGACCAACTGGCCTTTCGCAATGAACGAAACTCACGCCTCATCGCCAAAAGCTGAACCTTTCAGCGCTGCCAAAGCCGTGGCCGCCGGTATCGACTTTGCCGAACTGCAGGTCGGTCGACAGGGCCTGTTCTGGAACGAATACCGCCCCGAAGACGCTGCGTGCCGGATCTGGCATTGGCGTGATGGCGCAGCGAAATGCCTGACGCCACCGGGGTTCAGCGTGCGTAGTCGGGTGTACGAATATGGCGGTGGAGCGTTTTGTCTGGCGGACGATGGAATCGTTTTCGTCAATGAGGCCGACCAGCAGTTGTATCGGCAATCACTGCAAGACGAAGCGCCCGAAAGGCTGACGTCCGGGGCGTGCCGTTATGGCGATTTACAGTTCGCCAACGGGCAAGTGCTGGCGGTCGAGGAGCACCGCGATCAACACCGATTGGTGGCGATCGATCTGTTGGATGGCGCACGTCACTTGCTGGCCGAGGGTGCTGATTTCTACGCGGCACCGACACTGAGCCCTGATGCCCGGCGCCTGGCCTGGATCGAGTGGAGTCGCCCGAATCAGCCATGGACAGCGACCCGTTTGATGGTTGCCGAGCGCCTCGCCAACGGCGGCTTTGCCGAGGCTCGTTGTGTGGCGGGCGACGGCACTCAAGAGTCTGTGCAACAACCGCGGTTTGATGCCGGCGGTCGCCTGTATTGCCTGACGGATCGCGCAGGTTACTGGCAGCCATGGAAAGAGTCTGAAAAAGGCCTGAGCCCATTGCCAAGTGCCAGCGCCGACCATGGCCCCGCGCCCTGGCAACTCGGCGGCAGCACCTGGTTGCCGCTGAGCGATAACAGTTATCTGGCCAGTTGGACCGAGGGCGGGTTTGGCCGACTGGGCATAGGCGGCGACTCCAGCGCCGACTTTACCGGCGACTACAGCCGCTTCCGCCATCTCGCCGTGGATGAGCAGTTCATCTATTGCATCGCTGCGTCGCCCGTCAGTTCAACCGCGGTCATCGCCATCGACCGTCAGAGCCGGCAAGTGCAAGTGCTGGCCGGCGGCATCGCACCGCTTGCTCCCGAACAGATCAGCCGCCCGCAAACCTTGCGCTACCCAAGTGGCTCAGGCGAAGCACACGGCTTCTTCTACCCGGCGATGACCGGCGAGGCGAAACCGCCATTGGTGGTGTTCGTCCATGGCGGACCGACTTCGGCGTGTTACCCGATGCTCGATCCGCGTATCCAGTACTGGGCGCAGCGGGGCTTCGCCGTGGCCGATCTCAACTACCGCGGCAGCAGCGGTTACGGCCGGGCCTATCGCCAGGCATTGCACCTGAGTTGGGGTGATGTTGATGTGCAAGACGCCTGCGCCGTGGTCAGTTTCCTCAAGCAGCGAGGCCTGATCGACGGCGACCAGGCGTTCATTCGCGGCGGCAGCGCCGGCGGCTACACCAGCCTTTGCGCCTTGGCCTTTCACAACGTGTTCCGCGCCGGCGCCAGCCTGTATGGGGTCAGCGACCCGGTGGCGCTGGGGCGCGCGACCCACAAATTCGAAAGCGACTATCTGGATTGGCTGATCGGCGATCCGCAACTGGATGCCGAACGCTACGCCGCCCGCACGCCGCTGCTGCATGCCGGCAACATCCGCGTGCCGATGATCTTCTTTCAAGGAGAACTGGATGCCGTGGTCGTCCCGCAACAGACCCGCGACATGGTCACGGCACTGCAGGACAACGGCATCCTGGTCGAAGCGCATTACTACGCCGATGAACGCCATGGCTTTCGCAAGGCCGGTAACCAGGCCCATGCGCTGGAGCAGGAGTGGTTGTTTTATCGGCGGGTGATGGATTCAGTGGACTGAAGCCTGCGTTCATTGCCGAAACGGTGGCGTCCCCTTCGCGGGCAAGCCCGCTCCCACAGGTTCTGCTGCGTGCACAAATCCTGTGGGAGCGGGCTTGAACTGGTCAAGTAATCCCGGACACCGGTTACGGTGTTTATGCCGCTTTTTGCTCCATGG
>NZ_JBXAHJ010000022.1:0-87764 GCF_058794995.1 Pseudomonas sp. GW823-FHT06E10 | reverse complement strand
CCCCCCCCCCCCCCCCCCCCCCCCCCCCCCCCCCCCCCCCCCCCCCCCCCCCCCCCCCCCCCCCCCGCTCCCACAGGGATTGATTTTCAGCCTCACATAAAAAAGACAATCGGAGACACGCCACAATGGCTTTGGATTTATTCGTCGTACTCATCTACGCCGCCGCGATGCTGATACTCGGCTACTACGGCATGCGCAAGGCCAAGACCAACGAAGACTTTTTGGTCGCCGGTCGTAACCTCGGCCCAAGCCTGTACATGGGCACCATGGCTGCCACCGTCCTGGGCGGTGCGTCTACCGTGGGCACCGTGCGTCTGGGCTACGTGCATGGCATCTCCGGCTTCTGGCTGTGTGCCGCACTGGGTTGCGGGATCGTGGCGCTGAACCTGTTCCTCGCCAAACCGCTGCTGAAACTGAAGATCTACACCGTTACCCAGGTCCTGGAAAAACGCTACAACCCGATGGCCCGCTCCGCGAGCGCGGTAATCATGCTGGCCTACGCGCTGATGATCGGCGTGACCTCGATCCTGGCAATCGGCACCGTGCTGCAAGTGCTGTTCGGCCTGCCGTTCTGGATCTCGGTCCTGCTCGGCGGCGGCGTCGTGGTGATCTACTCGGCCATTGGCGGCATGTGGTCCCTGACCCTGACCGACATCGTTCAGTTCGTGATCAAGACTGTCGGCCTGATGTTCATCCTGTTGCCGATCTGCCTGTACCGCGTTGGCGGTTGGGATGAGTTGGTAATGAAACTGCCGGCGGCGAGCTTCAGCTTCACCACCATCGGCTGGGACACCATCATCACCTACTTCATGATCTACTTCTTCGGCATCCTGATCGGTCAGGACATCTGGCAACGGGTGTTCACCGTCAAGACCGCCAAAGTGGCTCAGGTTGCCGGTACCGCTGCCGGTATCTACTGCATCCTCTACGGCCTGGCCTGCGCCTTGATCGGCATGGCTGCGCACGTACTGATCCCGGATCTCGACAACGTCAACAACGCCTTCGCTGCGATCGTGAAACTGTCCCTGCCGGACGGTATCCGTGGTCTGGTGATCGCTGCCGCACTGGCCGCCATGATGTCCACCGCCAGCGCCGGCCTGCTGGCCGCCGCCACCACCCTGACCGAAGACCTGCTGCCGAAACTGCGTGGCGGTAAACAGTCGAGCCTGGCGATCAACCGCCTGTTCACCCTGTTGACCGGCATCGTGGTACTGGGCATCGCTCTGATCGTGAACGACGTGATCAGCGCCCTGACCCTGGCCTACAACCTGTTGGTAGGCGGCATGCTGATCCCGCTGATGGGTGCGATCTTCTGGAAACGCGCTACCACCGCCGGCGCTATCGCCAGCATGGGCATGGGCTTCGCCACCGCGCTGCTGTTCATGTTCAAGGACGGTCTGGACGCCAACACCCCGATCTACTACAGCCTCGGTGTAGGCCTGGTGAGTTTCGTGGTGGTTAGCTTGATGTCCCGCCGCACGGCAGCAGTGGCCAGCGCTGCCTAAGCTGAACATAACGACTTGATGCTTTCTTCGACGAGTGTGGCGTCGGTTGCCACACTCGTTTTTTTTCGCCTGGAGAAAACGTTCATGAAGATTGTTTCTCGTGACCAGTGGTTCGAGGTGAAACCGCTCAGTGACGGCATCCGCCTGATCCACGAGCCGTACATCCGCCCCTTCTACCGCTGCAACCTCTGGCACATCCAGGGACGTGACAAAGACCTGCTGCTGGACAGCGGCTCGGGCCTGGTCAGCCTGCGCGAGCAACTGCCGTGGATCACCGAACGGCCGCTGGTGGCTGTTGCCAGCCACTGCCATTTCGATCACATCGCCGGTCATCACGAATTCGCTGAACGGCTGGTGCATCCGGCCGAGGCGGACATTCTCGCGGCACCCGATGGCAACAACGACCTGAGCAAAGCCTTTGTCGGCGACGACATGTTCGAGGCGCACCCCGATTGCCCGCTGTGCTACGCCGAATACCGGGTCAAGGCCGCACCGGCCACGGGGTTTGTCGAAGATGGCGATGTGCTGGACCTGGGCAATCGGGTGTTGCAGGTCGTGCACACACCGGGACACTCGCCCGGTGGCATCTGCCTGTACGAAGCCGCCACAGAGACCTTGTTCAGCGGTGACATCATCTACGACGGCCCGCTAATCGAAGACGCCTACCACTCCAATCTCGATGACTACGCCCGCAGCCTGCAACGTTTGCGCACGCTATCGATCCGCACGGTGCATGGCGGGCACTTCGGCAGTTTTTCCGGGGAGCATTTGCGTAGCATGATCGACCAATGGCAGCGCTCACACGGCTAAAGCCTGCTGTACTCAACGGCAGGAACTGCATCGGCAGGGAGAACTGCACCCACCTCGTCGAAGAACGATCATGAAAGAAGCTGCCCTTCGTGCTGTCGTACATCGCTACATCAGCCGCCTGCTGGAAGGCCGGGATGACTTCGACGACAACGCCAGCCTGGCGCAGTTGGGATTGGATAAAAAAGATATCGAAGAACTGATCTTCCATCTGGAAGATGAACTGGGTGTCACGGCGTTTACCGCGGAAGAAGACCGGATGCTCAAGACCGCCAGGACGGTGAATGATTTAAGCCGGTTCTTGCTGGAGATCGGGCGGTACTAAGTCTGGTAATCAAACGTACACGAAGCGGCAAGGGAGCTTGCTCCCTCGCCACGGGAAAACCTTTCACCTGTCAGATGTTATCTGCCATTACCGGCGCCGCTGCTGGCGCCGACGTTGTTCGTCATCAGTACGAACAGGCACGGGTTGCAGAGGCGGCTCGATCAAACCGAGAGCAACGCCCAAGTCATGCAGCCAGTTTTGGATTTTCTCTTTCATGATGCCCCCTTCAGGGTAGTGCCGAGCGGCCAAAGTACTGTAGCCCCTTCGTACAGATAATAGTCCGAAGTCCTACGCAATGCTCGCGCAAAGTCACAATGATCTGTTACTGAATCCATCAAAATCAGCCTGCGTTCAGGCAATGTCCTGCGCCCGTACATGTGCCGGTGGAAAAACCACCTGTTGCTGCTCGATCCAGGCATTCAGGTTGGCCCCGACCATGCCCTTGCGCCACATCAGCCAGGTGGTAGCACTGGCGAACGGTTCGGCCAAAGGATGTACGGCCACACTCTCACGGCCCGGCAGACTGGCGAGCATCGACTCCGACATCAGCGCCACACCGGAACCGGCAATTACACACGCCAACATTCCCGGATAGGACTCGATCTCCATCGCCCGGCCCATGGCCGCATGATCATGGGCGAACCAGGCTTCCAGGCGCATGCGGTAGGAGCAGCCCTGGCGAAAGGTGAACACCGAGCGACCTTGCACATCCAGCGCGCTGCGCACGGGCGGATGGTCGGCCTCGCTGATCAGCACCAGGCGCTCGTCGCACAAGGGCACCCCGTCGAGTCCGGCCAGTTCCAGCGGGCCATCCACCAGCGCCGCATCGAGTCGACCGGTGAGCAGGCCTTCGAGCAGTTCACCGCTGGGGCCGGATTGTACTTGCAGGTTCACCGCCGGATACAAACGGTGGTAATGCGCCAATAGCCCCGGAAGGTGAATCGCCGCCGTGCTGTACATGGTGCCGAGCACGAAGTCTCCCGCCGGTTGCCCGCCCTGCACCGCCGCGCTGGCTTCATCGCGCAAGGCAAACAGCCTGGCGGTGTAGTCCAGCAGGACTTTTCCCGCAGGCGACAACTGCAAGCGCTGACGTTCGCGCAGGAACAGTTCGACACCCAACTGCTCTTCCAGCTGTTTGAGCCGGGTCGACAGGTTCGACGGAACTCGATGTAGCCGTTCGGCGGCACGGGTTATGGATCCTTCCTCTGCCACCGCCTGGAAGATGCGCAATTGGCTGAACTCCACGACCTTCTCCAAAAAAGAACAAGTTACTCACTATTATTCATTTTTAAAGAAAGTCAATCAGTCCTAGCCTGACGGTCATTGATCCTCCAGACGGACTCCAGACCATGTCTCCCCTGATCCGCTTATCCGCCAGCTTCGTTGCCCTGATGATGGCCATGGGCATCGGCCGTTTTGCCCTGACACCACAACTGCCGCACCTGCTCAGCGAAGGCCAGATCGACCTGACTGCCGCCGGGCTGATCGCCGCCGCCAACTACCTCGGTTATTTCATCGGTGCAGTGGATGCCATGTTTTCCCGGCGTCCGGCACAAGTGCGCCGACGCTTGTTCGGCGGATTGTGGCTGTGCGTGCTGCTGACCCTGGCGTCGTTCTGGGCCAATGGTTTCTGGTCGCACCTGTTGCTGCGCTTCGGCACCGGCGTGGCCAGCGCCTGGGTGTTGGTGATGATTACCGCCCTGAGCCAACCCCTCGCGGCAGCGGCCGGTCGTCCTCGGCTCGGAGCCCTGGTCTTCGCCGGACCTGGTTTGGGAATTTTTCTGACAGGTCTGTTGGCCTTGGGCTCGAATCTGCTGGGCCAGACTTCTGCCACCTTGTGGCTGGTGTACGCCGCCACGGGGCTGGCGATGCTGCTGGGGATCCTGCCGTTCCTGCCACAACCGAGTGTCACCGCGACTGCTGCACCCAGCGCCAGCGCCTCGGGCAATCAAGGCATCGCTCGCCTGGGCTGGATCTATGCCTTGTACGGATTGGGCTACATCATTCCCGCGACCTTTTTGTCGCAAATGGCCAACGCGCAATTCCATGGCCAATGGCAGGCCGACCTGTTCTGGCCATGCTTTGGCCTCGCTGCGGCAACCGGTGTGGTGCTGGTGAGTCTGCGTCGGCAAAAACCTGGCGCCACGGGTCACTGGCTGATGGCGACGTTATGGCTGCAAGCCGCTGGCGTGTTCGCCTGCCTGCTGGGCAACGGTCCAGGCCTGGCGTTGGGTGTGATCCTGTGCGGCACGCCGTTCCTGGCCTGCATGCAACTGGTGATGCAACGCTCCCGGGAACTGGCGCCCCATGCCACCCAGCGCAATGCCGGCCTGCTGACAGCCTGCTTTGCCGTGGGCCAGCTCAGCGGGCCATTGCTGGCGGCGCTGAGTAGTCATTTCAGTGGCGGTTTACAGCCGGCACTGGTGGTCGCCGGTTGCGGCTTGTTGATCGCCGGCGGTCTATTGCTCGCGCCGGTCAATGCTGCCCGAGGGCTTTGCGCAAACGACGGCGCAACCACTGCTCGGCGCTGACAAACGTGATGCCCGCCAATACCAGAACGGCACCGATGACGAAGTTCAGGCTCAGTTCCTCGCCGAGCAGAACCACACCGAAGGTGACGCCGAACAACGGCGTCATGAACGAAAACACCGCAAGGTTGGCCGCCAGGTAACGGCGCAGTAGCCAGAACCAGACCAGGTAACTGAAGAACGACACGACCACGCCCTGAAACAGCACACTGGCCACCGCCACATGGGTCAGGCTGACATGGGTGATCTGGCCGCTGAGCAGCGCAATCAACAACAAGCCGAAGAAGCCGACAATCAACTGATAGAACAGCGTCAGGGTCACCGGCGCTTCCGACAGGCGCGAGGCGCGCACCACCACCGTGGTCGCGCCCCAGGCGGCACCCGCCAGCACACCCAAGGCATCGCCCATCAACATGCGGTAATCAAGGTTGTCCCAGGACACCCCGCCGGCAAACGCGATGGCAATCCCGATAAACGCCAGGACAATCCCCAGCCATTGCAAGGGCCGCAATCGCTCACTGGGCAGCAACCAGTGCACCCCCAATGCGGTGAAGATCGGCGCGGTGTAGAGGAACACCGACATATGCGCCGCCGTGGTCAGTTGCAGGCCTTCGGAAATGAAGAAGAACTCCAGGCCGAACAAGGCACCGGCCAACAGACCGCCGCGCCAGGTCGTACCTACCTGGTTCCAGCCGCCCTTCCAGCAGATCAGCAGCCCGACCAGCAACGCCGATATACCGGAACGTCCAGCCGCCTGCATCACCGGCGCGATATCGGCCGCCGCCCACTTGATCATCACCTGCTGCACGCCCCAGATCAGGCACAACCCGACCATCACTTGCAGGGCAAACCCGTCGGCGCTGCGCCGGGTGGCGCTCACCGGAACACCTCGAAGACACAATCCATGGCAAAGACTCGGCAGAAAAAAGCAAAGCCCCGGCCTTCTCGTTGAAAAGAAAACACCGGGGCGAAGAATCATGTTGTCGATTATTAACCAGAAGGCCAGAAAATGCCGCCTGCCAGAGACCTCAACTTCTCTGCTTGCGCCATCCTGGCCCTCTGTCGTGTCAGCGCATCAACTGAGTTCGATGCGATCGGCATGAATGACAATCTGGCCATTCTTGTACAACGCACCGATGGCCTTCTTGAAGTTGCCCTTGCTGACACCGAACAGACTGCTGATCAACGCCGGATCGCTCTTGTCGCTCACCGCCAGGCTGCCGTTGTTTTCGCGCAACTTGGCGAGGATCTTCGAGTTCAGGCTGGTGGCCGCTTCCTGGCCGACCGGTTGCAGGCTCAGGCTGATCTTGCCGTCTGCACGAACTTCCTTGATGAAGCCCTTTTCTTCTTTACCGGCGCGCATGAACTTGAAGATTTCGTTCTTGTGGATCAGGCCCCAATGCTTGTTGTTGATGATGGCCTTGAAGCCCATGTCCGTGGCTTCGGCCACCAGCAGATCCACTTCCTGGCCCGCGGTGTAGTTGGCCGGGGTCTTGTCCAGGTAGCGGTCCAGGCGCGCGGTCGCGGTGATGCGACGGGTGTGCTTGTCGAGATAGACGTGCACCACCACATACTCGCCCGCCGTCATCTGGCGCTTCTCTTCGGAGAACGGCAGCAACAGGTCTTTCGGCAACCCCCAGTCCAGGAATACGCCGATGCTGTTGACTTCAACAACTTTCAAACTGGCGAATTCACCGACTTGAACTTTCGGCTTTTCAGTAGTTGCGATGAGTTTGTCATCGCTGTCCAGATAAACAAAAACGTTGAGCCAGTCTTCATCTTCGGTAGGAATATCTTTTGGAATATAACGATTAGGCAGAAGGATTTCGCCATCCGCGCCACCGTCCAGATATAAACCGAAGTTAGTGTGTTTAACCACTTGCAAACTGTTGTAACGCCCGACTAAAGCCATGTCCAATACCCTCATTGCGTGGGCGGCATTCTACCCGGTTTTAAGCGCCGCGTTCGGCAGCCGGCCCGGTGGCGCGAGAAAATCTCCCTGAAGCCCTTAATTTTCCCGGGTTTTCATCGCACCCCGTCCGCTCGTCAGGCCGTTCCGGGCATTTACGCCATGCCCAGGCAAGCGTGATGCGGTATTTTTCCAGGCAACGTTATTAGTTAAAACAGCGGCTTAGGTGCATATTTCGAATATTGGCCGGGGACTAATTACCCCGACCTCACGAATATGCCGAGGGGATATTTGCCAAGCAATTATCAGGCAACTCCTGTACGATGCCTGGCCAAGTTAATTTTCTACAGGTTAATGGCCGCCATGCGCGTAAAAGCATCCACCAGCAAAGCAAAGCCAGCTCCAGCCGTCGAAACCAGCGAATCGATCAACAGCCAGATCGCTGCGTTCCTCAAGTCCGGCGGTGAAATCCAGCAAATTGCCAAAGGCGTAAGCGGCCAGACGTTCGGCCCGTCCAAGCAGATCACCCTGGGCAAAAAGTAATCCCCTCGCGTCACCTGGTCCCAAAGCGCTTTGAGCTTCGAAGCGCTTGGACTGGAACCCTCGTTACTCCTCCGGCACTCCCTCAAATCCCGTAGAAATCGACGAACGGCCTTCATTGCCGATTATTCGCCGGTATCCTTGCACACGTCTGGATCAAGCGTTTCAGCGGGTTCACCAGCCTGCCCTCGCAGTTCATGGAGTGACGCATGCTCAAATCTTTCTACCTTTCGGCATTACTCGGCAGCCTGCTGGCATGCTCCGTAGCACAGGCACAAATCTTTCAGCGTGAGCTGGGGGGCTTCGACCTCAAGCTTGGCACCACCCCCACCCGCAGCATGGCCCAGGGCCTGGTCAAACCCTCGGCCGTCGGCTCGTTTCACGGTGGCCTGGACCTGAGCCACGACAGCGGTTTCTACGCGGGTCAATGGTCGCCCAGCATGGGCATCAGCCCGGGGAAAGACCTCGAGATCGACTCCTACATGGGTTTTAAACAACCCTTCGACCAAACCCTCGGCTACGAAGTGGGCCTGATCCGCTACAGCTACCCCGAAGTCACGACCCCTGACAGCCAGGAACTGTTCGGCGGCCTGACCTTGCTCGGCAGCCGTTTCGGCATCGCCTTCAGCAATGACCCGGACAAACAGAACAACACTCTGTTCGCTGACTTGAGTGGCAATCAACCGTTCGGTGTCGGCATCAGCCTGAAATACACCACCCACCAATTCAATACGCCAGTGGCGGTGGATGGCGGGTATGTAGGCAGTTTTACCGATTGGTCGCTGAAATTGTCCCGCCCGTTCATGGGCATCGACCTTGACCTGATCTACAGTGACTCCAGCCTGAACGGCAGCGGTTGCTCGGCCTATGCCGGGCACAACAGCCAGTGCGACGGGCTGGTGACGCTCAAGGCCGAACACGCGTTCTATTGATCGGCTGAACTGCCGGGCTCCTCCCGGGTTCACATGAGAATCAGCCCCCGAAGACTGGCTTTCGCAAGGAATCGCCCATGTCCCGCTGGTTCAAACATATCGCCGTTATGTTGACCGTTACCCTCGCCCTCGGCGCGTGCAGCCGCGTGGGCCTGGCCTACCGCAATCTCGATGTGATCATCCCCTGGACGCTCAGCGACTACCTGGACATGAACGGCGAGCAGAAAATCTGGCTGGATGAACGCCTGAAGGAACACCTGAGCTGGCACTGCACCACCCAACTGCCCGGCTATCTCGACTGGCTGGACCGCCTGCAGACCATGGTCGCTACCAACCAGGTCACCGATGCCGCCTTGCAGGCCCGCGCCCACGAAGCCGAACAGGCGATCGCCGAGACCGCGCGGGTAATCACCCCGTCGGCCATCGAGTTGCTGCAAAGGCTGGATGACAAGCAAGTCGCCGAAATGAACGACGCCTTCGCCAAGGACCGGCGCAAACGCCAGGAGGAATACCTCAAACCCTCCCTCGACCAGCAGATCAAGGAGCGCGGCGCGCGCATGGAGAAGCGCCTGAATGACTGGCTCGGGCCACTGAGCACCACCCAGCAACAGCGGGTAGCCACATGGTCCAGCGCCCTGGGCGAGCAGAACACCCAGTGGCTTGCCAACCGGGTCCATTGGCAGAAGCAGTTCAGCGCGGCCGTTGCCCAACGCCAGAGTCCACAATTCCCACAACGAATCGAGACACTTCTGGTCAATCGTGAGAAGTTGTGGACACCCGCCTATCGACAGGCCTTTGCCAACACCGAAGCCCAGGCGCGTTCACTGTTCGTGGATCTGATGGCTGAAAGTACGCCGAGCCAGCGGGCACGTTTGCTGAAGAAAATTGAAGGTGTGAGGAAGGACTTCAACGACTTGAAGTGCCTGAAAGCGGCGAAACAAGACTGACTGCAACACAAGACGCATGTGGGAGCGAGCCTGCTCGCTCCCACAGGGGATCACACAACATCAGGCAATCTGCGCTTTCGACGCTACCTCATCAAACGTCATCTCATCCAGCGCATCCTCCTGCTCGTCCAGCACCTGCCGCGGGTGATCATTGCCGGGAATACTGCTGTCGATCAGGCTCAACAAACGCGAACCCCGCGCCGTCAGAATGTAATTGGTGCCCGTGCCACCTTCGTCTTCAGGTCGCGGCGCGATATAGCCACGCGCCAACAGTAACTTTTCGTACTCTCCAGCCACCGTTTTCAAGTGATCAAGATTTTCAATCGGCTCGCCTTCCGCGGCCTTCTGCGCGGCATGCTGTTCGGCGTAAGGCCGCGGCGTGAAGCTGTGGCCCGCGCTGTTTTGCACTTCATGCAGCAAGCGCTCAATCAAGTCCCAGTTGTAAGTCGTCATCCTGATTCAACCTCCGGTGTCCGTTCGATTGATGCCCGTGCAATTGAACGGGCCTTACAGGTTGTGACCGGTACGCCCGGCCACCGTTCAGCCGGGCGTTTGCAGACGACCGACCGGCGGCATGTCGAAATCCATGCAAGCCAAACGACTAGGCTGTGTAAGTCACCTCCCCGCCCCACGCAGGAGAAAACAACATGAACATTCAGAACCATCCCGTCGTATCGCGGGAAGAATGGGTCGCCGCCCGCAAAGAGCACCTGGCCCACGAAAAAGCCTTCACCAGGGAAAGGGACAGACTCAGCGCCGAACGCCGCGCCCTGCCCTGGGTGAAAATCGACAAGGACTACCACTTCCAGGGACCCGACGGCGAACTGCAACTGGCGGACCTGTTCGGGGGGCGCAGCCAGTTGGTCATCTACCACTTCATGTTCGCCGAGGGCTGGGATGAGGGCTGCCCCGGTTGCTCGTACCTGAGCGATCACATCGACGGCGCCAACCAGCACCTGGCCCACCACGACGTGGCCGTGGTAGCGGTTTCCCACGCACCGTTCGCCGAATTCCAGGCGTTCAAACGGCGCATGGGCTGGAAGTTCGACTGGGTATCGTCCGAAGGCTGCGATTTCAACTACGACTTTGGCGTCACCGCCCGAGCCGAAGACGTCGCCGCCGGAAAGGCTACATACAACTACGAAAAAACCGACGGTGCCGAGGAGGAACTCCCCGGTCTCAGTGTGTTTTATCGCAATGACGCCGGAGAAATTTTCCATACCTACTCCACCTATGCCCGGGGCCTGGACATGCTGGTCGGCGCCTACAACTACCTGGACCTGACGCCCAAGGGTCGCAACGAGGAGGAAATCATGGAGTGGGTGCGGCATCACGACAAATATGAGGAACAGGAGAAGTCGAGCTGCTGCCATGGTGGTTAGCCCCAGACACCGAGGCACGGCCTTCGCGGGCAAGCCACGCTCCCACGGGTTTTGTGTCGTACACAAGATAGGTGTTCACACCAGGCCCCTGTGGGAGCGGGAGCACCGGCGTGATGGAAATGGACATGTGCATCGCCATAAAAAACCAATAACCTCCCAAAACCCTGTGGGAGCGAGCTTGCTCGCGATGGCGGACTAACATCCGCTGCGAAGGTCGACTGACACACCGACATCGTCGGTTCGCTGTCCTGTGCGGCCAGCACTAATGTCGTGCTTGGCCGTCAGGGTGACGCCCAGCGACAGGTTGAGTTCCTGATTGCTGGCGATGGCGTTGTTCATCAGGTACTTGAACAAGCCTTCATCGGTGGTCTGACCAGCGATAAAACGCTGACCGGTAAACGCCACGACGGCCTGCTGGATCAGGCGCTGTTCATACAGACCATCGCCCAGTCGCTTGGCGCTGTTGTCCGGGTCGTAACCCAAATTGGACAGCAGGTAATCCGAGCTCATGAACTGCTTGAGGTCGGTGAGGACCGGGTTGGTTTCGATCAGATAATTGTGAGCGTTGCTCGGCGCCTTGATGTCCGGTAGTCCGGTAATACGGCTGATGGGTCGGTTGTCGGAAATAGCGGACAGATTTATTTACTGGACACACCAAACAAATAAATCCGTCCCCTTTTCTCTCGTCCCCTTTTCTCTCCAACGCGAACTCCCGCCCCCGAGTTATCCCGCACTAGTTCTATAGATTTGACATTTCCCGAGGAAATAATCGCCAACTCCTGCTTAGCAAGTCTCAACACAACTTGAAATAACTGCATCACAGCACTAAACGAAATATCAACCTCGACCTCACTGTTTTTTGACTTTTTGTATAGCGACATAAAGCCAAGCTTTAATCTACCTCAACGGGTTCAATACCAAAGGCCTCCAAAAAAACATTTTCGCTAGGAAATTCCATTATTACGCCCTCAATGAAGCGGTATGAGTGTGCTCAGTTTACGAGTCCCGTCATCAATAACCTGGAACGCACTCTGAAAGTTAGCAGCCTTACCTTATGGCCCCATGAATAAAGATTCTCTAACCTAAAATTTTCCGTATTGGTTAGAGAAGGTACTTATGACATTACCCTCAGTTTTGGCAGAAACCAAACAAATAAATTCCACCCCTTTTCTCTCTTTCCTCTAAACTTTTAGGGGGTGGTGTTAATCGCAAGCACTGACCAAAATCAGCTTCCAGCCCTGATTTCTCTGTCCGATATTTTTCGCATTGTTGAATTCGTTAGTTTGGATCTTGCTGTTACGGCTAAAGCTGGTTTTTTATTAGGCTTTAAAATCTAAAAAAAACACCACGACATACAAAAACAACGCAAAGCTGGCAAGTGCTATCCTCCACTCAGAATTAGCATCTTTATCCAGCCCCCGCGGAGCGATAATAATGGTCCCGCCACTACAATAATTATAAGTCCCCTGTGCAAACCATAACTGAATTGTCAAAATAGTAAAAAATCTACCCCAGTCGCCATCATACCGAATGTAACAATTCACCAAAGAAGCAAACGCCAGCCCCACGCCGATAAAAAATCTATATTTGTACAGCGAATCTTTCATCTGTTACTCCTAAATATTTCGCCCGCCTTGTCGACCAATAGAAATGAATAGAAATGGGGACTAGAAATGCAGAAATGGGGACAGATCTATTTTCTGATTTCAACACCGAAACCAAAAAATAAATCTGTTCCCTTTTCCGTTCCCTTTTCCCTCGCTTTTCCTTCTAACCTAATTTTTAAGCAATTCTTCAATCATTACTTCATCAGTGACTAGGAAGACCACTTCAAGCTCATGCCCTTCATCACCAACCCAATCAAATACCGAGTCACGCAAAATCTCGAGATATACCTGTAGATCCCCTCTCGACAATTTCGGCAAGGATTCATGCACGAGAACGATTTTGTGACATGGAATCCAGCTGAGATCCCTTAAACAGTCATACAAGGCATCCCAGTTAAATCCAAAATACCCTGGAAACCACAGCAGATAATACAGCGCCCTCATAAGCTCATCTGCGATCTCAATACTAGGATCAATACGTACATAGAAAACCTCCGCGGTGTCATATGAAGGCGGGCGTTCCACAAAGGTGAATGGCAACATTATCCAAAGCCTCAATTTTTCAGAAGTGGGGACAAATCTACTTTCTGATTTCAACACAGAAACAAAAAATAAACCTGCCCCCTTTTCCCTACCCTTTTCCCTGATAAAAATAAACTTAACCATAACCGTCTCTCTAATATGCTTTAAAATCTAAAAAAAACACAACCACATACAAAAATAGCGCAAAGCCGGCTAGCATTGCTCGCCATTCGGGGGGCGCATCCTTCCCCAAGCCGCCAGGTGCGATAGCAATTCGCCCCCCCCTTAAATATCCAAAAACACCCTGAGCAAACCACAACTGCACTATTAGAATAGTAAAGAATCTTTTCCAACTCCCATCGTATCGAAAAAAACAGTTCACTAAAGAAGCAGAAATCAATGTCCCCCCTAGGAAAAATTTATTTTTATGTAAAAAACCTTTCATTTAATCACCCTTAAAAATCTGACCTACCTTATCGATCAGTGTATCCCACACACCCACGACTCCAAAAGCATTAGAGATTTTTAAAGCATCACTAGCTGACATCCCCTTAGAGACAGCAAAGTGTTCAAACCCTGTGCTTAATGCATTGGATGTCGCCGTCTTTGGAAGATCTCCATTCAAATAACCAGATAAGAAGGATGCAGCCATTGAGGCGTTTGACAAGCCAGAAGCCACCCCACCTGTAGTGATAATAGAACCCGCACTCATAACAGCTCCTATATCGTTAATCATTTTAGCGTCAGCAGCCTTAATCCAACGCAACGTATTTGCATCACCAA
Source organism: Pseudomonas sp. GW823-FHT06E10 (assembly GCF_058794995.1). NCBI lineage: Bacteria > Pseudomonadati > Pseudomonadota > Gammaproteobacteria > Pseudomonadales > Pseudomonadaceae > Pseudomonas > Pseudomonas sp. GW823-FHT06E10. The sequence goes on along the minus strand of NZ_JBXAHJ010000022.1, from coordinate 73,977 downwards.
AATCAATATTCGCGCCTGTAGCGATGCATTCAGCATTGCCACATGACAAGAACCGAGGGCTATAAAAAATCCCTTCTATTGCTACTGGAACCCTGTAACCACCGTTTTGATCCAGTGGATAGCCTGTCAGTCGATCCCTTTCACCCGTACCACCCTGAGAATACAAGGACCCGTCCGCTTGCGGAAATGAAGAAAAACCAGTCTCTGCCTCGGATGTCCAACTGTACGCATCGGTGCTTTGTTTTATGTACGCAATAATCTCTTTATTTGCAGCACTGAAATCTTGAACTAAATTTCCGCCCCCCAATGGCACCCACTTCCCATCGGGATCATAAATTCCATCGGCTTTAGCCACCATGTCGGAAGCAGGGTTGATGTCTGTTCCTTTTTTATATGAAAGTCGAAGTTGATTTTCTATTTCTTCGACGCTGTATTGTCCATCGCTCTGCTTCGCAAGTTTTCGGGCCAGGGCCTTCTCTTCGGTATGCAACTGCCTGTTATAACGCTCAGTGTTTCCCGCCACCCAGCTCGCGGTTGCTGGATCGTCACCACCCAGTGAGCCGGCCAAAATGCCGATTATTTGTGCGGTTGCGATTTTGAACTGGTCGTCGGTAGCAAAGCGGCCATCAAGGTATTGCCCCAGAGCATCCGATGTTGCCTGCGTCAAACCTTCGGCGGCAGCCCCAGCCAGAGCACCAGTGGTGAAATCGCCGCCTTTGGCGGCAGCCAGTGCGCCTCCCAAGATGGCATGCATTAGAATCTTGGACGCGGAACCTGGATCTACCTTCAAGTAGTCGGCCAGATCGCCTACTTGTTTGTTGCCAAATGCAGCGGTGAGGTCGAGCCCTTCGGAGACAGTTGCATTACCCAGGTTGTCTTTCCAGCTGCCACCGTTGATCGCCGTGTCGATGCTGCCGGCGACCAGAGCATGTGCGCCGCTGCGCAACACATTGTCGGCAATGGTGTTCCAATCCAGCATGCTTGATGAGTAACCGGGGTTATTCACTCCGTTACCGCTGAGAATCATCCCATCGTCGGTTTGCCAACCTTTCACGTAACTGTCCATGTACCCCATGGCATAGGCCGTCGCCATTTGGGTCGCATAGCCTTTGAGTGCGTTACTGCTGGTGGCCGCGGAAAAGCCGGCCCCCAGATCACCTCCACCATTGATCGTACCGACCGCGAAATTACTGGCCATTGCGCCGTACAGAGGGCCGAGGTAGACACTGGCAACAATTGCAATAATCAGGGACGGAGCGGCACCTAACCCTGAGCTTTCGTAGTCCCAGTTATCGTGCAGCTCCTTCACGAGTTGCCAATTGACGTCGCCACGCTGCTCGGCCTCTTTCAGCCAAGCCAAGCTCGGGTCGGCCTGCACCATGGCGTCGATGGTCTGGCTCACGGTCTTTTGATCAATTTGCTTGAGGTCGATGTGCAAGCCATCGACGGCCTGGATTGTCAGTTGGCCCTGGGTCACCAGCTCACTCTGGCGCAGCGTCTCATCGGTATCGCCTTTGCCCTTGGCCGACTGCCAGGCCAGGTTGCTGCTGCTCTTCTCGTGGCTCTCCTGGTGCAGGTCCTTGACCGCCTCGAAGGTGATGCTGCCGCCGCTGTCGAGGGTCAGGTCGTTGCCGCTGTCCAGCTTGGCGCCTTGATAGCGTTGATCACCGCCGCTGACCAGGCTCAGGTCGCTGCCGGTCTTGATTTCGCTACCGATGTTTTTCACATCGGTGACTTCGTCACGCTGGGTTTTCTTGCTGCCGAAGCGGCCCTTTTTCTTCATGTCGTACAGCGAGTAATCGCTGTCTTGCGCGGCCAGCAATTCAAGATTACCGCCCGCCACCAGGTAGGCTTCATCACCGGCGCTGACCCGGCTGGAAAGCAGGGTCAGCGCCTGGCCGGCGCTCAGGGCGACGTTGCCGCCGGCGGTGAGGCGGGTGCCGACCTGGCTGACGTGGTTTTCCTGCGTCGTGACTTTTTTGGTTTTGCTGTAGCTATGCGCCTCGTCCGCTGCCGAGGCCAAAGTTAGGTTGTCCGTGGCGGCCAGGGCGATGTTGCGCTTGGCGTCGATCTGGCTGGCGATGGCCGTGAGGTCGCGGCCGGCATTGATCGACAGGTCGCGCCCGGCGTCTAGGCTGGAGCCGTTTTGGGTGATGCTCTGGTCGCGGGAGGTGGTGCCGAGGGTGTTGCTGCTCACCTGTTCGGCGGAGGTGATGCTAACGTCGCGGCCGGCGCTGATGCTGAGGTCACGGCCACTTTGCAGGACGCTGCCGATGTTGTTCACATCACGCCCAGCCTGAATGCTCAGGTCATCGGTCGCTTCGATGCGCGCAGCGTTGTCGACAAAATCGCGGTGCAAACTGCTGTTGCCCGTACCACTTTCATGGGTGATCACGCTGCGCTCGTTGATCACATCGCCGCCGATGGCGGTGAGGGTGACGTCACGGCCCGCGATGATGCCGCCAGCCTTGTTGACCAGGTTGTTTCCCGCGAGCAGGTCGAGGCGATTGCCGGCTTCGACCAGGCCGCTGTTGACCAAGTCATTGCCGGCCATGGCAGCCAGATTGTTGCTGGCGCGCAGAGTACCGGCGTTGTTCAGGTCCTGCCCGGCGATCAGGGTCATGTCGCTGCCCTGGATCAGTGCCCCGTTGGGTGCCAGGCGATTGTTGGCGTTGGCCAGGTACAGCACCGGCACCAGCACGTCCTCGCCATTGACCTGCATGATTTCCATCCAGACGATGTCGTGGGTGAGTGCTGCGACCTGCTCGGCGGTGAGGGATACGCCCAGCGACAGATTCAGCGCCTCCTTGCTGGCGATGGCGTTGTTCATGAGGTACTTGAACATGGCCTCGTCCGAGGTCAGGCCGTCGAGAAAGCGTTGACCGGTACGTGCGACCACCGCTTGCTGAATCAGGCGTTGTTCATAAAGGCCATCGCCGAGGCGCTTGGCGCTGTCGTCAGGATCGTAGCCGAGGTTGCCCAGCAGGTAGTCCGATCTCATGAACTGCTTGAGGTCGGTGAGGACCGGGTTGGTTTCGATCAGGTATTTTTGTGGCCGGGACTGGCCGGTGCTGCTCGGCAGGCCTTGCACCCGGGCGACGGTCTGGCTGGCTGCCGGGGTGATTTGCGCAATGGCAGGCGATGTCTGGCCGGGCAGCGGAGCGACGACGGCGGGCTGACTGGACAGGTTCGCGCCGGTGATATCGCTGACCACGGTGGCAGTGGGCGCATCGGCGCTATGCCCCGGCACGACGACGCTGTCGGCACCGCCATCGCTCGGCACCGTGACATTGATCGACGATGCATTGCTGACAACGCCGGCACCTTGACGGGCGTCCGTGACCACATGACGGCTGGCGGCCGAGGCCTGCGTGATATCGCTCAGTTGGATATCGCGCACCTGAGCATCCGGCACTGCTTGGTCGCGTTGAGCCAAGGCGACACTGGCACCACCAAATGTCCAGCTTTGTGGCGAAACGTTAGCCTGAGTCGCCTGGGCATTGCTACCGCCCTGCCCGCTCAGGCGGAATAGGCCGTTTTGGCCGGTTGGCAGACTGAAGCCCGGCAGTGTCAGAGGGTTGACCTGCTGTTGAGCCAGGTTGGGGGGGAGTTGGGCGTTGAGGTTGACGATGGTCGGAGCGGGCTGCCCATTGAGCTGGGTCGAGCCGACGCGTGATGCACCGGAACCGATGACCACCCCTTCACGGATCATACTGTTGGTGAGATTCTGCGACGCGGTGATACTGACTGCACCGCCCGCCTGCACAACCGCATTAGCGTAAGACGATGGGCTGTTGTAAGTCACCGTGGTGTCGAAGGGAATTGCGGACTGGATCGCGTCCGGTGCAGCGGTCCGCACACCGTTGCCGTAATGAGGAAGCGTAAAGTCGTACCATAGGGATCCAGCAGGCACGGTGATATATACCGAACCAAACCTAAGATAGGTTTCCTCGTTTTTGCCGCCAGGGTGAGGTGCCACCTGTATTACGGATTCGGCGCCGGAACTGTTCCAGAAATGGAGAGTAGGCCTAGAGAATGTCGGGTTGCTGCCGCCGACGTATCCCAATGATCCCGGATCGTAGGAAGGATCATTGGCAGCGTTGTAAGCCATGATCGAATTCCATAGATTCAAATCGGTAGTCTGTTGCCCAGCAGAAAGAGCAATAGATCGCCGCACGTTATAGTCGCCTACAGAAGCCCCTTGATTTGTAAAGGTCTGCAGGTTGAACGTGAGGTTGTTTCCTGCGCTGAGGGTCGACGCCTGATTGAGAAACACCCCGCCGTTTGCCAGAAAGTTACGCCCAGCCGTCATACTGGCCGAGGCTGATTCCTGGACAATCTGCGACTGGTAGTTTTCCACCCAGACCGCATAACTGTTTAAGCCCAACGGGGCAAGAGGATCGAGCGAAGCGCAGGTGTAGCATTGCACCCCGATCTCGCCAGAGACCAATCCGCCTGTGGTCTGGAATATGTCCTTGCGGTTCTCGATGGAGTTGGACGCCAGGCTCAGGTCGCCACCACTCTCGATGGTTGCCGACACGTTGGAGATCGACGCGCTCAATCCATTGTTGTCGTCCTTGGCGATGCTGACGTTGCCGAGGCCATAGACATCCGCGTAGCGGTTGGTGAAGTTATCAGTGCGCAGCGCCATGTCGCCGCCGCTGAAGATCAGGCCATTCTGGTTGAGGATGGTGGGGGCGTTGACGCGCAGGTTGGCAGCACTGCCCAAGGTGCCCTGGTTGTTCAGGTAGGCGGCATTGACGGTCAGTGCCCCGGCTGAAGTGAGACGTCCGAGGTTGGTCAGGCTGCCACTGCTACTTACGGTTCCACTGGCGCCAGCCGTGATACTCGCCACAGGGGTAAGGTCGATCTGCGCAGCACTCAGACCAAGATTGCCGACACTGCTCACGCTGCCATTGCCGCTATAAACACCACCCAGGTTGAGGGCAAGGCTACCGCTGCTGGCAATCAACCCATCGTTGTACCAATTGCCCCCGCTCCCCGTGAAACTGTCGGAGGCCAGGAGTTGGCCGCCGGCGGTTTGGCTGAAGTTGTTGACGTTGACGTTCAGGCGCCCGGCCTGAATGACGCTGCTGTTGGTCCAGGTGCCCGCATTGAGAGTCAGGCCGCCACGGGTGACGATGCTACCGCCGGCGTTGACGACGTTGGCCATGGACAGGCCAAAAGTGCCGGTACCGACATGCAACAGGGTGCCGCCAGTGTTAAGGAAGCTGCTGGCAGCAAGGGTCAGGTCGCTGTTGGCGCTTTCGACGGTGCCATTACGGTTATCGAACAGGCTACCGATGTTGAATTGGGTAGCGCCACCGGTGCCGAGGGCACGTAGCTGGCCCGTCTGGTTGTCGATACTCGCGGCGGTGATCGCCAGGGTACTGTCGCTTTCGATGATGCCCAGGCGGTTGTTCAGAGCACCGCTCAGGGTCAGGTCGATTTGGCTGCCGGCGATCTGGCCGTCATTGCCGCCGCTGTTGTCGAAGTTGTTACCAGTGACGCTGACTCGACCCTGAGCGTAAAGGTCACCATTGCGGTTGTCGAAGTCAGCGGTATGGACGATCGTATCGCCGGCTTGCGCGGCGATACGCCCACCGTAGTTGTTAATGCCGGCCAGCGCGGTCAGGTCCAGGCGCTGGGCCTGGGTGACGCCGCCCTGGTTGTTGCCTGGGTCGTAGCCGTTTTTCAGCACGCCGGTGAGGTGGGTGCTGAACGCGCCTTGCAGGCTGGCCAACACGCCGCCGCGGTTGTCGAGGTTGCCGGCAATGACGGTCAGGTCGCTGCCTTGGGCGATGATGCGACCGCTATGGTTGTCGATGTCACCGGCGACAGTGAGGCTCAGCGCACCCTGGCTTTGCAGTGCACCCAGGTTGTTGGCCAGGTTGGCGGCTTGCAGTTGCACGCCACCATTCTTGCTGTAGATCAAGCCATCGGTGTTGTTCTGCACGGCGCCCGTTGCCGTGAGCAATAGTTGACCGTTGGCGGCCACGGTGCCGCGATTGCTGTTGTCGAGGCCGCCGGTGAGCAGGGTCAGCAGAGACTGGCTCGCCAGTTGCCCACCCTGGTTGTTGATCTGGCTCGCACCTTGAATCAGTAGCGGGCCGGCACTGGCGAGTTTGCCGTGGGTGTTGGTCAAGACGCCGAGCAAGTCGAGGGTGACCGCACCATTGCCAACCAGGCTACCGGCCGTGTTGTCCAGGTGGGTACCGGTGAAGCTCAGGCTCTGTTGCGCGTTGATCACACCCGCCGCATTGCCGAGGGTCATGGCTTGCACGACGAGGGCCGCACCGCTGTCGATCAGGCCGTTCTGGCTGTTGTTCAGCAGGCCGCTGAGGGTCAGGGTCTGGCCGGCGCCACTGGACAGGATGCCGCCGCTGTTGTCGAGGCTGGCGGCGTTGACGGTGAGTACACTTTGGCTGACCAAGGCACCGGCGCCACTGTTGAGCAAGGCGTCACTCAGGGTCACGCCGAGGTTACCGCTGCGGCTGGAGAGCGTGCCGTTGTTGCGGTTGTCGAGGCTGGCGCCCGTCATGGTGAGGCCCTGCCAGCCGGAGATCAGGCCGTTCTGGTTGAGCACGCTGCCGGTGGCGTTGAGGCTCAGCAGGTTGCTGCTGATCAGTTTGCCGCCTTTGTTGTCGAAGGTGCGTCCGGCCAGGGCAAAGCTCTGGCTGCTGGAAACTTCACCGCCCTGGTTGTTCAGGTCACGTAGATGGCTGATGGTAAGTGGACCGTGGGCGGTGATCAGGCCGTTGTGGTTGCTCAGGTCGCCGCCACTCAGGTTCAGGGTGATCCCGGCATTGCCGAGCAATCGACCACCATTCTGACTCAAAGCGCTGAGGGTCAGGTCGATGTCGCTTTTTGCCGACACTTCGCCGCCGTTGCTGGAATCCAGGCTGTTGGCAGTCAGGCTCAATCCGCCCTGGCTGTTGATCAGGCCATTGGCGGTGTTGTCCAGGGTCGCCGCGTTGACCGTCAGCGCCGTGCCGCCGAGCAGTTGGCCGCCCTGGTTGTTGAGGTAGGCGGAAGAGACATTGAGCGCCTGCGCTGCGTTGATCAGGCCGTTACTCTGGTTGGTCAGCAAACCATTGACGTTAAGCGCGAGGCTGCCTCGGCTGGTCAGGAGGCCGTCGCTGTTGTCCAGCGTGCCAGCGCGCGCATCAACACTGGCGCCAGCAATCATGCCGTTGACGTTGCTCAGCGCTTGAATGACGCGCAGGGTCAGGCCCTGGTTGCTCAGCAGCTTGCCGCCGCTGTTGTCGAAGTTTTGCGACGCCAGGGTAAAGGCTTGGGCGCTGGAGATTTCCCCGCTCTGGTTAGCGACGCCATTGAGGTTTTTCAGCAGCAGAAGCGGCCCATTGATCAGACCGTTCTGGTTGTTCAACTGGCCGTTGTTCAAGTCGAGGGTCAAAGCACTGTTGCTGAACAAGGTACCGTTTTGCTGGTCCAGCCACGTGACGCTGACGGTCAGTGAATCGCTACTGCCGATGCTGCCGCCTGCCTGGTTGGTCAGTTGTGCGGCGGTCACGTCGAGGCGACCGGCGCTGCTGACGCGGCCAGTCTGGCTGTTGTCGAAGGCACCGGTTTGAATCGAGACGGGGCCTTTGCCGCTGATCCGGCCCTGCTGCCGGTTGTCGAGGCTGGCGCCATGCAAGTCGAGGTTGGCATCGGTGACCAGTTGTCCGCTCTGGTTGCTGATTGCCCCAGCGCTATTGACGCTCAAGCTACCGGCGCTGGAAAAGCTGCCAGCCGTGTTGATCAGATTGCCCACGCGCGCGCCCAGCGAACCTTCGCTGCTGAACAGACCGAGGCTGTTGTCCAGCGTAGCGCCGAGGTCAACGTCGATGCTCTGCTGGCTGAGCAAGGATCCGCTGGTGTTATCCAGTCCGGTGCCGGTCACGCTTAATCCGGTCTTGCCAAAGAGCAGGCCTTTGTTGCGGTTGATGATTTGATCGACTGCCAGCAGCAGGGTGTTCTGGGCAAGAATTTGTCCATTGTCGCTGTTATCCAGTTGCTGGCCGACCAGGGTCAGGTTGCCCTTGGTGGAGAGTTCGCCACCACGGTTGTCGACGTTGCCAACCTTGATATCCAGTGTGCCCGTCGCACCGACGAAGCCGTTCAGGCGGTTGTCCAGGCGATCGCCGGTCAGGCTCAGACTACCTTGGGCGATCAGCTGCCCGCCCTGTTGTTGCAAGCTGCCAACGCTGGCGGTGACGTCTTGTTTACCGGCGACCTGCCCCAGGCTGTTGTCCATTGTGGTAGCGCTGAGCAGCAGATTGCCGTCGGCGATCAAGGTGCCGTTGTGGTTGGTGAAGCTGTTGTCAACGGCCAGACTCAGGCCATCACGGCTGCTGATCAAACCGCTGCTGTTGTCCAGGCTGGCGCTATGCGCGTTCAGCGCGGCAGCGGAAACGATACCGTTGATGTTGCTCATCGCCTGCGCCAGTCGCAGCGTCAGCGCTTGATAACTGAGCAGCTTGCCGCCGCTGTTGTCGAGTGTTTGAGCGTCGACAGTAAAGGCTTGGGCGCTGGAGATTTCGCCATTATTGTTGGCGACGGCATTGAGATTTTTCAGCAGCAACGCGCCGGGTGCATTGATCAAGCCACCCTGGTTATTCAACTGGCCGTGGTTCAGATCAAGGCTCAACGCCGTATTGCTGAACAGCTCACCGCCCTGCTGGTCGAGGCCCGTGACTGTTGCGGTCAGCGCCATGGCACTGGCAATCCTGCCAGTGTCTTGGTTGATCACTTGGGCGGAGCTCAAGTCCAGGGTGTTGGCGCTGGTCAGGCGACCGCCGTGGCTGTTGTCGAAAGCACTGGTGCTGACCCGAGTCGCGCCTTTGCCGGACAGCACGCCGCTGTTTCGGTTATCGAGACTGGCGCTGTTGAGGGTCAGCCCGGCATTGGTGGTGATCGAGCCACTCTGATTGCTCAGTACGCCAGTGGTCGTTACGGTCAGCGCATTGGCACCGGACAGACTGCCCGCACTGTTGTTCAGGCTGGCGGCGTTGACCGTCAGGGTCCCTTCGCTGTTGAGCAGGCCGGCGTTGTTGTCCAGATCGCCCGCAAGGTTGATAGCGAAACCATGCTGGCTGGCGAGCGTGCCCCCGGCATTGCTCAGACTCTTGCCGTTGAGGCTGAGCGTGTCGCCGAACAGTAGCCCCTTGTTCTGATTTATCAGGTTCGCAACGCTCAGTCCCAGTGCGGTGCCCGCCAGTACCTTGCCGCCGTCGCTGTTGTTCAGTTGTTGGCCGACGATGGCGACATCAATCTGACTGGAGATTTCACCCGCGCGGTTGTCGATGTCACCGGCATTGAGTTTCAGCGCTTTTGTCGCCCCGACCAAACCGCCCCGGCTGTTATCCAGAGTGGTGCCAGTCAGCGTCAGAGTGCCTTGGGCGACCATCTCGCCACCCTGCTGGGTCAACGTGTCGACATTGGCAATCAGGTCGCTCTGACTGGCGATACGACCTGCGTTGTTGAGCACTACGCCTGCTTGCAGTTGCAGCAAGCCCACGGCGCTAAGTAAGCCGCCCTGGTTATCCAGACGCTGACCGGTGAAACCAATGCCGGCCTTGCTGCTGAGCAGACCTTGCTGGCGGTTATCCAATTGATCGATGTAGAGCTGCACGTCCTTGTCGGCACGAATGACACCGCCGCGATTGTCCGACGAGCCATTGCGCAAGGTCAGCAGATTTTTGCCCGAGGTGCGACCACCACGGTTATCCAGGTTCAGGCTTTGCAGGTTCATCAGGCCCTTGGCCTGCACACTGCCGCCGCTCTGGTTGTTCAGCAAGCCGCCGAGGCCGAGGTCGAGGTTACCGTCAGTCACCAGGCTGCCCGCCTGACGGTTATCCAGGCTTGCGGCGTTGATGCTTAAACCTTGCCCGGCCCCCAAAGTACCGGCCTGGTTATCCACGGCGCCGCTGATCATCAGGCTCAGGCGGTGATTGGCCAGCACCTGGCCGCTGCCGTTGCCCAGGCTCATGGCTACAAGGGTGGTGTTGCCGGCGCTGGACAGTTCACCGCCCCGGTTGAGCAGCGCGCCACCCAGTTGCAGGCTCAGGTCGGCGTCGCTGCTGATGCTGCCGTTGCTGTTGTCGAGCCGAGCGGCGCGCGCCTCCACACTCGCTGCCGAAATCAACCCTCTGACGTTGGTCAGTGCCTGATTGATGCGCACGGTCAAACCCTGGTCGCTGAGCAGCTTGCCGTCGGTGTTGTCGAGGCTTTGCGCCGTCAGGGTGAACGCCTTGGTACTGGAAATTTCACCACCCTGGTTAGCGACGGCATTGAGGTTTTTCAGCAGCAGTTGACCCGGTGCCATCAGCAAACCACCCTGGTTGTTCAGCTGGCCATTGCTCAAGTCCAGGGTGACATCCGTGCTGCTGAACAATTGCCCGCCCGCGTGCTGATCGAGGCCGGTGACGGTTGCGGTCAACGCCATGGCGCTGGCGATGCGGCCAGCCACACTGTTATCCACTTGGCTGGCCGTGAGACTGAGCGCGCCAGTGCTGGTCAGGCTTCCGCCTTGCTGATTGGTGAACGCGCCGGTTTTGAGTACCACGCCTTTACCGACGATGCGACCTTGCTGGCTGTTATCGAGGCTGCCGCTGTTCAGGGTCAGACCGGCGTCGGTCAGCAGGGCGCCGCCCTGGTTGGCAATCGCGCCACTGCTGGTCACGGTCAATCCGCCCACGCCAGATACGCTGCCGCCATTGTTGCCCAGGCTCGCCGCTTGCAGCGTGAGCGTGCCGTCACCGCGCAGGGTGCCCTGCGCGTTGTTCAATTGATTGGCCAGGGTCAGGTTGAGATTGCGTTTCGCGTACAGGCTGCCCGCCCCGCTGTTATCCAGCTGCCCGGCGTTGAGCTGGACATCACGCTGCCCGGCGATCACGCCCTTGAGCTGATTGTTCAAGCTGTCGAGGCTCAGTGAGAGGTCGCCGTTAGCCAGGATCTGGCCGCTGCTGCTGTTGTCCGCCTGACTGGCGCTTAACATCAGATCGCCGACGCTCGACAGTTGGGCATTGCGGTTGTCCAGCGTATTGGCGGTGAGTTGCAGATTGCCGCCCGCGTTGATCAGCCCGAACTGATTGAGCAGTGCTCCGGTAATTTGTGCAGTCAGTGCGCCAGTGCTGGTCAGTTTGCCTTGCTCATGGTTGTCCAACGTCCCAGCCACGCTCAGGCCCAACGTGCCTTGACTGACCAGCGAACCTTGCTGACTGTTGTCCAGTGCACCCGCGCTGATCTGTAGGTCCTGCTGGGCAAGGACACGCCCCCCCTGATTATTCATCTGGCCACTGGCGGTGATACTCAGGCTCTGCCCGGCGCCGATCAAACCGGCAACGTTATCCAGAGCCCCCACCTGCACGGTACTGACTGCCAGGCTGGACAGTTCACCGCCGCTGTTATCCAGATACCCGGCGTTGGCATTGAGGTTGCCGGTACTGGTGATCAGGCCGCCTTGGTTGTTCAACACCTGATTGGCGGTGACGCCCAGGCTGCCCTGGCTCAACACTCGACCTTTCTGACGGTTATCCAGGGTCGAGGTAGAGACTTGCGTGCTGCCTTGACCGTTCAGCGTCCCACCTTGGTTGAACAGGGTCTGTGCCACCGTGGCTTGCAGCGAACGGCTGGCGATCACGCTGCCACTGTTGGTGAGGTTCTGCGCCGCGAGGCTGACATCACCGCTGGTGTTGCGGCTGTTGTCGGCGTTGACGCCGGCTTCGATCACCGCCTGATTGCTCAGTTGCCCGCCGCTGGACAGGCTGATGCGGTCGCGAGCAGCGAGGTTTTGTTGTGTGTTGAGGTCTCCAGGGGTGGTGACTGCAAGACTGGTGCCCGCATAAACCGGTCCCTGGGCATCGAGGCTCGCGGTTGTGACGTTGACTGCACCAGCGGCAGCAGTCTGGGCCAGGCTCAGATGACCATTGGCATCGATCTGGATCTCACCGCCACTGGCGGCCAGATTACCGGCCAGCTTCACCCCGACCCCGGCCTCGGTGCCGATCAGTTTGATCGCGCCGGCGTACATGCCGCCCAGCGCCGAACTGTCGATGGCCACTTGTGGTTTGGCGCTGCCGTCATCGGCGCGAGCAGTAGCACTGAGAGTCTGGGTGTTGACGTCGTTGCGACCGGCCACAATCGTCAGGTTTTTCGCTTGAATCTCGGCGTTGATCTTCGCGCTGCGAGTGATGATTTCGAAGCTGTCGACGTTGTTGGCATTCAGCCCTGCGCCGTCGATGGAGACACTGCCCTGATCCACCTGATAACGATCCACGCGTCCGTTATCCAGCACAGGTTTACCGGTGGTCAATGTCACGCGCGGGGTATTGATGAAGCCGCAGCCGTTGCAGCTGATTCCATAAGGGTTGGCGACAATGACCCGTGCCGATTGGCCGGCCACTTCGGTGTAACCGTTGAGTTGGCTCGGGCTGCCGCCGTTGACTTCGTTGAGGATGGTCTGCGCGGCGACCCCATTGAAGTTCGGGTTGCCGACGATGATCCCGCCCAGTTGGGTGGTTTGAGTACGCGCGGTAGCGTTGTTAAGAATCACACCTTGGGTGCCGACGTTGTAATCGTGGAACTGGTTATGCGACAGCCCGCTAGCATTGGGCGTGGCAATGTTGACGATCGGCACGCCATTGCCCGCCTGACCGAGGCTGGTGCCCGGCGTGGCAACAACGATGCCATCGGCTTGCGCCCACATCGGTTGCCAGAACATCACGTTCGCCAACAGGAACGCCAACCCGCGCTTGGGCATGCCCCAGAAGTGCTCGCGAGGTTTCACTGCGGCAGAGGGCTGACGGCTCAGGAAGTCGAACTGGCGGGCATCCATGTCAAAAGTCTCGATGAGGCGAAATCAGAGAAAGAAATCCATGCGAAAATAGATCGGCGCTTCGCGCTCGCTCAGGGTGTCCGGACGTTCCAGGGAATGGGCAAAGGTCACGCTGGCGGCGAGGTGCTGGCCGCGAGCAAACACCTCCACCGAGTTGCTGGACATGCGCCCGTGTTGATCGCCGTTGTAGCGATCGTTCCGAATCACGCCCTGGTCATAACCGAGACTGGTGCCGTATTCAGCGAACACAGGGCGCAGCCAATCCAGGGTGACCTGCCGCCTCCAGCGCAGGTCGTTGCGCCAGTAACCGCCGCTGTCGCCGGACAAGGATTGATCCTTGTAACCCCGGATCGACGACAGCCCGCCGAGACTGGTGCGCTGCGGGCTGAACAGCACATCTTCGCTGTGCTGTCCGGTCATCAGGCTGCTGAAGCTGAACGATTCACCCCAGACCTTGAACGGCTGCAGGTAGCTCGCGGTCGCGGTGTATTTGCGGTAGCGCGCGTCGGGCTCGCCGGGGCCAGAATGATCATTGCCCTGGGCATCGAACGCACCGATACCTTCTTGCATCCCCAGGTCGAAGTTGACGAATGCACTGCCGACGCGTCGACCGTGATTGATGCCGAACTGCGCTTCGCTGATGCGGTTGCTGCTCGGTTTGAGCTTGCTGTCTTCAATGAAGTTGTTGGTGCGCAGGGTCGACAAGCCAGTGCTGAGCGAGGTTTTGCTCACGGCATCGCGATGGATCACCCGCTCGGCGCGCAGTTGATGGTTTTCGCTGTCGCCGGTTTGCCTGAAGTTGAAGCCGTTGGCTTGGGCCAATGAGCGATAGTCACTCTGGCTGTAGGTGTAACTGAAGTTCCACCAGCCCCACGGCAGGCTGTAATTGAGCATCGCGTTGTTGGAGGTGTGCTGGTGATCGGTCATCGCATCGTGACCGCCGCGCAGATTCAACTGGTCGGCCAGGCCCAGCGGGCTGTCCCAATCAAATGTCGTGCCCCACTGCTGTTCGCCGGTGCTGCGCTGGCCGTCGTTGCTACGCGACAAACCGGCGCGCCAGGGTTTTTGCGGGGTGTTCTTGACCAGCACTTCACTGCCACCAACGTGCTTGCCCGGTGCCAATTCCATCTGTGCCTGATTGGAGGGCAAGCGGTTCAGTTGATCGACCAACTGCTCGATTTCGCGCAGGTTGACCAACTCGCCAGTCTTGCCAGGGAAAGCCATGCCCAACTCGCGGTCCGACAGATTGCTACCGTCAGCGCCTTTCACCCCTTCGAGCTTGCCCTCGATCACCAGCACCTTCAGATGCCCACCGGACAAATCCTGCTGCGGCAAGTACGCGCGACTGGTGACCAGGCCTTTTTCGATGTAATGATCGGTGATGACTTTCAGCAGTTCGTTGAGCTGAGTGACACCCAGGCATTGGCCGATGTATGGCTTGAGCAGGCGATTTTTCTCGCTGTCGCTAAGGCTGTCGACGCCTTTGAGTTCGATGTCCTGGATCGGGAAACAGCGGGTGTCAGCAGGCGCCGTCGGCACAGCGGGTTTCACGTCCTTGCCGGGTAATTCCTTGAGTTCCTCAAGACGACGACGTTGCTCTTCGAGCAGGCGATCCTGACGTTCGCGGATGAGATCGGTGTCACCGGGGGAGGGGGCAGCATTAGCAGGATGTAGCGGAGAAAGGCACTGCAAAGCCAGGCACAACCTCGCCACAAGGGCGGGTGAGTACATGTTCGATCCCTCGAAACGGAAAGCGATATCAAAATAATGGCGACGCATTAGAGAGCCACCATCCTGACGTCAAATAATGAATCCACTCCAAAATGATAGGTGACGAACGGTAGCGGCTAAATCGGGCGCTTCCGACAGAAGCGCAGGATGTTTCCTGATACGGGGGAGAAAAGCGGTGGCCGGAGCAGCGGTATTTCTCAGAACGAATTTGTCCTACAGCGGGAGGCGTGTGAACTTTCCGAACCTCACAGCTTCAACCGATTAACCGCCCGACACGGAACCCGAGGCCTCCCATGAAAACCCTTCTGACGCTTACCCTCGCTACCACTCTCGCCTGTGCCCTCCCCGTTTGAGCCTGCACTCCCGGGGAAGCCACCGCAAAGCGCGAGCAACTGGCTCAGGAAGTGGCCAGGCTCACCGAGCAGAATCCGGCCAAAGCCAAAGAAATCAACGCCGAGTTGCAGAAGATGGACCTGGGCACAGCCAGCAAGGATTTGCCGGACAAGTGCCAGTTGATTGATCAGCGGTTGAAGGCGTTGCAGACGGCGGATAAGAAAGCCGAGAGCTGATCAACCCACAAATCCCGAGCATAAAAAAACCGGACATCTGTCCGGTTTTTTTGGGTCACGACAACGACTTACTCAGCCGCCGGCGCTTCCGGCTTGCGGCGCTTGAGCGGGGCCATGCCGTCCTTGCTGACCAGGGAATCGCTCTTCGGCCGGTTGGCGCTCTTGCGCTTGGTCGGGGTCTTGGCGGCAGTTTTCTTCTTGTCACCCTTGGCGTCGGTCTTTTTCTTCTTCACGCCGACGGCCTTGCCCGAGGCCTTGACCTTTTTCGGTCCGCCGTAGGTGCCTTTGACTTCCTTGATGGTGCGGCGCTCGAAGCTCTGCTTGAGGTAGCGTTCGATGCTCGACATCAGGTTCCAGTCGCCATGGCAGATCAGCGAGATGGCCAGGCCATCGTTACCGGCGCGACCGGTACGACCGATACGGTGCACGTATTCGTCGCCGCTGCGCGGCATGTCGAAGTTGATCACCAGGTCCAGGCCATCTACGTCCAGACCGCGAGCGGCGACGTCGGTGGCCACGAGGATTTTCACGCCGCCCTGCTTAAGGCGGTCGATCGCCAGTTTGCGATCCTTCTGGTCTTTCTCGCCGTGCAGCACGAACGCTTTGTATTCCTGCGCCACCAGGCGGCCGTAGATACGGTCGGCCATGGCCCGGGTGTTGGTGAAGACGATGGCCTTCTGGTAGGTCTCGTTGGCCAGCAGCCAGTTGACGATCTGTTCTTTGTGCTGGTTGTGGTCAGCGGTGATGATCTGCTGGCGGGTGGTGTCGTTCAGCTGGCTGACCGCATTGAGCTGCAAGTGCTCAGGGTTGTTCAGGACTTTGGCGATCATCTCGCGCAGGCCAGAACCACCGGTGGTGGCAGAGAACAGCATGGTCTGCTGACGGTTGGTGCACTCGTCCACCAGACGCTGAACGTCTTCGGCGAAGCCCATGTCGAGCATGCGGTCGGCTTCGTCGAGCACCAGGACTTCAACTTCTTTCAAGTCGAGGTTGCCGGCGTTCAACTGCTCGATCATCCGGCCCGGCGTACCGATCAGGATGTCCGGCACCTTGCGCAGCATCGCGGCCTGGACCTTGAAGTCTTCACCGCCAGTGATCAGGCCGGACTTGATGAAGGTGAACTGCGAGAAGCGTTCAACTTCTTTCAAGGTCTGCTGGGCCAGTTCGCGGGTCGGCAGCAGGATCAGGGTCTTGATGCTGACGCGGATTTTCGCCGGGCCGATCAGACGGTTGAGGATCGGCAAAACGAATGCAGCGGTTTTGCCGCTACCGGTTTGCGCCGTCACCCGCAGGTCACGCCCTTGGAGCGCCAGCGGAATGGCCGCTGCTTGCACAGGCGTTGGCTCGACAAATTTCAGCTCGGCCACGGCTTTGAGCAGGCGTTCGTGCAGGGCGAATTGGGAAAACACGGGTGCTACCTCGAAGAAATGCAAAAAACAGCTGCATAGGGTACCGGTTTCGAGCGCTCAGGCCGAGTTTCTTTGTGTAAATGTTGCCTGAAGGCCAGGATCTCCGATCCCAGCGACCCTTCAAAAGTGCTTCATCAGCGCCTTTCATAAGACTCTGAACGAAATCCGCCGAAACTCATTTGAATCCCACAAGCGTCGAGACTCAGTAGAGTCCGCGTCCATCAAAGGCAGGAGTCCACGAAGGTCAAACGGTACGAGCTTCCCGACGCAGCCGATGGTTGCTGGCGGCCAAGGACTATGACGCCAAAAGCCTGCGTCATTACTGTGACTGTTATCGGATGCGGCCGTCATCCCGTTGCGGGTCTACCGAGACTGTTTGATCGCCCCAAGTACCAGCAGCGCAAAACCATCTAGCGCATGTTCGGATGACAGACACGCTCGCTAAAAGTTATGCGGCGATGGACTCACCTAGTTTCAGCACTGCTGGCATCAAAAACCAGCACTAATGTGGTAAGGGGCACTTCGTCCAGCAACCCAAAACGACGAATGCCCCCCGACTTATCGCACAACCTGAGTTCCACACGTCAAAAACATCGACACCCTGAACACCGTAAAACTCAAGAGCTCCGCGTCCAGACAAGATTATCTAAATACAAATGATCAAAACTGTCAGGAAAATGATATATGTCAAAACATTCAATGCCGCGCTCACTTTCAAATAAAACATCTTTTGCAGGCTGGTCTACACCACCATTTGCAGGCATGTAAATATACTCACCCCAAGGCATACCAACCTCTTTAAACTGAACGTAGCATCCTGTGTCCTCCTCCTTCAACCCAATAACGGAAAACCCAACACTTGAGACAGGGTTTACAAATGAAAATTGAACTAGACAAAGATTCAAATAAAAACAACTTTCACCCCAGTCTGGACCACCAACTCCCAACTGACGCACACCTGCCGACAGCCCTGACCATTCACTCCAAAGTTTGACAGACAACCCATTGCCGAATTCATGATTACGATTGTCCCACCCCAGGTCAAACAAATCGTTGAATTCCTCTCTACCCTCTCTCAAAAACCTTTTAAAGGTGTAGCTGCGCACAGGCAGTCGCACAGCATTGCTTTCACTATCGCTACTGCATAGCGCGATTTTCGCAACTACTCTTAGCTCACTATCTGGCTGCAACCCTTCAAACCAACTTCGGCTAAGGTTCTTTGTTACACCCTCCCTGGCTTCCTCCTCGATAATCGACACGCCCTCCAAGACTTGCAACGGCGCATGACCTGCACTTTCGATGGATAACCATACCCGCTGGCCTTTGATGCCACATGGCGGCCACGGCCCGAATGAGCAAGTTGGGTCACCCGTGAAATAGTCAAGATTCAAGATTGAGCCAACGACTTCATGAATACGTGGAGCCCAAGGATCTACCAAAGTTAACGCCCGCTGCTCATCTTCTCTTGAAAATAGAGCTACCGATTTCGATTTCATATCAATACCTTTCTATTGAATTAAACCACCAAAAAACCTCAACCACGGGAAGATTAGGCAATCGTTTTTATTCAGTGTCCACTATCAGATCTGCTAGTTCTTACGAGCGGTGCAATGTGCCATAGTTAGATATTGGGCAATCTCCATACATCAAGACTCAACTTTTGGCATGCCCATATCCCTACTTTCATGTTCTAATCGACCGATACTGCCCTACAGAAGAATCGTTTTAGCTTATGGATCTCAAACAGCTCTGGCTCAATACCCAAGAACTCTGGACCGCGCTCGAGCAACATCCGCGTGTGTACTCCGGCCTGGCGTTGCTGATGTTGCTGGCGGTAGCGCTGGTCGTCGGACGAGTGGCACGCTACTTGATCCTGCACGCCGTCAAATTGCTCGGCCGGCAACCGGCCATGCACTGGCTCAAAGACTTGCTCAACAACAAGGTGTTCCACCGTCTGGCCCAGATGACGCCGTCTCTGGTGGTTCAGTTCGGCCTGAACCTGATCCCCGAACTGAACAAGATAACCCGTAATTTTCTCGACAACGTGGCCCTGGCGTTCACCATCCTGTTCTTGGTGCTGGCCATCAGCGCCCTGCTCAATGCCCTGCTGGACATCTATGCCCGCACCGAACATGCCCGCACGCGCTCGATCAAGGGCTATGTGCAACTGGCGAAAATGGTCTTGTACGTGTTTGGCGCGATCATCATCGTCGCCACGCTGATCGACCGCTCGCCGCTGTTGCTGTTGTCGGGGCTGGGCGCCATGTCGGCGGTGATTCTGTTGGTCTACAAGGACACGCTGCTGTCGTTCGTCGCCAGCGTGCAATTGACCAGCAACGACATGCTGCGGGTCGGCGACTGGATCGAAATGCCACAGGTTGGTGCAGATGGCGATGTAGTGGATATCACGTTGCATACGGTCAAAGTGCAAAACTTTGATAAGACCATCGTTTCGATCCCGACCTGGCGCCTGATGTCCGAGTCGTTCAAGAACTGGCGCGGCATGCAGGCGTCCGGTGGCCGGCGAATCAAGCGCAGCCTGTTCATCGATGCCAGCGGCGTGCGCTTTATCACCGATGACGAAGAGCAGCGCTTGACCCATATCCACCTACTCACCGACTACATGACCCGCAAACAGGCCGAACTCAAGGCCTGGAACGAAGCCCAGGGCAACGTCGCGGCCATGTCGGCCAACCGCCGGCGGATGACCAACATCGGCACGTTCCGCGCCTATGCGCTGGCCTACCTGAAGAGTCACCCGGAGATCCAGCCGAACATGACCTGCATGGTGCGCCAGATGCAGACCACGGCCCAAGGTATTCCGCTGGAAATCTACTGTTTTACCCGCACCACGGCGTGGGCCGACTACGAGCGGATTCAGGGGGATATTTTCGACTACCTGCTGGCGGTGCTGCCGGAGTTCGGGCTGAGCCTTTATCAGCAGCCGAGTGGTACGGATTTACGGGCCGGGTTGCTGCCGGCAGTGCTGGGGGCAAGCCACATTCCCGAAGCCGAAAAACGCATGATGTAACACTACAAAAAACCTGTAGGAGCGAGCTTGCTCGCGATGAGGGCGTGTCAGTCAACATATGTGTCGTCTGACAGTCCGCAATCGCGAGCAAGCTCGCTCCTACAAGGGCAGGGGTACATCCATTTCAGCGTTTGCGGGTTACTTGACCTGCCGCTGCGGTGCCTTGTGCACCATGGTGTAGGCGTAATCCACGCCCATGCCGTACGCGCCGCTGTGCTCCAGCACCAGTTCCATCACTGCCTCGTAAGTATCCTTGTGCGCCCAGTCACGCTGGTATTCGAGCAACACTTGCTGCCAGGTCACCGGTACCGCGCCGGCCTGAATCATCCGTTGCACCGACATGTCGTGGGCTTCCTTGCTGGTGCCGCCGGAGGCGTCGGTGACGATGTACACCTCGTAGCCTTCAGCCAGAGCTTCCAGTGCCGGGAAGGTCAGGCAAACCTCGGTCCACAGCGCGGCAATGATCAGCTTCTTGCGACCGGTGGCTTTCACCGCGTCTACCAATGCCTTGTCTTCCCAGGAGTTCATCGAAGTGCGCTCGATCGGCTTTTGATCCGGGTGCACAGCCAGCAACTCGGGCCAGATGTAACCGCTGAAGCTTTCGGTTTCGACCGAGGTGTAGATGGTCGGCACGTTGAAGATCTTCGCCGCCTTGGCCAGGCCCACGGTGTTGTTCTTCAGGGTCTGGCGATCGATGGACTGAACGCCGAATGCCATTTGCGGCTGATGGTCGATCAGGATCAGGGCGGAGTTGGTTGGGTTGAGCAGTTCACGAATAGACATGGCGCGTTCCTTTTGATGTCGATACTTCGAATGGGTAAGGGGTTGGTCGACGTTGCCTTCTGCGGCGTTGCTGTCGGCTTGGATGTCACTTTAGGGGCTAGTCATTAAAGGGACAATTACCTAAAATCGAGAATCATTGATTCTAAAAAAGGGACAATATGGATCGCATCGAATGCATGCGCGCCTTCGTCGTCACGGTTGGCGAGAACGGCTTCGCCGCAGCCGCCCGGGCCATGGACGTGCCGCGCTCGAAAGTCAGCAAACAGATTCAGGCGCTGGAAGAAGCCATCGGTGTGCAATTGCTGCAACGCACCACCCGCAGCCTGCACCTGACCGAGGCCGGGGCCGAGTATTTCGATGCTGCACGGGAAGTATTGGCGGCGCTGGACGAGGCCGAGCAACGGGCCCGTGATGGCATCGGCGAGTTACGTGGTGTGTTGAGGGTCAATGCGCCGATGTCGTTTGGTCTTCGGCGGTTGGGGCCGTTGATTCCGCTGTTTCATGAACAGCACCCGAACATCGAGCTGCAACTGGTACTCAGCGACCAGCAGGTCGATCCCGTGCGGGGTGGGTTTGACGTGACCATCCGCATCGCCAGCATGCCCGACTCGACGATGATCGCCCGGCAACTGGCGCCCGCACCGCGCATCATGGTGGCGTCCCCGGCTTATCTCGAGCGCGCGGGCATTCCGCGGACTCCGCAGGACCTGCGCGCCCATCAATGCCTGAACTACGGGTATCTGCAGAGCGGTGTCAGCCTGCAACTTTGCAATGGCAAGGAAACCCAGCGGGTGAACGTCACCGGCCCGTTGCACGCCAACAATGGCGACCTGCTCGCCCAGGCCGCCGAAGCCGGCATGGGCATCGCCCTGCTGCCCGACTTCATCGTCGAGGATGCGCTGGCGGCCGGGCGACTGGTGCCGGTGCTGTGTGAATGGCAGGCTCCGGCGATCACCATCAATGCGGTGTATTCGTCAGCCCGGCGGGTGCCGCAAAAGACCCGGGCGTTTATCGAGTTTCTGGTAGGACAACTGGCGCCGAAGTGATTTTTAAATCACACAATTTCCTGTGGGAGCGAGCTTGCCCCTACAGGTTTATCGGAGCACCCGGAGTTTAGTGAACGGCCAAAGGCTTGCGTATACCCAACCGACTGATCCACACCGCCAGCAAAATCACCGAACCACCGAGCAACAACCGCCCCAGTTCTTCATGCTGGTTCCAGATCAACAGGTTGATCAGCAACCCCACCGGCACATGCAGGTTGTTCATCACCGCCAGGGTCCCGCCGTTGACCAGACACGCGCCTTTGTTCCACCAGTAGAGCCCCAAAGCGGTCGAGACCAGGCCGAGGAACAGCAGCACACCCCATTGCAGCGGTGCTTCGGGCAGGAAGTTCTGTTTGCCGAACAAGAGAAACGCCGGCAACGCCACCGCCAGTGCGCCGAGGTAGAAGAAGCCGAAACGGCGGTAATGCGGCAGATCGCTTGGATGGCGCGCGACCAGGTGTTTGTAGAGCACCTGCCCGGCCGCGTAGGTGAAGTTGGCCAGTTGCAGCAACATGAACCCCATGAAGAAGTCCGGGTTGATCCGGTCAAGGCGAATCACCGCAGCCCCCGCCACCGCCACCAGCGCCGCGACCAGGGCCCAGGGGTTGAAGCGACGATTGAGCGCATCTTCAATCAGGGTCACGTGCAGCGGCGTGAGGATGGTGAACAGCAACACTTCCGGCACCGTCAGTACGCGAAAGCTCAGGTACAGGCAGACGTAGGTCACGCCGAACTGCAACGCGCCGATCAATAGCATGCCACGCATGAATGCCGGCTCTACCGAGCGCCAGCGGGTCAGCGGGATGAACACCAGCCCTGCCAGTAGCACGCGTACCAGCACGGCGAAGTAACTGTCGACATGACCGGCCAGGTATTCGCCGATCAAACTGAAGGAAAACGCCTGGATCAGCGTGACAAAAAGTAGATAGCCCATGCTCGCCTCATTTCGAATGGCGGCGACGATAGCGGGTTTTGCTGCTGATCGCGAACACCCAAATAATACAAATTCCTTGTGGGAGCGAGCTTGCTCGCGATAGCGGTGGATCATTCAACATCATTGTCGACTGACACTCCGTCATCGCGAGCAAGCTCGCTCCTACAGGGTTTTGTCGGTGTTGGTTAAATCGCAGGCAAAAAAAAGCCCGATCTCGCTAAAGCGTTCAATCGGGCCAGGGCACTCAGGAGCAACAAGTGCGAAGGGAGGTTCGATGCGCGTACAGGCTTGAAGGGTTGCGCCAGGTCACTAGACCATCCAGCGATTATCTGGCGATTAACCGGTCAGGCCACTTGCGAAAGCTTGGCGTTCGCCTGGTTCAGGCCTTTCTCCTGGAAGTCACCGCCCAGGTTCATGCCTTCGGCGTGGATGAACGTCACGTCGTGGATGCCGATGAAACCCATGACCTGGCGCAGGTACGGTTCCTGGTGATCGGCGGTGCTGCCGGCATAGATGCCGCCGCGAGCCGTCAACACATACGCACGCTTGCCGCTGAGCAGGCCTTGGGGACCGGTTTCGGTGTACTTGAAGGTCACGCCGGCACGCAGTACATGGTCGAGCCAGGCTTTCAGGGTGCTGGGGATCGCAAAGTTGTACATGGGCGCGGCCATGACCAGTACATCGGCGGCAAGCAATTCATCGGTCAACTGGTTGGAACGTTCCAGGGATGCCTGTTCGATGTCGCTGCGCTGTTCGGCGGGTTTCATCCAGCCACCCAGCAGGTTGATGTCCAGATGCGGCACTGGCTTGACGGCCAGGTCCCGGACAGTGATCTGGTCATTCGGGTGAGCGGCTTTCCACTGGCTGATGAACGTCTGGGTCAGTTGGCGGGAAACTGAGTCTTGCTGACGGGCACTGCTTTCGATGATCAGAACGCGGGACATGGGATGTAGCCTCCATCTGAGAATGCTGTAGGTCGATGGAGTGAAGGTTAAACAGAGTCATATCGATGAAAAAGCGCAAATAACTGCTATAACCCATCAATAAATTCGTTTATAAGCTCAGCATGCACTACCCCCTGTAGGAGCGAGCTTGCTCGCGAGGCGTCATGTCATTCAATTTTTCTGTTGCCTGACACACCGCTATCGCGAGCAAGCTCGCTCCCACAGGGGATTGATTTCATTTCGGGGTGCAGGTCAGCTCGATGCGCAGTTTGATGATGCTGCGGGTGAATTTGGCGGTTGCATTTTTGTGCTTGCCGGCCGGTACATCGATCTTGCGGTTACGCGGTGCTTCCGGGCCATTGATGAAAACGACCTTGCAGCTCGCATCGACGTCACCGTAGTTGGCCACCTGGATGGAGCCGATGTCGTTATCCGTGTCGTAGGTCTGGTAATCGATCTTCATGCCGTTGAGGTCTTTTTTCACATCGATCGGGTAAGCCATCGCCGTCAGCGGCAGCAGCGCCAGCAGCACACAACAGAATTTTTTCATTCAGCAGCCTCCAATTAGGGCTGCCAGCTTAGGACAAGAGGAGTTCAACATGAAAGCGCCCCGCGTGACCCTCGATCAATGGCGAACGCTGCAGGCCGTGGTCGATCACGGTGGTTTCGCCCAGGCCGCCGAGGCGCTGCATCGCTCGCAATCGTCAGTCAGCTACACCGTGGCCCGCATGCAGGATCAACTCGGCGTGCCGTTGCTGCGTATCGACGGACGCAAAGCCGTGCTGACCGAAGCCGGCGGGGTGCTGCTGCGCCGTTCCCGGCAACTGGTGAAACAGGCCAGTCAACTCGAAGACCTGGCCCATCACATGGAGCAGGGCTGGGAAGCCGAAGTGCGCCTGGTGGTCGATGCCGCTTACCCAAGCGCCCGCCTCGTCCGCGCCTTGACCGCGTTCATGCCGCAAAGCCGTGGCTGCCGGGTGCGCCTGCGCGAGGAAGTGCTGTCTGGCGTGGAGGAAGTCCTGCTCGAAGGCGTGGCCGACCTGGCCATCACGGGTTTCAGTATTCCCGGTTACCTGGGCGCGGAGTTGAGCGATGTCGAGTTCGTTGCGGTTGCCCATCCGGAGCATCCCCTGCACCGCCTCAACCGCGAACTGAGCTTCCAGGACCTGGAAAGCCAGATGCAAGTGGTGATCCGCGACTCGGGCCGCCAGCAACCACGGGACGTCGGCTGGCTCGGTGCCGAACAGCGCTGGACCGTCGGCAGCCTGGCCACCGCCGCGACCTTCGTCAGCAGCGGTCTGGGGTTTGCCTGGCTGCCCCGGCACTTGATCGAACGGGAACTCAAGGAAGGTACGCTCAAGCTGCTACCGTTGGATCAGGGCGGCAGCCGTAACCCGAGCTTTTACCTGTATTCGAACAAGGACAAACCGCTGGGACCGGCCACGCAGATTCTCATCGAACTGCTGCGTACGTTTGACACCGCACCACTGGACGCACCGTTCGCCGCCCCCGAACAAGCCTGACACGGAGTGTATGCATGGCCTATTTCGAACACGAAGGTTGTAACCTGCACTATGAGGAATATGGCCACGGCACGCCGCTGCTGCTGGTCCACGGCCTCGGCTCCAGCACCCTGGACTGGGAAAAACAGATCCCGGCACTTGCCACCCGCTACCGGGTGATCGTCCCGGATGTGCGCGGTCACGGCCGTTCGGACAAACCCCGGGAGCGCTACAGCATTGCCGGATTCAGCGCTGACCTGATTGCACTGATCGAACACCTCAATCTCGGTCCGGCACACTATGTCGGCCTGTCCATGGGCGGCATGATCGGCTTCCAGCTGGGCGTGGATCAGCCGCAACTGCTCAAGAGCCTGTGCATCGTCAACAGCGCGCCCGAGGTCAAGCTGCGCAGCCGCGATGACTACTGGCAGTGGTTCAAGCGCTGGAGCCTGATGCACGCACTCAGCCTGCGCACCATTGGCAAGGCACTGGGTAGCAAGCTGTTCCCCAAACCCGAGCAGGCCGATTTGCGACAAAAAATGGCCGAACGCTGGGCAAAAAACGACAAACATGCTTATCTCGCCAGCTTCAATGCCATTGTCGGCTGGGGAGTCCAGGAACGACTTTCGAAGGTCACCTGTCCAACCCTCATTGTCAGCGCCGACCGTGACTACACACCGGTGGCGCTGAAGGAAAACTACGTAAAACTGTTGCCCGACGCGCGGCTGGTGGTGATCGCCGATTCACGCCACGCCACGCCGCTGGACCAGCCGGAACACTTCAACCAGACGCTGCTGGAGTTTCTGACCGCAGTCGACACCACCACTCAGGATCACTGACCCATGCTGAAAACAATCGCCCTCGCCGCAGGCACCGTCCTGTTTGCCGCCAACCTGATGGCCGCGACGCCGGAAAAGGCCCCGCATGTGCTGCTGGACACCACCAACGGCCAGATCGAAATCGAACTGGACCCTGTCAAGGCCCCGATCAGTACCAAGAACTTCCTTGCGTACGTCGACAGTGGTTTCTACAACAACACGATTTTCCACCGGGTGATCCCGGGGTTCATGGCCCAGGGCGGTGGTTTCACCTCCTCGATGCAGCAGAAACCGACCAAGGACCCGATCAAGAACGAAGCCAGCAACGGCCTGCATAACGTGCGTGGCACGCTGTCGATGGCACGCACCTCCGATCCTGACTCGGCCACCAGCCAGTTCTTCATCAACGTCAAGGACAACGATTTCCTTGATCCGGGCCGCGACGCCGGCTACGCCGTGTTCGCCAAAGTGGTCAAGGGCATGGACGTGGTCGATATCATCGTCAACACGCCTACCACCAGCAAAAACGGTATGCGCGACGTGCCGGCCGATCCGGTGTTCATCAAGTCAGCCAAGCGCATCGACTGAGACTAAGCTGGACAAGGATGTCCGAGCCGTTGCCGGTGTTTGCCGGCAACGCTCAAAACGTTAAAAGGAGAGCCCGCTCGCGGGCGAACAACCAATGCTTTATCGCCGTTTTGAAAAACTGATCGATGTTTTCCGCGAAGCACCGACGGCGTCTCCGCCGGACCGGGTTTTCCCTTTCTACACTTATTACCTCAAGCAGGTCTGGCCGAGCTTCGCCGCCCTGCTGATCGTCGGCCTGATTGGTGCGTTGATCGAGGTGGCGTTGTTCAGCTACCTGAGCCGTATCATCGACCTGGCCCAAGGCACGCCGAACATCAATCTGTTCCAGGATCACGCCCTCGAACTGACCTGGATGGTGGTGGTTGCGCTGGTGCTGCGCCCCATCTTCGTGGGCCTGCATGACCTGCTGGTGCACCAGACCCTGAGCCCCAGCATGACCAGCATGATCCGCTGGCAGAACCACAGCTACGTGCTCAAGCAGAGCCTGAATTTTTTCCAGAACGACTTCGCCGGGCGCATCGCCCAACGCATCATGCAAACCGGCAACTCACTGCGCGATTCCGCCGTGCAAGCCGTGGATGCGTTGTGGCATGTGCTGATCTACGCCATCAGTTCCCTGGTGCTGTTCGCCGAAGCCGACTGGCGCCTGATAATCCCGCTGCTGACCTGGATCTTCGCCTTCATCGGCGCCCTCTGTTACTTCGTGCCACGGGTCAAGGATCGCTCGGTGGTGGCGTCCGATGCGCGCTCCAAACTCATGGGGCGGATTGTCGACGGCTACACCAACATCACCACCCTGAAATTGTTCGCCCACACCAACTTCGAGCAGCAATACGCCCGCGAAGCGATCAAGGAACAGACCGAAAAGGCGCAACTGGCTGGCCGTGTGGTCACCAGCATGGACGTGGTCATCACCAGCATGAACGGCTTGCTGATCGTCTGCACCACCGGCCTGGCCCTGTGGTTGTGGACGCAGTCGTTGATCAGCGTCGGGGCGATTGCCCTGGCCACCGGCCTGGTGATCCGCATCGTCAACATGTCCGGCTGGATCATGTGGGTGGTCACCGGCATCTTCGAAAACATCGGCATGGTGCAGGACGGTCTGCAGACCATCTCGCAACCGGTCAGCGTCACCGACCGCGACCAGGCCAAACCCCTGGCGGTGGCCCGTGGCGAAGTACGCTTCGAACAGGTGGATTTCCACTACGGCAAGCAGAGCGGGATCATCGGCGACCTCAACCTGAGCATCAAGGCTGGCGAGAAAATCGGCCTGATCGGCCCTTCCGGCGCAGGCAAGTCAACCCTGGTGAACCTGCTGCTTCGCCTGTACGACGTCGAAGGCGGACGCATCCTGATCGACGGCCAGAACATCGCCGACGTCAGCCAGGAAAGCCTGCGCGAACGCATCGGCATGATCACCCAGGACACCTCGCTGCTGCACCGCTCGATCCGTGACAACCTGCTGTATGGCAAACCCGACGCCACCGACGCCCAACTCTGGGAAGCGGTGCACAAGGCCCGGGCTGACGGTTTCATTCCTTCGTTGTCGGACGCTGAAGGCCGTACCGGTTTCGATGCCCACGTCGGTGAGCGCGGGGTGAAACTCTCCGGCGGCCAGCGCCAGCGCATTGCCATCGCCCGGGTACTGCTCAAGGACGCGCCGATCCTGATCATGGATGAGGCCACGTCGGCACTGGACTCGGAAGTCGAAGCGGCGATCCAGGAAAGCCTCGAGACCCTGATGCAGGGCAAAACCGTGATCGCCATCGCTCACCGGCTCTCGACCATCGCCCGGATGGACCGGCTGGTGGTGCTGGAAAACGGCAAGATCGCCGAAACCGGAACCCACGCCGAGCTGCTCGCCCATGGCGGTTTGTATGCGCGGTTGTGGCAACATCAGACCGGTGGGTTTGTCGGGATCGATTGATCCGCAGGATGGCCACATTACCCTGTAGGAGCGAGCTTGCTCGCGATGGTCGTCAACGATAATGCTGGGAGCCTGACAGCCCGCGGCGTTCTCTGGTTCATCGCGAGCAAGCTCGCTCCTACAGGGGGGGGGGGGCAAGTGAAGCCGAAAGATTGTAAAAAACCGCCAGGGCCCGCCAACAACGGGCCCTGGCGGTTTTTTATGCCTGCTGGAATTCTGAAAAAACCGTGCTGTACTGACTTCAACGTTCTGGAGATGGTTCTGCAGTCCATCAGCTGGATGCTAAAGGCAGCATAATCTCGAAAGGGCACTCTCTTATGTCTCTGTTAAAACGTTCGGCGACTGAGTTGGTTGGTACGTTCTGGCTGGTGTTAGGTGGTTGCGGCAGCGCAGTGTTGGCGGCGGCTTTTCCGGAGGTGGGGATCGGCCTGCTCGGGGTGTCCTTCGCGTTTGGCCTGACAGTGCTGACCATGGCTTTTGCCATTGGCCATATTTCCGGTTGTCATCTCAACCCCGCGGTATCCCTCGGCCTGGTGGTGGGTGGGCGGTTTCCGGCCAAGGAATTGCCAGCCTACATCATTGCCCAGGTCATTGGCGGTGTGATTGCCGCCGCGCTGCTGTACTTCATTGCCAGCGGCAAACCCGGCTTCGAACTGGCGGGAGGCCTGGCGTCCAACGGCTACGGCGAACACTCGCCTGGCGGCTATTCGATGGCGGCAGGGTTTGTCTGTGAACTGGTGATGACCGCGATGTTCATCCTGATCATCCTCGGCGCCACCGACAAACGTGCACCGGCAGGACTGGCACCCATTGCCATCGGCCTGGGGCTGACGCTGATCCACCTGATCTCGATCCCGGTCACCAACACTTCAGTCAACCCGGCGCGCAGCACCGGCCCGGCGCTGATCGTCGGCGGCTGGGCGATTCAACAACTGTGGATGTTCTGGGTCGCGCCGCTACTCGGTGCAGTGGTCGGTGGCGTGCTGTATCGCTGGCTGGGCAAGGAAGAAAGCTGACACGCTGAAGTTCAGCCTTGTCGATAAGGTAAGGCTGACCTCGCATCCTCTGCATAAGCCAGCACCCCCAGCCGCTCCTGCTCCAGGAAGTCTTTCACCGCAGCTTTCAATCCCGAATGCCGCAAGTAGTGCCAGGAATGCGTAATGACTGGCTCGAATCCGCGAATCAGTTTGTGCTCGCCCTGGGCTCCGGCATCGAAACGCTGGAAACCGTTGGCAATGGCATAGTCCATGCCCTGGTAGAAACAGGTCTCGAAATGCAGGCGATCGAACTCCGCCAGGCATCCCCAATAACGGCCATAAAAACTGTCGCCCCCCACCAGACTGAACGCCATCGCCACCGGCCTTGAATCCTGTTTGGCCAGTACCACGCGAATCGAATCCGGCATGCGCTCGGCCAGCAGGCTGAAAAACTCCCGCGTCAGATACGGCGCTTGCCGGCGCACCGCGTAAGTATTGGCGTAGCAGGCATAGACGAAATCCCATTGCGCCTGGCTCAGTTCCCGCCCCTCCAGCCATTCGAACTCGAAACCCTGGCCGGCCACCTGCTCGCGCTCCTTGCGCATCTGTTTGCGCTTGCGCGAACTGAGAACGTCGAGGAAGTCCTGGAAATCCCGGTAGCCGCGATTCTGCCAGTGGTATTGACAGCCAACGCGCTGCAGCCAGCCCGGTTGCTCGCTCAGTGCCGCGTCGGTGAACGGATCGGTGAAATTGATGTGGGCACTGGAGAGCCCTTCAAGCTCCAGGTAGCCCGGCAGGCTTTTCAACAACTCGAAGCCGTCTTCGACCGTGGCCGCCAACAGCCGCGGCCCGGTGACCGGACTGAACGGCACCGCGCTCAACAGCTTGGGGTAGTAGTCGATGCCGGCACGTTCACAGGCATCGGCCCAGGCGTGATCGAACACGTACTCGCCATAGGAATGCCACTTGCGATAACCGGGGAGCGCGGCGATCAGTCGATCCCCTTCGACGTGCAATAAATGCTCGGGCTGCCAGCCGGTATGGGGTCCGACGCTGCCGCTGTCTTCCAGTGCGCTCAAAAAGGCGTGACGCAGAAAAGGCTGAGTCTCGGGCGCCAGTGCGTCCCACGTCTGCGGGGCGATTTCTGACAGTTTTTGCAGGCGTTGCAACGGCATCACCATCCTCACTCTTCATGGCGTGAAAGCCCCGCGAGTATCGCCTATCGCTCTGCAATGCACACGGGCAAAACGACGACAGCGCTCTAACTCAATAGTTCACGGCAGCTTTGTATCGTCATCGACATGACATCACATTGCCACTGCTCTGTAATAAACCATCGCGATACTGGCGCCTGTTTTTAGAGCGCCGGGTTATACCCGGCCACTGTTTTCCGCCCCCTTATGGTCGGTTGTGTCCCGGATGGCTCTGTCATCCCCTCTCATCTTCGGAGATTGATATGCGTCTTGCTTCCACGAAAACTGCGGCGGCCTTGTGCGGTGGCCTGTTGCTGGCCATGAGTGTTCCGGCCAGTGCCGCAGTCGACGCCAAACTGCTCGACATGCTCAAGGCTAACGGCTCGATCACCAGCGCGCAGTACAGCGAACTGCAAGCCGAGCTGGCCAGGGATCAGAAAGAACAGCAGATCGCCCGTCAGGCTCAGCAAGAGACCAACGAGCAAATTGCGGCCACCGCGAAGAAAACCGACACACTGAGCGCTTTCGACCAGAAACTGGCCTGGGCTGCCAAGACCCAGTTCAAGGGCGACGTGCGCTTCCGTCAGGAAACCGTGCACAACGATGGCGTATCCAACAACAAAGACCAGGACCGTCAGCGCATTCGTGCCCGCCTGGGTGCCTACACCGAAATCAACCCTCAAGTCGACACTGGTATCCGTATCGCCACCGGCAACAACGACGACGCTCGATCCACCAACCAGAGCCTGGACAACTACTTCGACAAGAAGCAGATCTGGCTGGACCAGGGTTACGTCGACTACCACCCGGACGCGATCAAGAACCTGCACCTGGTTGGCGGCAAGATGCCGCAACAATGGGTGAGCATGGGCGACATCATCTGGGATAGCGACATCAGCCCGGAAGGTCTGGCCGTTACTTACAAGTACCCGCTGAGCGGCAGCACCGAGCTGTTCGGCAGCGCCGGTCACTACACCCTCAAGGACAACGTCGACGGTGAAGGCGTGCAGTTCAAGCACGACCTGCGCCTGTATGCCGGCCAGTTGGGTGGTCGCTTCGCCATCACCGACAGCATGAAAATGACCTTGGGCGGCAGTCTCTACGCCTACGACAACGATGACAGCAGCGCCTGCCCTACCAGCGGCACCGTCACCACGCCGTGCGCACTGGCCGTCAACGGCAACAGCCCGGGCGAACAGTTCAAACTGTACGAAGGCTTTGGCCAGCTGGACTTCTCCAACCTGCCAGTACCGCTGTCGCTGTACGGTCAGTACGTCAACAACGCCGATGCCAGCAACGACCAGGACACTGGCTGGTTGGCCGGTGTCAAGACCAAGCTTTACGGCTTCGGCGTGGACTACAACTACCGCGACGTACAGCGTAACGCTGTGGTGGGCGCCTTCACCGACTCCGACTTCGCCAACGGCTTCACCGGTTCGCGCGGCAGCAAGCTGAAAGTGAGCTACGAACTGGACAAGAACTTCACCCTGGGCGCGACCTACTACATGGCGACCTCGGACCAGACCAACGCCAACATCAAGAAAACCGATTCGGACATCAACACCCTGCAACTGGATGCCGAAGCCAAGTTCTGATTCACCCCGCTATACGACTCGGGCAAGGAAGCCCGGGACGCTTTTACAGCCTGGCTTTGATGTATCGGTCCCCATCATCCTCCGACACATCAACGCCGGGCTGTTTTCATATCCCCGCCTGCACATATTAATTGTGGCGAGGGGGCTTGCCCCCGTTGGATCGCGAAGCGATCCCAAACCCGGCCACTGCAATTTGACAGACATACCGTATCAGCCTGTTCTACGTCGACTTCGTCGCCGAACGGGGGCAAGCCCCCTCGCCACAAAAGCCCTGCCAAAAAAATCGCAGCTGCGACAGTTAAAACAATTTCAGCGCTTGCGCAGCAACACGCTACCAATCGAATAACCGGCACCGAACGAACTGAGCACGGCCAGCGAACCTGCAGCCAGATCGTCCTGGTTCTTGTGGAACGCAATCACGGAACCGGCGGAACTGGTGTTGGCGTAGGTGTCGAGAATCACCGGCGCTTCCTGTTCGGTGGCGTCGCGACCCAGCAGTTTCTTGACGATCAGGTGGTTCATGCTGAGGTTGGCCTGGTGCAGCCAGAAACGCTTCACGTCGCTGACGTTGAGCTGGTTCTCCTGCAGATGCTCACCGATCAGCTCGGCAACCAACGGGCAGACTTCCTTGAACACCTTGCGGCCTTCCTGCACGAACAGTTTGTCCTTGGCACCGATGCCCTCTTCCGCCGCGCGGTTGAGGAAGCCGAAGTTGTTGCGGATGTTGTTGGAGAACTTGGTCAGCAGCTTGGTGCTGACGATGTCGAACTGGTACTTGGACGTCGCCAGGTCAGCACGCTCGATGATCACCGCGGTGGCAGCGTCACCGAAGATGAAGTGGCTGTCGCGGTCACGGAAGTTCAGGTGGCCGGTGCAGACCTCCGGGTTGACCATCAGCACCGCCCGGGCCTGGCCCAGTTGTACGCTGTTGGCGGCGGTCTGGATACCGAAGGTCGCCGAGGAGCACGCCACGTTCATGTCGAAACCGAAACCCTGGATGCCCAGCGCTTCCTGGACTTCGATGGCAATGGCTGGATAGGCGCGCTGCAGGTTGGAACAGGCGACGATCACGCCGTCGATGTCCGCGGCGGTCTTGCCGGCGCGCTGCAAGGCTTGTTCGGCCGCGCCGATGGCCATCTGGCACAGCACCGACCACTCGTCGTTGGAACGCTCCGGCAGACGTGGGGCCATGCGCTGCGGGTCGAGGATGCCATCCTTGTCCATGACAAAGCGGCTCTTGATGCCCGAGGCTTTTTCGATGAATGCGGCGCTGGATTCGGTCAATGCCTCCACTTCACCGCGCGCAATGGCATCGGCGTTGTCGGCGTTGAATTGCGCGACGTAAGTATTGAAAGACTGCACCAGCTCTTCGTTGGAAATGCTATTGGCCGGGGTGTACAGGCCGGTGCCGCTGATGACGACGTTATGCATGGTCGTGTCTCTAATCTGTTCAGGCAGAAAGCATTGGCACCGTCGTACCAATACACAAAGGGTCTATTCCCATCCGGGGGACGCAAACCTGGCATCGCTTTATTCCTGCTCGCAACCGTGTCGAAGGCTCTAGGTCGCGAAACTGGCGTTTATGGTCGCGAAGTTTGCCATAAACCTTGGGTTTTGGCGCCTTTTGCAAGAGCGACAACATACTTGTAGGAGCGAGCTCGCTCGCGATGAACCAGAGAACGCCGCGGGGTGTCAGGTTCCCAGCGTTATCGTTGACGACCATCGCGAGCGAGCTCGCTCCTACAAGGGTGTGTCAGGCCTCTACCTGACTCCACTGCTTGTTCAGGCGCTTGTCGGAGATCGGCACCTTGGTTCCCAGTTGCTGGGCAAACAACGAAACCCGGTATTCCTCCAGCCACCAGCGATACAACTCAAGCTGCGGATCGCGCTTGCCTTCCTGGGCGTGTTTGCTGGCGCGGGTCTGGTATTGCGTCCACAGGCCGCTCAATTCGCCGCTCCAGACCCGGTCGCGCTGCACCTGGGCACCGATTTTTTCAAAGCGCTGTTCGATCGCCTTGAGGTAACGCGGCAACTCCTTGAGCCACTGCATCGGCGTTTCCCGGACAAATCCCGGATAGACCAGGTAGCTGAGCTGCTGCTTGATGTCGTTCAGGGCCACGGCTTGGGCGAGATCGATCTTGCCCTTGAAGCGCTTTTGCAGGCCATGCCAGAGCTTGAGGATTTCCAGGGTCAGCTTCGCCACACGTTCGGCGTGCTCGGTCCAGGCGCCACGCTTGCGCTCGGCCAGGGACGCCAGACCGGCGCCGTCACGGGGCAGCGGGTCTTCACCTTCGAGAATGCAGCTGTCGAGGCTGGCCAGCAGAATGTCTTCCACCAGCGCATCGACCCGTCCCATGTCGCGGTACAGCAGGCCCAATTCGGTCAGGCCCGGCAACTTGCCGCGCAGGAACTTCGCAGGCTCAGCCAGTTGCTGCATCAGCAAGCGTTGCAGGGCACGGCGATGCTGGAACTCGGCTTCGGCCGGGGTGGAGAAACGCCCTTCCTTGACCGTCCCGGCTTCCTCCACCAGCGCCGGGTAGACCGTCATCGACAGCCCGGCGATCTTCTGTTGGGTTTTCTCGGCCACGGCGGCAAACACTTTCGGCTCCACCGGTTGCTGGCTCTTCGCGGTTTGCGGAACCGCCAATGCAGCCTGGCTGGCCTCGGCGAAACGCGCGGTGAGCTCGGCCAGATCGCGACCTTCGCCGAGGAACTTGCCCTGGGCGTCGACGATTTCCAGGTTCATCCGCAGATGACTTTCGACCTGCTGCGCGGCCTCGCTCCAGGCTTCATCGCTGACGCGGGCACCGGTCATGCGCAGCAGTTCGCGACCCAAGGCCTGAGGCAGCGAGCCCTCGGCAAAGGTCATGCGCTGCAAGGCCGCCTTGACGAAGTCCGGCACCGGTACGAAATTCTTGCGCAAGGCCTTGGGCAAGTTGCGCACCAAGGCAATGCATTTGGCTTCGATGACGCCCGGCACCAGCCACTCCAGGCGTTCCGGTGGCAGCATCGGCAACAGCGGTGCCGGCACGCGCAGGGTCACGCCGTCGCGCGGGTGATTCGGTTCGAAGTGGTAGCTGAGGGCTAATTCCAGATCGCCGATATGCAGCGTATCCGGGTAATGCTGGGCGGTGACTTCACTGGCTTCGCGGGCCAGCACGTCTTCTTCGCGCATGATCAGCAGCTGCGGGTCTTTCTGGCTGTTGATGCGGTACCAGCTGTCGAAGGTCGCGGTCTGATGGATCTCCGCCGGCAGCCGTGCGTCGTAGAAGGCGTACAGGGTTTCTTCGTCGGCGAGGATATCTCGACGGCGGGCCTTGGCTTCCAGTTCGTCGAGTTGTTCCAGCAGCTGTTTGTTGGCGGTCAGGCACTTGGCTTTCGACTGGATCTCGCCGCGCACCAGTGCTTCGCGGATGAACAATTCGCGGGACACCACCGGGTCGACCGGGCCGTAATGCACCGGCCGGCGCCCGACCACGATCAACCCGAACAGGGTGATCTGCTCGAACGCCACGACCTGGCCGCGCTTCTTCTCCCAGTGGGGCTCGAAGTGATTTTTCTTGATCAGGTGCCCGGCCAGCGGCTCGATCCAGTCGGCATCGATCTTGGCGACCATACGCGCGTAGAGCTTGGTGGTTTCCACCAGTTCGGCGGTCATCAACCATTGCGGGCGTTTTTTGCCGATTCCCGACGACGGGTGAATCCAGAAGCGCCGCTGACGGGCGCCAAGGTAATCGCCGTCTTCGGTTTTCTGGCCGATCTGGCTGAGCAACCCCACCAGCACCGCTTTGTGCAGTTTCGGATAGTCCGCCGGCTCTTTATTGAGGCTCAGCTGCATGTCGCGGCAGATCAGGCTCAATTGGCGATGGGAGTCGCGCCACTCGCGCAGGCGCAGGTAATTGAGGAAATTCTTGCGGCACCAGTTACGCAGCGGACTGGCCGTCAGCGCCTGGCGCTGCTCTTCGAAACCACGCCACAGATTGACCAGCCCGGCGAAGTCCGAGTCGGCGTCTTTCCACTGGGCGTGGGCCTGATCCGCCGCTTGCTGACGCTCCGGCGGACGCTCGCGCGGGTCCTGGATCGACATGGCGCTGGCAACGATCAGCACTTCCTGCAGGCTGCCGAGCTTCGCCGCTTCCAGCAGCATGCGGCCCATGCGCGGGTCCACCGGCAGCCGCGCCAGTTGGCGACCGAGCGGAGTCAGTTGGCTGTTGCGGTCCACCGCCGAAAGTTCTTGCAGCAGGTTGTAACCGTCGCTGATGGCTTTGCCATCGGGCGGCTCGATAAACGGGAACGCGGTGACTTCGCCGAGGCGCAGATGCAGCATCTGCAAAATAACGGCGGCGAGGTTGGTGCGCAGGATTTCCGGATCGGTAAACTCCGGGCGACCGAGGAAATCCTCTTCGCTGTACAGGCGCACGCAGATGCCCGGCTCGACCCGTCCGCACCGGCCTTTACGCTGGTTGGCGCTGGCCTGGGAAATGGCTTCGATGGGCAGGCGCTGGACCTTGGCCCGGTAGCTGTAGCGGCTGATGCGCGCCGTTCCGCTGTCGATCACGTAGCGAATGCCCGGCACGGTCAGCGAGGTTTCCGCGACGTTGGTCGCCAGAACCACGCGACGGCCTGGGTGAGATTGGAAAATCCGCTGTTGCTCGGCCGGCGACAACCGCGCGTACAACGGCAGGATTTCGGTGTGCTTGAGCTGAGCCTTGCGCAGCATGTCGGCGGCGTCGCGAATCTCGCGTTCACCGGGCAGGAACACCAGCACGTCACCGGGGCTGCGGCGTTCGCTGCGCTCATAAGCGGCGATTTCGTCGAGGGTGGCGAGGATCGCCTGATCCACCGTCAGATCGTCCTCGACGCGATTGCCCTCTTCGTCCTGCTCAAGCGTCAGCGGGCGATACCAGGTCTCCACCGGGTAGGTGCGGCCGGATACCTCGACAATCGGCGCGTCATCGAAGTGCTTGGAGAAACGCTCCAGGTCGATGGTTGCCGAAGTGATGATGACTTTCAGGTCGGGACGGCGCGGCAGCAGGGTTTTCAGGTAGCCGAGCAGGAAGTCGATGTTGAGGCTGCGTTCGTGGGCCTCGTCGACGATGATCGTGTCGTAGCGTTCCAGATAACGATCATTCTGGGTTTCCGCCAACAGGATGCCGTCGGTCATCAGTTTGATCAGGGTGCTGGAATCGCTCTGATCCTCGAATCGCACCTGATAGCCGACCAACGCGCCCAGCGGCGTACCGAGTTCTTCGGCGACCCGGCTGGCGACGCTGCGGGCAGCGATCCGGCGGGGCTGGGTGTGGCCGATCAGGCCGTGCTGGCCGCGGCCGATTTCCAGGCAGATCTTCGGCAACTGGGTGGTTTTACCCGAGCCGGTCTCACCGGCGATGATCAGCACCTGATGCTTTTCCAGCGCCTTTTTGATTTCGTCGCGCTTGGCGGCGATCGGCAGACTGTCGTCGTAACGGATCACCGGCAGGCTGGCCTTGCGCGCCAGTACCTGCTCACAGGACGCCTGCATCCGCGTCACCCACTGGCCCAGCCTGGCCTCGTCGGGTTTCTTGCGCAGCTCAAGCAACTGCCGCCGCAGCCGGTGGCGGTCGGCGAGCATGGCGTGATCAAGGTTTTTCAGCAGTTTGTCGATGGAGGGCGATTCGTCGGTCATCGGGTACGCAATTCAGTCGTCTAGTGGCGCAGGGTGCGGATTGTCGCAGATTTGAAGGGCGAACGAGATCCCTTGTAGGAGCGAGCTTGCTCGCGATGAATTCAAGAACGCCACGGGGTGTCAGGTTTCCCGCGTCACCGTTAACGACCATCGCGAGCAAGCTCGCTCCTACAGGGGATGCGTACCGGTGCTACTCGTTATCGAGACCCTTGCGCCGATACGGAAACACATCAATCACCTTCCCCGCCCGAATCGCTTCCTGAAGGCTCTTCCAGTAATCGGCGTTGTACAACTCGCCATGCAACTGATCGAACAACTTGCGTTGCCCCGAATCGGCAAACAGGAACGGTGGAAACTCTTCCGGGAATACGTCCAGTGGCCCGATCGAGTACCACGGTTCGGACGCCATTTCATCTTCGGGTGTACGTGGCAACGGAATGTGGCGGAAATTGGCCTCGGTGAGGAAGCAGATCTCGTCGTAGTCGTAGAACACCACCCGACCGTGACGGGTCACCCCGAAGTTCTTCAGCAGCATGTCGCCGGGAAAGATGTTGGCCGCCGCCAGTTGCTTGATCGCCAGCCCATAGTCTTCCAGGGCCTCGCGCACCTGCGCCTCGTTGGCGTTTTCCAGGTAGAGGTTCAGCGGGGTCATGCGGCGCTCGGTCCAGCAGTGGCGGATCAGCACCGTATCGTCTTCCACCGACACTGTGGATGGTGCGACTTCCAGCAGTTCCTCCAGGCACGCCGGATCGAACTTGCTCAGGGGGAAACGGAAGTCGGCGAATTCCTGGGTATCGGCCATGCGCCCGACCCGGTCGACGCTTTTCACCAGGCGGTACTTTTCGATCACCGTGGCGCGGTCGACGTTTTTCGACGGCGAGAAACGGTCCTTGATGATTTTGAACACGGTGTTGAAACCCGGCAGGGTGAACACGCTCATGACCATGCCGCGCACGCCAGGGGCCATGATGAACTGGTCGTCGGTATTGGCCAGGTGATTGATCAGTGCCCGGTAGAATTCCGACTTGCCGTGCTTGTAGAAGCCGATCGAGGTGTACAGCTCGGCAATGTGCTTGCCCGGCAGGATCCGCCGCAGAAAGCCGATGAACTCCGCCGGCACCGGCACATCCACCATGAAATACGAGCGGGTGAACGAGAAGATGATCGACACGTCTGCTTCATCGGTGATCAGCGCATCGATCTGGATGCCGCGACCCTCCAGGTGCAGCAATGGAATTGCCAGTGGCCATTGCTCGTCGGCGGTGTAGATGCGCCCCACCAGGTACGCGCCTTTATTGCGGTACAGCACCGAGGAAAACAGCTCGACGCTCAGCTCCGGATCCTTGCACACCCAATCCGGCAGGTTCTCGCGCAGTTGCGCTTCGAGGCGCTTCAGGTCACCGGCCAGGTCGGCGTAATCCTCACTGAAACGGTAGTCGGCGAAGATGCTGGCGAGCATCGCCGACAATTGGCCTTGCGGCTTGTAGGTGCGGGTTTGTGCGGCCCGGGCGCGGCGCAGGCTCGGCCGGGTGGTGTGGATGAACATGCAGCCGTCGCTGATCAGGTCATGGCTGAACAGCCCGCAGAAGATCGAGTTGTACCAGGTCTCGGACAGCTCATCGTCGAAACGCAGGTCGATCAGGCTGATGTAGGCGTTTTTGACCAGCGGCCAGCAGCTGACGTCCAGGGTGTCGGCGTCAAACGCGGTGCGCAGTCGCTCCACCGTTTCACCGACCTTGTCTTCATACAGATTGATCCGTGCCGCCGACGCCGTCTGCGTTTCCTGCCACTTGGCCTGTTCGAAGCGGGCCCGGGCGCCGTCGGTGATCTGGCGAAAATGCTCGCGGTAATCGTCAAAGCCATCGAGGATCAAGCGGGCGATGTCGGCGGCTGGCCATTGCTGCGGCATGGTGAGACCTCTGCGGGAATTCGGGAGGCTTGAGCTTAGCCAGTGAACCGGGTGCAGGAGAAGCGTAATTTTGCGGGTGAATTAAATGCCCGGTTTTCGGTTGCCATCGATCACACACTCAGCAACACTTTCGCCCCTCCCCCAAGGAAGGACCGCGCTGTGAACCCCGTCGATATTTTCCGTTTACTGTCCCTGGCGGCCATTTGGGGGGCCAGTTTTCTGTTCATGCGCATCATCGCCCCGGTGATCGGCAGCATTCCTACCGCTTTTTTCCGTGTATCGATCGCCGCTGCCGGACTGCTGGTGATTCTCGGCCTGATGCGCATCAGTTGGGACTTCAAGGGCAAACTCAAGACCGTGATGCTGCTCGGGGTGATCAACTCCGGGATTCCGGCGACGCTCTATTCGGTGGCTGCGCAGGTGCTACCAGCCGGTTACTCGTCGATTTTCAATGCCACGACACCCTTGATGGGCGTGCTGATCGGCGGCCTGTTTTTCCATGAAAGGCTCACTGGCGCCAAACTCGGCGGCGTGTTCCTGGGGCTGTTCGGCGTGGGCGTGCTGACCCGTGCCGGTCCGGTGGCGTTCGATTTGGAACTGCTGATGGGTGCCGTCGCCTGCCTGCTCGCGACCACCTGCTATGGATTTGCGGGGTTTCTGGCCCGCCGCTGGCTCGATCAGGCCGGTGGTCTCGACAGCCGTTTGTCGGCAGTGGGCAGCATGCTTGGCGCGACATTGTTCCTGCTGCCGCTGTTCGGCTACAGCGTGATCAGCCAACCACCCGCGACCTGGGGCGGCTGGAGTGTCTGGCTCTCGTTGCTGGGGTTGGGTCTGGGATGCACGGCGTTTGCGTACATTATTTACTTCCGCCTCCTGAGCTCGATTGGTCCGGTGAAATCGATGACTACGACCTTTTTGATCCCATTGTTCGGCGTGTTGTGGGGGGCGCTGTTTCTCGATGAGCCACTGTCGATGGCGCATATCTATGGCGGGATGTTGATTGCGCTGGCGTTGTGGTTGGTGTTGAAACCGGGTTTGGTGGCTGGCCGGTAGTGTTGTGGCGTTGCGGATGACGCCAAAAATCACAAAGGCCCGGAGCATGGCTCCAGGCCCTTGCGGGTTTGCACGCAATTACGCGGTTTTACGGAACACAAACACCAGACCGACGATGATCAGCAGCATACCGAACAGGCTCAACATCGCCAGGCGATTGCCGAAGATCAGATAGTCCATCACCGCCGTTACCGCCGGCACCAGATAAAACAGGCTGGTGACGTTCACCAGATTGCCTCGAGCGATCAAGCGGTACAGCAATAGCGTTGCCAGCACCGACACCACCAGCCCCATCCATAGCACCGGCAGGATGAATCCACTGCTGTGTTCGAAGTGAAACGGCTGGAAGGGTACGAAAATCCCGCACAACAGCAGTCCGGCCAGATACTGCACCGGCAGTGTGCCGAGGGGATTGTCGGTGATGCGTTTCTGCATGATCGAACCGAACGTCATGCTCGCCAGCGCCAGCAGACCGAAGAGCATGCCCGCCAAAGACATGCCGGCCAAACCGATGCCCTGGTAAACCACCATGATCAACCCGGCCAAGCCTAGCGCCAGACCGAACATCCGGCTTATTGATCGGTGCCGCTCCATCAGCACCACGGTGAGAATCGGCTGCACGCCCATGATGGTCGCCATCACCCCGGGCGTGACTTTAAGGTCGAGGGCCAGCAGATAGAAAATCTGATACGCCCCCAACAACACCACGCCGGTGACCATCGCATACAGCATCGGTTTGCCGCCCTTGGGCAACTTCAGCTTGAGCAACGGCACCAGCAACACCAGGCCGCCCAGGGCGATGACGAAACGGAACATCAGGAAGGCAAAGGGCGACGCGTGGGCCAGCCCCCATTTGGAGAAGATCGCCCCGCTGCTCCACAGCAGAACGAACAGGCTCGTGGACGCCGCCGCGAGCGCGGAGTTTTTCGAAAGGACAAACATGAATACCACCTGTAGTCAGGCAAAAAGCCAACTCAGCCGAAGCTGAAATTCAGTCGTTTTCTTCAGGCGGGCGCTTTTTCAGACGTGCTTGGGAACAGCAGAAAGCAGCTGATCAGCCCGAAATGCCAACGCCTGGCGGTGAGACCACCGCGCACACTGGCGTGCGACTGACAGGAGGGGGGTAATGACTGATCTGCCCCGGTTGCAGATTCCCGCACGGCACGACGCCAGCGTTGACCGCTGAATCGACTACCGCTTTGATGAGGGATGCAGGCATTGGGCTGATCTTTACTCGAGGGATAAAAAAGTGAGTCCGAAACTCACCGTGCGCCGACTATAACCAGCGTTCGACATGGATTGCAACGACTCGACCAAAAGGCCAGCTACGACAATCGGTACAGAGTCTGCATTGTGCGGTTGGAGGGGCTTTCAGGGATTGCGCGAAAACCTGTAAAAAGCCGCTCACAACGAACGGTTCTTTTATTCTGTATCCGGCGTTAGCCAAACAACCAATACCCCAGCAACATCAGCACCAGCACCGCCAGTACCGGACGCAGTACACGGTAGGCCTCGGGATTGCGCCGCTTCCATTGCTTGACCACACCACTGAATTTATCGCTGGAGTTCTTGCTCCAGGCATAGACCCGGTTGATGCCCCCTACTCGCTCGTCATCAAGGTTCTGCGGTGCAGTCGCACGACCTAGCCAGGCGCTGATACTGCGATTGATGCGGGTCATGAAGCGATTGCTCAGCGGACGTTCGATATCGCAGAACAGTATGACACGGGTCTTTTGCGTTTCATTCTTGACCCAGTGCACGTAGGTTTCGTCGAACATCACGTCTTCACCATCGCGCCAGGCGTAAACCTGACCGTCGACAAAGATGCGGCAATCATCGGAATTGGGAGTGGACAGGCCCAAGTGATAACGCAGGGAACCGGCAAACGGATCGCGATGCGGATTGAGGTGGCTGCCGCCCGGCAGTAGCGCGAACATGGCGCCTTTGACGCTGGGGATGCTGTTGACCAGTTGCACGGTTTTCGGGCACAAGGCTTCGGCGGAAGTCAGCGGTTTGTCGTACCACTTGAGATAGAAACGCTTCCAGCCCTTCTTGAAGAACGAGCCAAAGCCGGCGTCGTTGTTCTTTGCCGCCGCGCGAATATACCCCTCGTCGAACAAGTGCATCGCTTCGTCGCGAATCACCTCCCAGTTGTCCTTGAGTACATCAAGTTCCGGGAACTTGCTGCGATCCAGATACGGTTTCGACGGCACACCGGAAAACAGGTACATCAAGGCGTTATAGGGGGCGAACAGTGCCGAATGGTTAACGAACTGGCGCAAAACCGGCAGGCGCGTCTTGCCGCGCAAATGCACATAGAGGGTGCTACCGAGAAACAGCAATAACAACGAGGCTTTCGCGGCAAACGACGGGATCATCGACAACTC
Organism: Pseudomonas sp. GW823-FHT06E10; assembly: GCF_058794995.1. Taxonomy (NCBI): domain Bacteria; kingdom Pseudomonadati; phylum Pseudomonadota; class Gammaproteobacteria; order Pseudomonadales; family Pseudomonadaceae; genus Pseudomonas; species Pseudomonas sp. GW823-FHT06E10. The sequence continues at coordinate 31,075 of NZ_JBXAHJ010000022.1, read as the reverse complement.
CTTTGAAGATAAACGGCACCGCACCACGTCCATTGCCCGACGTGGCTACCAGCATGATAAACACTACCGCCCCGGTGAAAACCTGCACTTTTCAACATTCAATGTTAATGAATGTGCAACAAAGCACTTATTAACATAAGGTGCCTGAACGCTGGCTGATGCAATCCATCATCAACCGGAACAGATCAATGGATCGCAACCAGCGATAACGCCTCAACCGTCAGCGCCAGCCACGATCCGCCAATATCTGGCACTTACTGGCGATTCTCCTGTTCGGTAAACAGATCACTGAACAGCATGCTCGACAGGTAACGCTCACCGGAATCCGGCAAGATCACGACAAAGGTCTTGCCCTGCATTTCCGGGGTCTCCGCCAGTCTTACGGCCACCGCCATGGCGGCGCCGCTGGAAATCCCGCACAAGATTCCCTCTTCCTGCATCAAGCGCAAGGCCATGGCCTTGGACTCTTCGTCACTGACCAGTTCCACCCGATCGACAATCGACAAATCGAGGTTCTTCGGCACAAAACCGGCACCGATGCCCTGGATCTTGTGCGGGCTCGGCTTGATTTCTTCACCGGCCAGGGCCTGGGTGATCACCGGCGACACCACTGGTTCCACCGCCACCGAGAGTATCGGTTTGCCCTGGGTATTCTTGATATACCGTGAAACCCCGGTGATGGTTCCACCGGTTCCGACGCCTGCCACCAGCACGTCGACCGCGCCGTCGGTATCGTTCCAGATTTCCGGGCCGGTGGTTTTTTCGTGGATGGCCGGGTTGGCCGGGTTATCGAATTGCGCCGGCATGAAGTACTTCGACGGGTCGCCGGCAACGATTTCACCGGCTTTCTCGATGGCGCCTTTCATGCCTTTGGCCGGCTCGGTCAACACCAGTTCGGCGCCCAGTGCCTTGAGTACCTTGCGGCGTTCGATACTCATGGACGCCGGCATGGTCAGCATCAGCTTGTAGCCACGGGCGGCGGCCACGAAGGCCAGGCCGATGCCGGTATTGCCGGAGGTGGGTTCTACGATGGTCATCCCCGGCTTGAGTTTGCCGCTGCCCTCGGCATCCCAGATCATGTTCGCACCGATCCGGCACTTGACCGAGTAACCGGGGTTGCGCCCTTCGATCTTGACCAGGATGGTCACACCACGCGGCGCAATGCGATTGATCTGCACCAGCGGCGTATTACCGATGGAGTGGGCGTTGTCAGCGAAAATGCGGCTCATGGCTGGGTCCTTAACGACAGCATTGAAATAGGGCATCAAGGTAAGCCTCTTGCCCGCAGGCGTCCAGTCGGGTCGAACGTCCGCTTATCAGTGCAGTCAATGGCTTTAGACAGCCAGAGATTTGCCGCCATGAAACGTCGATACAGCTGGCCCCTGTGGACTCTAGCCGGCCTCGGTCTGCTGCTGGTTGCCTTGCACATTGCCCTGCCCTACATCGTGCGCGACTACCTCAACGAGAGATTGGCGAACATGGGTGACTACCGCGGCCAGATTACCGACGTGGACCTGGCCCTGTGGCGCGGCGCCTACAAAATCAATGGACTGAAAATCGTCAAGGTCAATGGCAAGGTCCCTGTGCCTTTCGTCAATGCGCCATTGATTGACCTCTCCGTCAGCTGGCACTCGCTCTGGTATGACCACGCAGTGGTGGCCGAGGCGCAGTTCGACAAACCCGAGGTCAACTTCGTCGATGGCGCCAACAAGCAAAATTCCCAGACCGGCGAGGGTACCGACTGGCGAGCACAATTAGGCAAGCTGCTGCCCATTACCCTGAACGAAGTGCGGATCAACGACGGCAAGATCAGTTTTCGCAACTTCAACTCCAAGCCACCCGTGAACATGAATGCCACAAAAGTGGATGCCAACATCTACAACCTGACCAACGTGGTCGACACCAAAGGCAAGCGTGATGCGCGCTTCGAAGGCAAAGCCCTGCTGCTGGGGCACGCGCCACTGGAAACCACGGCCACTTTCGATCCCTTGAGCGACTTCGAAGACTTCGAGTTTCGCTTGCGCACCACGGATATCGAGCTCAAGCGCTTGAACGACTTCGCCGCGGCCTACGGCAAGTTCGACTTCAATGCCGGCCATGGCGACGTGGTGATCGAAGCCACAGCCAACAAGGGGCGACTGACCGGCTACATCAAGCCGCTGCTGCGCGATGTCGATGTGTTCAACTGGCAGCAGGATGTGCAAAGCGAGGACAAAGGGCTATTCCGCTCGATTTGGGAAGCCCTCGTCGGCGGTACCGAGACCGTCTTGAAAAACCAGGGCAAAAACCAGTTTGCGACACGGGTCGAGCTCAAGGGTAACGTGCATCAGCAAGATGTCAGCGCATTCCAGGCTTTTTTACAGATTTTACGCAATGGTTTCATCCAGGCATTCAATGCGCGGTATGAACGGCCAAAGCCGGATGCAGGCTGAGTCACCAAGTGACGCCCCATTCAGAGACTGAATAAGCCGTCTGCGTTCACAGTCGACCGGACACCGCGTTATAGTCGGGGCTGACTCTTTTATTGCCCCCCGCCCTGCCTCGTACAGGTCGGCGTTACCGTTCGAGGATTAGCAGATGAAGTTCGAAGGCACCCAGGCCTACGTCGCCACCGATGACCTGAAGCTGGCGGTCAACGCCGCCATCACCCTGGAGCGGCCGTTGCTGGTCAAGGGCGAACCGGGCACCGGCAAGACCATGCTCGCCGAGCAACTGGCCGAATCCTTTGGCGCCAAGCTGATCACCTGGCACATCAAATCCACCACCAAGGCCCACCAGGGCCTGTACGAGTACGACGCGGTCAGCCGCCTGCGCGATTCGCAGCTCGGCACGGAAAAGGTCCACGACGTTCGCAACTACCTGAAAAAGGGCAAGCTCTGGGAAGCCTTCGAATCCGAAGAACGAGTCATCCTGCTGATCGACGAAATCGACAAGGCCGACATCGAATTCCCGAACGACTTGCTGCAAGAACTCGACAAGATGGAGTTCTACGTTTACGAGATCGACGAGACCATCAAGGCGAAGAAACGCCCGATCATCATCATTACCTCCAACAACGAAAAAGAGCTGCCGGATGCGTTCCTGCGCCGCTGCTTCTTCCACTACATCGCTTTCCCGGATCGCGTGACGATGCAGCGGATCGTCGACGTGCACTACCCGGACATCAAGAAAGACCTGGTCAGCGAAGCGCTGGACGTGTTCTTCGACGTACGCAAGGTGCCGGGCCTGAAGAAGAAGCCTTCGACCTCCGAGCTGGTGGACTGGCTGAAGCTATTGATGGCCGACAACATCGGCGAAGCGGTGCTGCGCGAGCGTGATCCGACCAAGGCCATCCCGCCGCTGGCCGGTGCGCTGGTCAAGAACGAACAGGACGTGCAACTGCTGGAGCGTCTGGCGTTCATGAGCCGTCGCGGCAGCCGATAAGGGTCAACGCCATGTTGCTCAACCTGTTCAATGAAATGCGTGCAGCCAAGGTGCCGGTCTCGGTGCGTGAGCTGCTGGACCTGATCAACGCGCTGAAACAACGCGTGACCTTCGCCGACATGGACGAGTTCTATTACCTGTCCCGGGCGATCCTGGTGAAGGACGAAAAGCATTTCGACAAGTTCGACCGGGCGTTCGGTGCCTACTTCAATGGCCTTGAAAAACTCGACGACCACTTGCAGGCCTTGATTCCCGAAGACTGGCTGCGCAAGGAATTCGAGCGTTCGCTGACCGACGAAGAGCGGGCGGCGATCCAGTCCCTGGGCGGCCTGGACAAACTGATCGAAGAGTTCAAGAAACGCCTGGAAGAACAGAAGGAACGCCACGCCGGTGGCAACAAGTGGATCGGCACCGGTGGCACCAGCCCGTTCGGTTCCGGCGGTTTCAACCCGGAAGGTATTCGGGTCGGCGATGCTGGCAAGCGCCAGGGCAAGGCGGTCAAGGTCTGGGACCAGCGCGAATACAAGAACCTCGACGATTCGGTCGAGCTGGGCACCCGCAACATCAAGGTCGCCCTGCGGCGCTTGCGCAAGTTCGCCCGTCAGGGCGCGGCCGAAGAGCTGGACATCGATGGCACCATCGACCATACCGCCAAGGATGCCGGCCTGCTGAACATCCAGATGCGGCCGGAGCGGCGTAACACCGTCAAGCTGTTGCTCCTGTTCGACATCGGCGGCTCGATGGACGCCCATGTGAAGATTTGCGAGGAGCTGTTCTCGGCCTGCAAGACCGAGTTCAAGCATCTGGAATACTTCTACTTCCACAACTTCATTTATGAATCGGTGTGGAAGAACAACATGCGCCGCACCTCCGAGCGTACTTCGACCATGGACCTGCTGCACAAGTATGGTGCCGACTACAAAGTGATCTTCATCGGTGACGCCGCCATGGCACCCTATGAAATCACCCAGGCGGGCGGCAGCGTCGAGCACTGGAACGAAGAAGCCGGTTACGTGTGGATGCAGCGGTTCAAGGAGAAGTACAAGAAACTCATCTGGATCAATCCGTATCCGAAGGACACGTGGGGCTATACCTCTTCGACCAACATCGTGCGGGATTTGATTGAGGACCAGATGTATCCGCTGACCCTTCGCGGGCTGGAGGAAGGGATGCGGTTTCTGTCCAAGTAGTTCTGCTGTCTGGACTGACGCCATCGCGAGCAAGCTCGCTCCCACAGGGTCTTATGTACGGCAAAGATCCAATGTGGGAGCGGGCTTGCTCGCGATGCTTTTAGCCTTTCAAAAAGCGCCGCAAATACTCGACCTGTTCTCGATGCGCCACATCCTGCACCACCGGCCGCAACCGCACCCGCGCCCCCGGCAGGCACTGCGCAAGCCGCGCCAGTGCCAACGGTGTCAACGCCCCCAATCGCGGATAACCACCGATGGTCTGTCGATCATTGAGCAACACAATCGGCTGCCCGTCAGGCGGCACTTGCACCGCCCCCAACGGAATACCTTCGGAAATCATCGGTTTGCCCTGGTACTGCAGCGCCGTGCCCAACAGGCGAATGCCCATCCGATCGGCTCGGCTGTCAAGACTCCACACGCTGTTGAACGCATCGAACAGACTCTGCCCGCTGAACTCGCCAATCTGCGCACCCAGCACCAGATCCAGCAATGGCTCGCCGGTGAAGTCCGGCACGCATTGGCTTGGCAACTCCCGCAGCAATACCAGCGAGTTCCCCGAGTAGCTCAAGGACGCGCCTTCACCCAGCGCATGGCCCATTCCGTCCAGGCCACCCAGTTCTTCACGGACCACCGTCGCGCTGCTGCCCAGCACTTTCGCTGCATCAAACCCACCCGGCGCCGCCAGATAGGCCCGGGCGCCGAGTAGCGGTCGGGTGAATTGCAAACGCTGACCTTTGTGCAACCTGAAACTGCGCCATGGCGCCAGCGCTTCGCCGTCCACCTGCGCGCCAAGATCCGCTCCGGCCAAGGCCAGCACGCAATCTTCCTCGGCCACGAGGGTGAATCCGCCAAGGGTGATTTCGATTACCGGCGCATCCAGCCCGTTGCCCAGCAGCCAGTTGGCCCAGGACATCGAACGCCAATCGGCGGCTCCGCCCTGGGTCACGCCCAGATGCCGCACGCCAAATCGACCGGCATCCTGCAACAGGCACAGCGCCGTACTCGCTTCAATGGTCAGACGGCTCATGCCTGGGCCTCCAGTGGCGTATCGTCACCGCCCAGGTTAATGAATTCGGCATGGCCGACTGCTTCAAACCGTACGGTGTCACCGGGTTGCATCAGGCTGTAGCCGTCACGGTTGCGATCGAACAATTTGGCCGGCGTGCGGCCGATCAGGTTCCAGCCCCCCGGCGACACCACCGGGTAGGCCGCCGTTTGCCGTTCGGCGATGCCGACACTGCCGGCGGCGACTTTCTTGCGGGGCGTGTTCAGACGCGGCGCGGCGAGCACCTCTTCCACCAGCCCCATGAAAGCGAAGCCCGGCGCAAAGCCCAGGGCAAACACCTGATATTCACGCTCGCAGTGACGACGGATCACCTCCTCCACCGCCAACCCGCTACGTTGCGACAACAGGCTCAATTCCGGACCGACGCTCAAGTCGTACCACACCGGCAACACATGGCAGGTACCGCGCGTACGCGCATTGGGCGACAGATCGATCAGTGCCTGGGCAATCAACTCCCTGGCCTGGGCGGGACTCAGCGCGGTCAAGTCGTAATGCACCATCAAGGTGGTGTAGGACGGCACCAGATCGATCAGATGCCCGGCAAATGCCGTGCGCAGACTTTCACTGGCCGCCAGCATCCACGGCATGTTGGTTTCGGCAATTTCATCGAACAGGCGCACCATCAGGCAATCCAGCGCCACCACTTCCACCCGCAGCTTCATGACGCGCTCTGCCGGTTCAAGGCTTCACGGATGCGTTGCACGGCAGCGACCGAACTGGCGTTGTCGCCGTGCACGCAAAGAGTGTTGGCCTGCAAATGCAGGGCGCTGCCATCGCTGGCGGTGAGCGGATCGCCACGGGCAATGGTCAGCGCCTGCTCGATGATTTTTTCCGGATCGTGATGCACCGCTCCCGGCAGTTGTCGCGACACCAGCCTGCCGGCGCTGTCATAAGCGCGGTCGGCAAAAGCCTCGAACCACAGGGTCACGCCGTATTCATCGCCCAGTTGTTGGGCGGCGCTGTTGTCGCGGGTGGCCATCAACATCAACGGCAGGTTGCGATCATAGGACGCTACCGCTTGCAGCACCGCGCGCAGTTGTGCCGGGTTGGCCATCATGTCGTTGTACATCGCGCCATGGGGTTTGACGTAACTGACACGACCGCCCTGGGCCCGGCAGATGCCGTCGAGGGCGCCGATCTGGTAATGCAGAATGTCTTGAAGTTCCTGGGGGGCATAGGCCATGGAGCGGCGGCCGAACCCCACCAGGTCCTGATAGGCCGGATGCGCGCCAACTTGCACACCGTGGCTGAGGGCCAGGCTGACGGTCTTGCGCATGATGCTCGGGTCGCCGGCGTGAAAACCGCAGGCAACGTTGGCGCAATCGATGAAGGGCATGATTTCCGCGTCCAGACCCATGGTCCAGCTGCCGAAACTCTCGCCGATGTCGCAGTTCAATAGCAGGCGGCTCACACTGAACACTCCTGTAGGCTTTATTCTTTTTAGCTGCGGGACATATCCGTAAGACAGCCCCGCAGATTATCAGTTACTGGGCGTCGAGTTGCTTGCCACGGGTTTCCGGCAAACTCAAGGCCGCGAGGATCACCACGCCGTAGGAAACCGCCGCAAAGGCACCGATGCCTACACTCAGCGGCACGGTCTGGCTGAGCAGGCCAATCAACAGTGGAAACAACGCCGCCAGCGCCCGTCCGATGTTGTAGCAAAAACCCTGGCCCGAACCGCGAATGCGCGTGGGGAACAACTCGGTCAGGAATGCACCCATGCCACTGAAGATCCCGGAGGCAAAAAAGCCCAGCGGAAAGCCCAGCCACAGCATCACGCCGTTGCTGACCGGCAGTTGCGTGTACAGCAACACAATGGTGAACGAGCCGACGGCGAACAGGATGAAGTTCTTTTTACGTCCGAGGATGTCGGTCAAATAGGCGCTGATGACATAACCCACGTAGGACCCGACGATCACCATCGCCAGATAACCGCTGGTATTGAGCACGCTCAAACCGCGTTCGTTCTTCAGGAAAGTCGGCAACCAGGACGTGATCGCGTAGTAGCCGCCCAGGGCGCCGGTAGTCAGCAACGAAGCGCGAATCGTGGTGAAGAGCATGCCGGGGGCGAAAATCTCGTAGAACTTCGACGGGTTGCTCGGCTCCTGCCTGGCTTTGGCTTCACGATAGATTTCCGGGTCCTTGACCAGGCGGCGGACGAATATCACGAAGATTGCCGGCACGATGCCGAGGATGAACAGCGCGCGCCAGGCGTCTTCCGGTGGCAATACCGAGAACAGCAGCGCATACAGAATCGCCGTCAACCCCCAACCCAGCGCCCAGCCGGACTGCACCATGCCCACGGCCTTGCCACGGTCCTTGGCTCGAATGACTTCACCGATCAGCACCGCGCCGGCCGTCCACTCACCGCCGAAACCGAAGCCCATCAGGGTCCGTGCAATCAGCAGTTGCTCGTAGCTCTGGGCAAAGCCGCAGAGGAAGGTGAAGAAGGCAAACCACAACACCGTCAATTGCAAGGTGCGCACACGACCGATGCGATCGGAGAGAATCCCCGCTACCCAGCCGCCGATGGCCGAAGCGATCAGCGTGCTGGTGTGAATCAGCCCGGCCTGGCCGGTGGTGATACCCCACATGGCAATCAGGGTTGGCACCACAAAGCTGAGCATCTGGGTGTCCATGCCGTCCAGGCCATAGCCGATCTTGCAGCTCCAGAAGGTGCGGCGTTCCTGCTGATTGATGTTGCGATACCAGTCGAAAGGTCCCGGACGGGCCGAGGCTTTCGGAATGGCGGTGGTGTCGGGCGCACTCATGGCAAATCTCCGCGCTGATTTTATTGGTATTGTTCTGAGCCCCGACGACGCCTATCGTGGGAACCGGATGCGCCGATTTTTGGACGCGCGCCCCTGCTGCGTCCAACTAATAAAAACCCGCCTTAGACATAAGAAATCTTTATCCCATGAACCTGAAGTTTCTCGAGACCTTTGTCTGGGTCGCCCGACTCAAGAGTTTCCGCCTGACCGCCGACAAGCTCTTCACCACTCAGGCCTCGATTTCCAGCCGCATCGCAGTGCTTGAAAGCGAGCTGGGGGTAAAGCTGTTTCTGCGGGATTCGCGCGGCGTGAGCCTGACGCCCGAAGGCCTCAAGGTGCTCGATTACGCCGAGCAGATGATGGACACCATGCAGGCGCTCAAGCAGTCGATCGAGACCCGCTCGAGCAAGGCCGGACGGGTGCGCATCGGCGTGATGGACACAGTGATCCATACCTGGCTCAGCCCGTTGGTGGCGCAGATGACCGATCACTACCCGCTGGTGGAAATCGAACTGGTAGCCGATACCTCGCTCAACCTCTGCGATCAGCTGCAAAAAGGCTTTCTCGATGTGATCCTGCAGACCGACCTGCTGCGCCAGGAAAGCGTGCGCAGCCTGGAACTGGCCAGCCACCCCATGGGCTGGATCGTTGCCAGCAACTCGATCTACAACCGCAATTACACAAACGTCGCCGAACTGGCGCGTGAGCGGATTATCACTTATTCGAAAAACTCCCATCCGCATCAGGAAGTTCTGGCGCTGATGCAGGCCAATGGCGTCATGACACCGCGACTGAACTGCGTGAATTCGGTGTCGGCCATCACCCGTTTGTTGCGCGACGGCTTCGGCATCGGCGCATTGCCACCGGTGCTGGTGGCCGAGGAACTGGAGCGGGGGGAATTGACCTTGCTGGCCATCGACCAACACCCGCCCAACCTGCAAGTGGTGGTGTCATGGCGGGTTGGCGCGGAGTGGGTCGAGGAGATCGTGACGTTGTGTCAGCACGTGGTGGAGCGGTATGCGCAGAAGGTGGGTGACGACTACATCACTCTGGCTGACTGATGACGTCCTGTGGCGAGGGGGCTTGCCCCCGTTCGGCTGCGCAGCAGTCGTAAATCTGATAAACGCAGTACACCTGAAAAATGGGGTATCTGGTTTTGGGGCTGCTGCGCAACCCAACGGGGGCAAGCCCCCTCGCCACAGGGACCGCGCAGTGTTACAAACCGCGCAAATCCCGCTCTTCGATCGGCCGGCTCTGGCGCAGACGCTTGCCGCCCAGCACCACCCAGTCGATCAGTCGGAACAGGCACTCGATCCCGAACGACAGCAGCAACGCGCCGCTCATGCCCCAGACCATCGCTTCGGGCGTCAACAGGATCTGGTAGCTGTAGCCATTCCAGGTTTCCTTGCGGATATCCGGATCGGCGGCCAGCACCACTTGCAGGAAGCGGATGTACCACGGGCCCTGCATCGCCTGGAATTGCTTGTCCAGCGCCACCTGACGGGTCAGCAGGTTGCCCAGGCTGTCGGCGTCGCTGCGAAAGATCGGGTCTTCGCTGGCGCGGTAATGCGCGACCAGAGCCTGCATGTCACCCTTGAAGAACTGATTGGCGGTGTTCTGGAAGCCGCTCAGACTGGCCTGCGCCTCGATCAGGTGCGCCTCGACCCGCTTGGTGTAATCGCTGATGAAGCCCGGTACCTGGACACCGATCAACAGGCCCGCCGCAAACAACACCAGCCGTAGATAACTGAGCAACATGCAAGGAGTCCTTATTCGGTCTGGCCCTGGCTGACACATTCGCCGCGTCGCCACAGGCTCCATTGACCCGGTTCGTAACGGGTCCAGGTTTCGTTTTCGGTCAGGGGTTCGGTGGCGATGACGGTCACCACATCGTTAGGCGTGGTTTCGGCCTGAAAGTCGACGATCACGTCGACATCCTTCAAGCGTGCCGGGCCAAACGGTGCACGACGGGTGATTTGCGCCAGCTTGGTCGAGCAATAGCAGAACAGCCAGTCACCGTCGCTGAGCAGGCAGTTGAACACGCCTTTGCTGCGGTATTCGGCGCACGCTGCCACCAGATCAGGCAGCAGCTCTTCGACCTCGACCGGCTCGGGGAACGCCGCACGCACACGGTTGAGCAAATCGCAGAAAGCCGCTTCGCTGTCGGTATCGCCGACCGGGCGATAGAAACTGGTCACTGGCTGGAAGTCCGCCAACTGGCCGTTATGGGCGAAACACCAGTTGCGCCCCCACAGCTCACGGACGAACGGATGCGTGTTGGACAGGGAGACCTTGCCGACGTTGGCCTGGCGGATGTGCCCGATCACCACTTCGCTCTTGATCGGATAGCGCTGCACCAGGTTCGCGACCTCCGACTCGCAGCTCGCCGCCGGGTCCTGGAACAGCCGCAGTCCACGGCCTTCATAGAAGGCAATGCCCCAGCCATCGCGGTGCGGGCCGGTGCGTCCGCCGCGCTGCATCAGCCCGGTGAAGCTGAACACGATATCGGTCGGGACATTGGCGCTCATGCCCAATAACTCACACATGCTCGGACTCTCGCTCAATCGCAGGGGCAAGGTTACAGACGGGGTTCGACTCGCATCCGCTGAGGAGTGCTCGGCACGGGCGGACGACCATAACGATCATCGCCGGCACCGCCGAACGGTTGATCGTCCTCGGGCTCGTCGGCACGGACGGCGGCTTTGGCGGCGGCAGCCTGCTCCCTGCGGGCATTGGAGGCGCGCTCGATGGGGAAACGGATCGCCACCAGCACCAGATAGAGGCCGAACGCGATCATGCCGTACATGAACAGATCGGAAATCGCCCGCCAGGCGTTGTTGCCGACCTTGAACAGCAGGTCGAGCGCGGTAATGGCGAGAGCCGGTGCGATTTTGTCCTTGACCGGGTCGATGATGGTCGGGCTGAACAGCAGCACGACCATCGCCAGCCGTAGCGGCTCACGCAGCCAACGCCACATCCAGCGGGTCAAGCGCATCCACACCAACAGGCAGCCTAAAGCGGCGAAGGCGTAGAGGCCCCAAGCGATCAGATAGTCGTTCTCGGTCATGGTGTCCATGGCAAGGCAGGCAAAGAGGCGCTTATGATAACGGCTTTTCGCCCATCAGGCTGCATCAATGCCTTCGGTCAAGACATAGAACCCTGTGGGAGCGAGCTTGCTCGCGATGGCGGACTGACAGTCAACATTGATGTTGGATGTACTGGCCTCATCGCGAGCAAGCTCGCTCCCACAGGTTCCAAACCTATTCCGTACACTGCTCGAGAGCCCTTCATGCCCCAATCCGCCAACATTCACGACGCTCCGATTGCCCACAAGGCTGAAGGCTCCGACCCGTATGCCTGGCTGCAAGAGCGCGACACCGAGGCAGTGCTCGACTACCTGAAAGCCGAAAACAGCTATCAGCAAGCGCAAACCGCCGACCAGGCCGCATTGCGCGAAACCCTGTTCCAAGAGATCAAGGGGCGGATTCTCGAGACCGATCTGTCCCTGCCCTCGCCATGGGGCCCCTATCTGTATTACACCCGCACCACGGCAGGCGATGAGTACGCCAGGCACTACCGCTGCCCGCGTCCGGCCGATGACAGCCTGACCCTCGACGAAAGCCGCGAACAACTGTTGCTGGACCCCAACGAACTGGCCAAGGGTGGTTTCTTTTCGCTCGGGGCGTTCAGCATCAGCCCGGACCACCAGCGTCTGGCCTACAGCATCGACTCCAGCGGCGAGGAGATTTACACGCTGTTCGTGAAGGAATTGTCCGACGGCCGTGTCAGCGAGCTGGAATTCCAGGACTGCGACGGCAGCATGACCTGGGCCAACGATAGCCTGACGCTATTCTTTGGCGAACTGGATGACACCCATCGTCCGCACAAGCTGTATCGCTATCGACTGGACGGCACGGCGGCCGAAGAAGTTTTCCATGAGCCGGACGGGCGCTTCTTCATGCATTGCTACCGTTCAAGCTCCGAGCAGCAATTGCTGCTGTCCGTGGGCAGCAAGACCACCAGCGAAGCCTGGGTGCTTGACGCCAACCAACCGCAGCACGCTTTTACCTGCATCGCGCCACGGGTCGAGGAGCATGAGTACGACGTCGATCACGGCGTACTCAATGGTCAATGGACCTGGTTCATTCGCAGCAACCGTGACGGCATCAATTTCGCCTTGTACACGGCCGTCGATACCGGCGTCGCGCCCACCGAAGCCGACTGGCAGAACCTGATCCCCCACAGCGACACCGTGATGATCGACGGCATCAGCCTTAACACCGGGGCCATGACCCTGAGCCTGCGGGTTGGCGGCTTGCCGGTCATTGAAGTTCACCCACAAAGCCTGGCGCCTTATCGTGTGCAACTGCCGGATGCGGCCTACAGCCTGCACGTGCAAAACAGCCTGGAGTTCGAAAGCAACCGGATTCGCCTGCGCTACGAAGCGTTGAACCGTCCGGCGCAAATCCGCCAGCTTGAACTGGCGACCGGCGAGCAGAAAGTCCTCAAGCAAACCCCGGTGCTCGGCCCGTTCGATGCCGACGCCTACGTCAGCCAACGCCTGTGGGCCAGTGCGCCGGACGGCACGCAAGTGCCCATCAGCCTGGTGATCAAGCGCGCAGACCTGGGCAAACCCGTGCCGCTGTACCTCTACGGCTATGGTGCCTACGGCGAAAGCCTCGACCCATGGTTTTCCCACGCGCGCCTGAGTCTGCTGGATCGCGGCATGGCGTTTGCCATTGCCCACGTGCGTGGCGGCGGCGAACTGGGGGAAGCCTGGTATCGCGCCGGCAAGCAGGAGCACAAGCACAACACCTTCAGCGACTTTATCGCCTGCGCCGAACACCTGATCGCCCAAGGCTTCACCACTGCACCGCAGTTGGCTATCAGTGGCGGCAGCGCCGGTGGCTTGCTGATCGGCGCGGTGCTCAACCAACGGCCGGAGCTGTTTGGCGCCGCCATCGCCGAAGTGCCGTTCGTCGACGTACTCAACACCATGCTCGACCCTGATCTGCCATTGACCGTGACGGAGTACGACGAGTGGGGCAACCCTGAAGAGCCGGACGTCCATGATCGGATCAAGGCCTACGCCCCGTATGAAAATGTCACCGCGCAAGCTTATCCGGCAACCCTGGTGATCGCCGGTTACAACGACAGCCGCGTGCAGTATTGGGAAGCAGCCAAGTGGGTGGCGAAATTGCGCGCGACAAAGACCGACAGCAATCCCCTGCTGCTCAAGACTGAATTGGGTGCCGGGCATGGCGGGATGAGCGGTCGATATCAGGGATTGCGTGACGTAGCACTCGAATATGCATTTTTGTTCAAGGTTTTGGGCATGGCCTGAGGAACCCGGGCCGATGAACCGGTCTTAATTCCACACACTGGTAGCCGATACAACACCAGTACCCTGTGGGAGAGAGCTTGCTCGCGATGGCGTCAGCACATTCAACATTACCGTTGCCTGTGAAGCCGCAATCGCGAGCAAGCTCGCTCCCACAAGGGGTTTTCGGTGACTTCAAATTCGAGCCAGTAACAGACACAACAATAAAGACCGTGACGACATGTCTGAACCAACCTTTCTGAACAACGAAATTCGCGACTGGCTGATGGATTGCGGCCTGTTCAATCAACTGCAGCCAGCCGACTTCGCCGCGGCTTCGGGCTACTTCAGTATCAGCACCATTGTCCAGGGCGAGGAAATCTTCCAGGAGGGCGATGCCGGCAGTTTCATGTGCATCATCCATACCGGTCAGGTGGCGGTGCAGAAAACCAACGCTGACGGGCAGCGAGTCACCATCGCCACGTTGCGCAGCGGCCGCTCGTTCGGTGAAATGGCCGTGCTCGACGGCGAACGGCGCTCGGCCAGTTGCGTGGCCGCAAGCAACTGCCAGTTGCTCAACCTGGGCAAGGACTCGCTGGAAAAGATGCTCAACGACGCACCGAAAATCGCCGCCAAGATCATCCGCGCCCTCGCCGTTTCCCTTTCCAAACGACTGCGCATGGCCGACGGTCAACTGCTTTCGCAGCAGGTCTAGCCGCCCGGCGATTTGGTTTTCGGCGGATTGGGCTCCAGGCCCGGTATAGGCTGGTCCTTGATCGGCGGGCTGGGCATTTCAATCGGCACCAACGGCGGACCGCTACTGCCGGGGCCGACTTTAGGCAAAGGCGCCGGGCTGATTTGCGGGTACGGCGTGGGCGTCGCGGTGCCGGGCGAACCGGGTATCGGCGCGGGGCTTACGGGAATCGATTGCAGCTGTTGCGCCTGCACTGCAGTTATCGAGAGCGCGGCCAGGGCAATGACCGTTAGAATGGTGCGCTTCATCAATGGCTCCGTTGGCCTTGTCGTCATAAACAGGCTACTCCCAACTGCGTCTGTTTGCCCTCCCGAGTTCTGCCAATTTTCTTCAAGTGAGCCCCATGAAACGTTTCGTTCTGCTGGACACCACCCCCATCCCTGAAAACGGCGGCGCCCTGTGCCTGTTCGAATACGGCGAGGATTTTGTCATCAAGATCCAGGGCGGCGACGGCGGACAATTGATGAACACGCGCATGCACGGCTCCGAAGATGCCCTGGCCGAGATCCCGTGTCGCAAGGTCGCCGGCCGACCGGGTTCACGGGTGCTCATCGGCGGCCTGGGCATGGGTTTCACCCTCGCTTCGGCGCTCAGGCACCTGGGCAAGACTGCCGAAGTGGTGGTCGCTGAATTAGTGCCTGGCGTTGTGGAGTGGAATCGCGGGCCACTCGGCGAGAAAGCCGGAAACCCGCTTCAAGACCCGCGGACCGTGATTCGCATGGAAGACGTGGCCAAAGTCCTGCAGTCCGAGCCTCAGGGTTTCGATGCCATCATGCTCGACGTCGACAACGGGCCCGAAGGCCTGACCCAGAAAGCCAACAGCTGGCTCTACTCCGCCGCAGGCCTCAGTACCTGCGCCAAGGCCCTGAGACCAAAAGGCGTGTTGGCCGTCTGGTCGGCCAGCGCTGACCGGCAGTTTTCCGACAAACTGAAGAAGGCGGGTTTCAAGGCCGAGGAAGTGCAGGTCTTCGCCCACGGCAACAAGGGCACCCGCCACACCATCTGGATTGCCGAGAAGCTCAAGGGCTAGGCTAAACTTCACCCTATAACCGTCATTAGTCTTTCTACAAAGGTGAACCCATGAGTTCGTCCACCCCGACCAACACTTCGAAGCTGGATCGCATCCTCGCCGACAACCAGCGCGACAAGGAAATGGGCTACCGCGACAAGGCCCTGAAGATGTACCCGCACGTCTGTGGCCGCTGCGCCCGTGAGTTCTCCGGCAAGCGCCTGAGCGAACTGACCGTGCACCACCGCGACCACAACCACGACAACAACCCGCAGGACGGCTCGAACTGGGAGTTGTTGTGCCTGTACTGCCACGATAACGAACACTCACGGTATACCGACCAGCAGTATTTCGACGAAGGCTCGCTGAGCACGCCGAAAATCGCCAAGGCTACGCACAACCCGTTTGCGGCGTTGGCGGGGTTGATGAAGAAAGAAGACTGAAGATTTTCAGCGCCTGATCCGGCCTCATCGCGAGCAAGCTCGCTCCTACAGTTGATTTTGTGAACGACACAGATCAAATGTGGGAGCGAGCTTGCCCGCGATGGCAATAGCCCTGCCACCGCCAATCTCCAAACTGACCGCTGCCGCCCAATCCCCGTATAATCCCGCTTTTTTCCCGAAAGGCACCCCGCTCGTGGCAGACAAACGGTACAGCTGCATTGGTTTGTATAACCCCAAATCACCGGAGAACGTCGGTTCGGTGATGCGCGCCGCTGGCTGTTATGGCGTGGCGTCGGTGTTCTACACCGGCAAGCGCTATGAGCGCGCCGCAGACTTCGTCACCGATACCAAGCGCGTGCACTACGACATCCCGCTGATCGGCATCGACGACCTGAAGAAAATCCTGCCCCTCAATTGTGTGCCCGTCGCCGTGGAACTGGTCGAGGGCGCCCGCCCGTTGCCGGAATACACCCACCCGGATCGCGCGCTCTACATCTTCGGCCCGGAAGACGGATCGCTGGATAAAGAGATTCGCGACTGGTGCGAAGACGTGGTCTACATTCCGACCACCGGTTGCATGAACCTGGCCGCCACGGTCAACGTCGTGCTCTACGACCGCATGTCCAAGGGGCTCAATACCCGCTCCGGACCAAAATTCCGCTGAATCGCCACACATCCGATTGAACGAGCTGCCCGCCCAGGCTGTCAGTTTGACTATCGATCACTGAAGCCTGGAGACAGACCATGAGCGAACTCAAACCCGTCGAGCGTATCGAATCCACCCCGTTCCAGAGCCCTTCCGAGCAAAACGTGCAGGGCTGGGAACGCATTGGCTCCCTGGCCGGTGGCGTGGTGATGGTGGGCAAGGGACTGCGGCGTGGCGGGATCTTTGGCCTGATCCAGGTGGCCATCGGCGGCGTGGCCCTGGCGCGTGGAATTACCGGCCACAGCTCGGCGAAAAGCCTGCTGGAGAAAAGCCGTCAGGACATGAACAACGTGCGGGCGAAAATTCAGCGGGCGGGTGAAGAGTTGAAGACGCTGAAGGCCAATGCCGAGGCGGCGACCAAAACCGCAACCGTTACCGGCGATGATTCCTTGAAGTCGCCGAAAGCCGGGGTTTGAATCAGGATTTGCGCTGAAGCCACTGGCCTCATCGCGAGCAAGCTCGCTCCCACAGGGTTATGTGGCGCTCACAACATTTGTGTTCACCCCCAATCACTGTGGGAGCGAGCTTGCTCGCGATGACGGACTCACTGAAGTAAACCGGTATCAAGGACTTTGGAAGAGTCGCCAATAACACTCTCCGACAGCTGCACAAAGTCCTTGGTATCAACGTTATCCATCCGCATCACCCCGCGCAACACATCATCGAGCGAACGCTTGTTGTGGGTTTTCAGGCGAATCTCGCGGTCCAGTTCCTGCAGCAACACCACCGCCCTGGCCACCTGCGTCGAGCTGATCCGCTCACCGCGCAGCGTGGTGACTTTCTGGCTGATCTTGACCAATTTGCGATGCAGGCTCTCGTAGCGCTCATCGCTCATGCCGCCAGCCCGACGCACCAGTTCGATGGCGTAATACTCAGCAAAGCCCTCACTGATCCAGTCACTGCGCCGGGTGCCTTTGACGCGCCCGAACACCTGGGCCAACTCACGGACCAGGGCACTGGTGCCGCTTTCGCTGACCAACGGCAGGCGACTGTTGAGATAGATCGACTCGTGCGCCGACTGGCTGCCGCGCCACATTGGATCATTGGCCCCGACGATCAGCAGTTTGCCCGGGTGTCGCGGATACAGCGCCTGCACTTGCGGCCAGACGAAGGTCAGCAGCGTCAGCACATCCATACGGCGCATGCCCTGCCCCAGCGGCGAGGCGACTGTGACTTCGGTCTCGCCCAGACGAGTGCGGCGACTGCCGAGCTCACCAGCGAGCATCCAGCCGGTAGGCCGGTCGAACAGTCGGGAAGGGTTATCGATACGGAATTTATTCGGGCCGATTCGTGGCCAAGCGGTTTCAACGCTTTTCCAGCCACCGGGCAGCTCGAACTCAAGGCGTGAAACCAGTTCGATGCCGTCCTGTTGATCGAGTCTGGCAGCCGGCACCAGATTGTCGCCGCGCATCAACGCCCAGCCTGGCGTCATGCGCGTGTCGAAGCTGCCGCTCTTGCGCCCGTGGCTGATACTCACGCGGTAGGTCAGGCTGGCCTTGTCCGCAGCCGGACGCCAGACACCGCGCGCCGCTTTGCCGGGGGTCAGTTGCCATTGGCCGTCAGCCTTGAAATCGCTGTAGTGGCTGCCGTCGCCAAGGTCGAAATCCAGGCTGCGTACCGCCGAGCCCTGGGCGAGCGTCAGGCGCACTTCGGCCTGATCGCTCTGCGGCAACAGGCGCACGTGGTAATCCAGATTGACCTTGTTCGCAGCCCATGCCGGCGAATTCACGGCCAGTAATCCAAGGATCCACGCCTGCCGCCATCCCACAGCCATACACACTCCTTCGTGAAACGTTGAACCTCAGGCAATCAGCCTGCGCGGAAAATCAGATGATCTTCCCAATCATCTTCCGGCACGCTGCCTTCGGCGAGCATGCGCCCGGACTGGGAAATCCGCTCGTGATGAACGGCATCGCGATCACCGCACACCAGGTGATGCCACAACGGCAGGTCCTTGCCTTCGCTGACCAGGCGATAGCCGCAGGTCGGTGGCAGCCATTTGAATTCGTCGGCCTTGCCCGGCGTGAGCTGGATACAGTCCGGCACCGAGTCACGGCGGTTGGGATAGTCCGTGCACTGGCAGGTTTTCAGGTCCAGCAACTTGCAGGCGATGCGCGTGTAATAGACGCTGTTGTCGTCTTCGTCTTCAAGCTTTTGCAGGCAGCACAATCCACAGCCGTCGCACAGCGACTCCCATTCCTCCTGATCGAGTTGATCAAGGGTCTTGCGTATCCAGAACGGTTCTACTTTGGCGGCCATGGTTCGAGCATCGACATCAGGTGGTGAAAAGGCCGCCAGTCTAGTGCCCGCAGCTCCGCGGGCCAAGCATTGGCGACTGTCGGTACACCGGGCTTGTCAGTTTTTGCGCTGCCAAGTAGGGTTTTGTGTTGCTCCCACTTTCAAACGTAGCCAGGAATCTCTTGATGAGTGCCAACCCACGCGTTGCCGATTACGCCATTCACCCTCAGTTCACCGATCGCTGGTCGCCCCGCGCCTTCACTGGCGAAACGATTCCGGAGGAAACCCTGCTGAGCTTCTTCGAAGCCGCCCGTTGGGCACCCTCGGCCTACAACTCGCAACCCTGGCGCTTTCTCTACGCTCGTCGCGACACGCCGAACTGGGAGCGTTACCTGGGCCTGCTGAACGAATTCAACCGCAGCTGGGCGCAACATGCTTCGGCCCTGGTGATCGTGATTTCGAAAACCACCTTCGCCGTGCCTGGCGCCGCCGAAGAAACCCCGGCCCTGTGGCACACCTTCGACACCGGTTCCGCCTGGGGCCACCTGGCCTTGCAAGCGAGCCTGAGCGGCTGGCACACCCACGGCATGGCCGGCTTCGACCAGGAGCTGACCCGCAAGGCGCTGAACATTCCTGAAGGCTACGCCCTGCACGCCGCCGTCGCGGTGGGCAAGCTGGGGGACAAGGCGAGCCTGGCGGATTATCTGCAAGCCCGTGAAGAACCCAGCCCGCGTCGTCCATTGAGCGAGTTGGCGGCTGAAGGTGACTTCACCCTCTGAGCCATACTGAAAATCCCTGTGGGAGCGAGCTTGCTCGCGATAGCGGTAGGACAGTCAATATTGATGTTGAATGTACCAGCCTCATCGCGAGCAAGCTCGCTCCCACAGTTTTTGAGGGTGTGTTCAATACCCGCGATCGAAATCCACTTCCCCGCGCAACGCCTCTCCCGCCTCATAAGCCCGCAGGTTCTCGACAAACAGCTTCACCATCATCGAAGGCGAAGTCGGTGCCGAGCTGTGGCCGGTCAGCAGCAGGCCCCAGGCCGTCCAGAACGGATGACGCTGGGGCAAGGGTTCCTGACGGCACACATCGATCACTGCACCCGCCAGATGCCCTTCCTTCAAGGCATCCACCAGATCCGCATCGACCACCGCCACTCCGCGCCCGGCGTTGATGAACAACCCGGTCGGCTTGAATTGCTTGAACAGCGCCGCGTCGTAGACATCGTGGGTGTCCGGCGTGTTCGGCAGCAGATTGACCACGTAATCGACTTCACCGACCAGCCGCGGCAAATCCGCCATCGAACCAACTTCGATAAACGGTGCCTGCTCCCGTGCGCTGCTGGCAACGCCATACAGTTCGACGCCGAACGGCACGAGGAACTGCGCGACACTTTGACCGATATCACCGGTGCCGACGATCAACACCCTGCGCCCCGCCAGGCTCTGGACCTGGCGACTGTCCCACTTGCGCTCGACCTGGCTGACCAGTCGCGCCAGCACTTCACGCTCGTGACCGAGCATGTACGTGAGCACGTACTCGGCCATGACCTGGCCAAAGATTCCGACTGCACGGGTCAGCCGATAGTGCCGCGGCAAGCCATCGGCCAGCAGCGGCGTGATGCCGGCCCAGGTCGATTGCAGCCATTGCGGTTGATGACCCTGGCGTAACAGGGTCGCCAGCAAATCAGGCTGGCCGAGCCACACCGGGCAATCGGCGGCCTGGCTGGCCAGTTCGGCGGAATCACCGCTGGTCAGCACCTCCAGGTCCGGTGCCGCCTCGCGCAACAGTTGGGCGTACACGGGGTGGTCGTGTTCAGCAATCAGGACGCGCATGCTTCAAACCTTTCAAAAACAGTGCAGACGGCCGCCGACAGAGCAGTGCTCCGTCGATGCTGCCATCGCTAAAATCAATCAGTGTTTCATAACCACTCTGAACAGAGTCTGTCTGCCGCTCACATCGGATCGTTGCGACGCAACAATTCTTCCGGCAAGTGCTCGATGTACTCGTCTTCGGCAGGCGGCATTTGCAGGTGATAACCCTGTTTCTCGAGGTTTTCCAGCACGACCGTGATGTCCTCGCGCGACAGCTTGCGCTCTGGGCTCAGTACCAGGTCGAACGCGTGGATGGCCTTGCCGAAGGCTGCCATCAGGGTATCCGGCACGCGCTCCAGAGCATCGCTCTTGAGCACATACAGGTACATTTCGTTTCTTTTCGAGCTGCGGTAGATGGAGCAAATACGTTTCAAGGCTGTTCTCCGGCGGTGGCCAGGCTGTCGAGCAGCGCCTGGCCCATCAATTCGCGGCGCCAGCCACGCAGCGAATCAGGCAATTGGTAGGGACCATTGGGGAAGCCGCTCTTGAGCAGCGCTTCCAGGGTTTTCTTGCGCAGCATCAGTTCCGGCGCGATGTTCAGGCGCTCGGCTTCGGCCTGGCCTATGGCCTTCATTTGTTTGAGCAGCGCAGCAGCATCCACCGGCAACGGCTCCGGCACGGCTGACGGCCACTGATCAGGCGACACACTGCCAGAGCGCTTGATCAGATCAAGCAGAAACTCGCCGTCCTGACGCACGGTACGTGGGTGCATGTCTTCGATTTTCGCCAGCGCGCCGAGGTTATCCGGTTGCGTACGCGCCAGTGGCCACAACGAATGCTCGCGGATGATCCGGTTGCGCGGCAGGTCGCGGGCCCGGGCTTCCTTTTCACGCCAGGCGCAGAGCTCACGCAAAACGGCAAGTTGGGCGCGAGACAGCTTCCAGGCCAGCTTGGCATCGCGATAGACCTCGTACGGATCGATCTCGCGGCGCAGGTTGGCCACCAGTTCGGCGCCATCTTCCAGGACCCAGGCGTATTTCTCGTCGGACAGCTTTGGACGCAGTTTTACGAAAACTTCAGCCAAATGCACGGCATCTTCGGCGGCATAGCTGATCTGGGTTTCGGAAAGCGGGCGTTGCAGCCAGTCGGAACGGGTTTCCCCCTTGGGCAGGTCGATGCCGAGCACTTCCTGCACCAGCCGCGAATAGCCCATGGAAAAACCAAGGTTCAGATAAGCGGCAGCCAGTTGCGTATCGAACAGCGGCGCCGGCAGGCTGCCGGTCAGGCGTAGCAGGACTTCGAGGTCTTCGCTGCACGCGTGGACAACTTTGACCACCGCAGGGTTTTCCAGCAAAGCGGCCAATGGCTGCCAGTTGTCGATGGTCAGCGGGTCGATCAGATAGGCGCGAACGCCATCACCGATCTGCAGCAGGCCGGCGATTGGGTAGAAGGTGTCGACCCGCATGAATTCGGTGTCGAGGGCAACGAATGGCAACTGTTGCCACTCGGCACACAACCGTCCGAGGCTATCGTTGTCGCGAATCCAGTGAATATCGATGGCCACACGGCTCTCCCTTGAAGAATGGCGCGCAGTATATATCGCCCCCGGCGATTTCCGCGCATCCACTGAACAAGAGCATTAGCGAAAATTACTGCGCGACATAAAGAATAGTCCTACAAAGCCGAGCTAGCTGGTCTTGCCCAGCACCTGGAACCGTCGCGAGAATCACCGTGTTCGGCCAACACCGGTCAAAAACCAGGTCGGTGGCCGCTGCGTGAAACAGAGTCAGAGGCGATCAATCCTTGGCCAATACGCCGTCTGTCACTGGACCACGACATCCGGCAAACATGTCCAGATCCTGGTGGTAGACCTTGCTGTCAACCTCCAGCAGCCCAAGCATCGAATGGAACAGGTTGTCCTGGCTGAGGGACTTTTCACGGCTCTGTTGCAAGCAGCGGGTATCTAGCGCAAACGACTTTTTATAGCTGTCGGAGAACCAGGCAAACATGGCGACATGCTTTTGCTGCTCCGGTGCCAGCATGTAGGGCGTGCCGTGGAGGAACAAGTTGTATTCACCCAGGGACTCGCCGTGGTCCGACAGATACAGCATCGCGGTATCCACTTTGTCCTGGTTGCTGCGCAGCAGATCGATCAAGGTCGACAGTACATGGTCGGTATAGACCAGGGTGTTGTCGTAGCCATTGACGATACTTTCGCGGCTGCAATTGTTCAGGGCATTACTCTCGCAAACCGGGGTGAAGCGCTCGAACTCTTTCGGATAACGCTTGAAGTACTCAGGACCGTGGCTGCCCATCTGGTGCAATACCAATACCGTGTCCTTGTCCAGGGTATCGATGAAATGCTGCAGCCCTTGCAGCAGGATTTCATCGCGGCATTCACTGTTGGCGCACAGCGCCGGGTCCTTCAGATTACTGACGTCCTGAAGGGTGACGCGATCGCACGTACCTTTGCAGCCTGACTGGTTGTCGCGCCAGATCACGTCGATACCTGCATGCTTGAGCACGTCCAACAGGCCTTCTTCGTTCTTTGCCTTGCTGGCGTTGTAGTCTTTGCGCCCCATGTTGGAGAACATGCAAGGCACCGATACGGCGGTTTCAGTACCGCAGGAGTGCACATCGGTGAAAGCGATCAGTCCGTCTTCCTTACTCAGCTTCGGAGTGGTGTCGCGGCTATAGCCAAGGATGCCGAAGTTCTCCGCCCGGGCACTTTCACCCACGACAAGTACCGTCAGGGATTTGCGCCCGTGAGTTTGCCAGGCTGGATTGCGCCGGGCATCTTCACCGAGCTTCACAAAAGGTTGATGTGCAGACGCAACCTGCTCGCGCAAGAAGCCAGCCGAGGCACCAATGTAGTTACTTGGCACCACCATCAGGCGTAACTCGTGGTGATTGCGAAACAGCGAAGACAGGCCTTGATAGTTAACCAGTGCAACTCCACCAATGACTGCTGCCGAGGCAAAAGTCACCAAAACTTTACTGAGCAGTTCACGGTGCCAACGACGATAATTAATCGGTGTCTTCCACAACAGCCAGGACGGCAAAACGCCGAGCAGTAAAATATAAACAAACAACTTGAGCGACAGTAAGTCACGCACTTCCGTTGCATTGGTCTCGGCGAAGTTACGCAGCATGCCAGTATCGATCAAAACACCATACTGGCTCATGAAATAAACCACGCCCGCGCTGGTCATGAACAGCAGGGTCAGAAGCGGCTTGAGCACCGGCCGGAATGCCAGCAGGGTCATCACAATGTTGAAGGCCGCGAAGATCATCACCCCGAAGGCCGCGCACATGACGATGCCTTTGCCATCGGATGCGGTGATTTCGAACAGGTGCTGCCAGAGTACAAAATTGAAGCCAACTAACAAAAGTGCACTGGCAATCAGTGTCACCCATTCGGGGCGCACGGCTTTAATATTAAGCATGATATTTGGCGGATCCTGAAAATAAGTGTCTACGGCAAATGTGAAAATTTCATTTACCGAGACAGCTCTAATTTTAGGAAGCCAACAATCAATTTTTTGTGAAAAATAAGCCAACAATTAGTTGGCTTATTAAGTCCGTCTGACACTTTCAGACTATTTGAGAATGGTTCAGCCCCGATTCAGATTCGACTCAAGCCTGATGCAAGTACCAGCGCCAGTCCTGTTCACCGACCTCCCCCATGAATTGACGATACTCAGCGCGTTTCACCGCCAGGTAGACGCCGAGGAATTCACCGCCGAAGGCTTCCCTGGCCCAACTCGAACCTTCCAGTGATCGCAAGGTGGTCAGCCAGTCTGTCGGCAACAGTTTCGTGGCCTGGGCGTAGCCATTGCCTTCCACCGGCGCACCAGGATCGAGTTGTTCGCGGATGCCGCGATGAATACCGGCCAGAATCGCCGCAGCCGCCAGATAGGGGTTGGCATCTGCGCCACAGATTCGGTGTTCGATGTGCCGGGAATACGCAGGCCCGCCTGGGACACGCAAACTCACGGTGCGATTGTCCACGCCCCAGGTGGCCGCCAGGGGCGCATAGCTGTTGGCCTGGAATCGACGGTAGGAGTTGGCGTTGGGGCAGAACAGCAACAGCGAATCGAGCAAGGTACTGAGCATGCCGGCGACGGCCTGCTTGAGCAGCGGCGTTCCATCCGCAGCTTCGCTGGCGAAGAGGTTGTTGCCGTCCTTGTCCGCCAGGCTCACGTGCATGTGCATCCCGGTGCCGGCGAGGTCATCGAAAGGCTTGGCCATGAAACAGGCTGTCATGCCGTGCTTGTGCGCCACGCCTTTGACCAGACGCTTGTAGCGCACCGCTTCATCCATCGCCTGTAGTGCGTCGGTGCGGTGTTCGAGGGTGATCTCCACTTGCCCCGGCGCGTATTCGGAAATGGCCGTGCGCGCCGGAATCCCCTGGAGTTTGCAGGCACTGTAGAGATCGGCCAGGAACGGCTCGATCTGTTCAAGCTCGCGTAAACCATAGACCTGGGTGCCGTATGGACGCCCGCCATCGACATCCCGTGCCGGTTGCGGCCGGCCATTGCTGTCGCGTTGCTGATCCAGCAGGTAGAACTCCAATTCCGCCGCCATGACCGGGTAATAACCGTCGGCCTGCAAACCCTCGATGACTTTCGCCAGCAAATGACGGGGATCGGCAATAGTGGCGGGCATTCCCTCCGTTGGGTGCATGCTGACCTGCACGGCCGCGGTCGGTATCAGACGCCACGGCATACGCGTGAGGCTGCCGCTGATCGGGTAGGCCCGGCAGTCGATATCACCGACATCCCAGACCAGCCCGGAGTTTTCCACGTCATCACCGTTGATGGTCAGGCCGAGGATGGTGCTCGGCAATGGTCGCCCGCTTTCATACACCGCCAACAACTCGTCACGATGCAGCAACTTGCCCCGCGGCACACCGTTGTTGTCGAGGATGAACAGCTCGAACATTTCAATATCCGGGTTCTGCTCCAGAAAGGTCAGGGCTTCTTGCCGGGTGGCAAACGAGGTCGTGGCACAACTCATGGGAACTCTCTTTTTCCGTGTCAGACGGGTACGCAAAAGCACCCGCACTTTAATCCCGCCATCAAGCGGAACAGGTAGGAACAATCAGCGGAAAAAGCAGGAATCCGGCGGGCGCGCATGGCGGCAATGCCACAGCGCCCAAAAAGCCAGTTCAGAAGGAAGTGCAGAGAGGTTTGGCGCGGTGGCAGGCGTGAATCGACGACCAAGGCTCGACGCTCGAACGCCGTTGGATGCCTTGCAGTGGATTGCGACTGGCCAACCGTCCATAGAGAGAACCGCAGAAAACAGATGACCCGCAGAGTCACACGATGGCTTAAGTCGTTAAATCAGGATTTGAAGAACCTTGGATGTCGTCTGGCTAAACATTTGGCGGTTTTGTGCTGCCTTCTGTGGGGAGAAGGCCTGTATTTGATTTCTAAATACCACCCCGGACTTTCTGATTTGTGCCCTTCGGGCCTCGCGCGCCTTAATCGCCTGCCTATTCATCAAGGTCCGATCATGGAAAACACCCGAGCCACTTCCCGCCCTGCCCTCTGGCTCATGTTCAGCATTGTCCTGGTTGCCCTGAACCTGCGCCCTTCCATGGCCGCTGTCGGGCCGCTGCTCTCAGCGATTCGCGACGACATTGCGCTGAGCTTCAGCCAGGCTTCACTGCTGACAATGTTGCCGGTGACGGCCATGGGGCTGGCGATGTTTGTCGGCCTGCGCGTCAGTCAGCGATTCGGCGATCAACGCACGGTAGTCTTCTCGTTGCTGATCATCGGCGTGGCCACGCTTTCGCGGTTGTTCCTTGATTCAGCCGCGCAGTTGCTCCTCAGCGCGGTGCTGGCCGGTGTCGGGATCGCCCTGATCCAGGCCCTGATGCCAGCGTTGATCAAATCCCGCTTCAGCGACCACGTAGCCCTGTGCATGGGGCTCTACGTCACATCGATCATGGGCGGTGCGGCCATGGGTGCCTCCTTTGCGCCGCTGGTGATGGAACGTACCGGCAGCTGGCGTATGGGCCTGGCGATCTGGGCCGTTCTCGCTGTGCTGGCATTGCTCTTCTGGCGCAGCCAAAGCGCGGGGATGCCAACACTGGATTCGAGGGCATCCGGCAAAGGTTCGTACTTTGCCAATTCCCGCGCGTGGTTACTCGCGATTTTCTTTGGCCTGGGCACTGCGTCCTACACCTGTGTTCTGGCCTGGCTGGCGCCTTACTACGTGGAAAAGGGCTGGAGCGAGCAACACGCCGGATTGCTGCTCGGGTTTCTGACCGCCATGGAAGTGTTGTCGGGTCTGTTGACGCCCGTCATTGCCAATCGCAGCCGCGACCGCCGCGTCGTGCTGATGGTATTGCTGACACTGATCATCGCCGGTTTCTGCGGACTGATTCTGAGCCCACGGCATTTGAGCCTGCTGTGGCCATGCCTGCTGGGGCTGGGCATTGGCGGCCTGTTCCCGATGAGCCTGATCGTATCGCTGGATCACCTGGACAATCCATTGCGTGCTGGCGGCCTGACCGCATTCGTGCAAGGCATCGGCTACTTGATCGCCGGCCTGTCGCCGCTGCTGGCGGGGATCATCCGCGACCAGCTCGGCAGCTTTGAATGGGCCTGGTGGTCGCTCACGGCGGTCATGGCGCTGATGATGCTGATGGTTTTGCGCTTCAACCCAAGGCACTACGCCCGCCACATCCATTGACCCGGAGCCTGTCATGAAAACCACCGTTTTCGCCGTCGCTCACGCCAGCATGCTGCTTTGGGCCTTGTTGATCGCCGCATCGTTTTCCGCGGCGGCGCAAGTCAGTCAGGCCATCGACCCGATCCTGCTGACGGGTTTACGCCTGCTGTTTTGCGCTTTGGTGTTTCTGCCGTTGTTGCTGCTCAAAGGCGATGCCGTGATGACCGCCCGCGCATTGTTTGGTCACGCGGTGCTCGGCCTGCTGCTGGCGTTGTACTTCGGTTCGCTGTTCGAAGCGTTGCGCTACACCTCGGCCGTCAACACCGGGACGATGTTCACGCTGGTGCCACTGATGACCTTGGGTTTCGAAGCCGTGCTCACACCTGACAGCCGTCTGAAACAACGGATTATGCCGATGCTGCTCGCCGCTGCCGGGGCAGTGTTGTTGATCATGAAAGGCATCGGCCCCGGCGAGTTGCCATCGCCCTATGCATTGACGGTGTACGGCATCAGTTGCTTGGCGATGGCGCTCTACGCCCCCCTCAGCCAGCGTCTGAAAGCCAATACCCTCAAGGGACGCGAACCGGTGCCCATGACGTTCTGGAACATGCTGTTCGGTGCGCTGTTTCTACTGGTGTTCTGTGGATTCAGTGGCGGTTGGCGTTCGGCATCATTACTAACGCTCAACGACTTCTATTGGCTGATGTACCTGGCAGTGTTCGCCACCCTGGCGACGTTCTGGCTGCTGCACCGGGCCATCGGCGTGATCGCGCCGTCCTCGGTGATTTCCTACATCTATATGAGCACGCTGTTCATCACCTTGTTCCACTGGCTATGGGGACACCAGACGCCGCTGCCGCTGGAAATGACCGGCGCGGTGCTGGTGGGCCTCGGCATGTTCGCGCTATTGATGTCCAGCCGCCGCGCCGTGTCGGCGATGGTCCAGGGCTGACACGGCCTTGGGCGAAACGTCCTGCAAGGCATTCTCCCTGCTCGCCCATTCCGCTAGGATAATTCACCCCCCTTGCACATGGTCAGCGCAAGGGACGCAGCGAGATGGAATGGATGCTGAACAGTAATTCGCTTAGAAAGCTCGACATGCAGGACCTCATGGTATTCGTCGCCGTGCATGAGCAGAACAGTGTCACCGACGTATCCGAGACGCTTTGCGTCAGCCAGTCCACCGTGAGTTATTGCCTGAAAAAATTGCGCACCAGTTTCGAGGACGAACTGTTCATCAATACTCGCACCGGCGGCATGCAGCCCACCGGCAAGGCCAGCGCGATGTACCCTCACGTGCTGAAAATCCTCGAAAGCATCAACCTGTGTCACGCCGGCTTACCCACGTTCGACCCAGGCCTGCAACCCGTGACCTTCAACATCTGCGCCCCGGAATATTTCGAGCAACTGATCCTGCCGCGCTTGTTGAAAACCTTCGACCTCGCCGATCTTCCGGTGATGGTCAATGTGTTCAAACTCCAGGCCGATATCCCTGCCCAAGCGTTGCGCGAAGGCAGCCTCGACCTGGTGATGTGCTTCGGCCCGAACTTTCATCGCAGTCACGTCGATTTCAAATCGCAGACGCTGCTCGAAGATGACCTGGTGTGTGTTTTCGACAAACGCGCCACGCCGGCAGTACCACGCTTGAGCCTGCAAACCTATGTCGAACGTCGACACGTGTTCCCGACACCCTGGACGTCCGCCACCAACATGGTCGACGGCTGGCTTGCGCAGCAGGCACAACAGCGCCATATCGTCGCACGCGCCAACAGCTACAGCGCAGCGCTGAAGCTGATTACCGGCACCGACTATGTTCTGACCCTGCCCCGGCGCATCCAGCGACTACTGGCCAGTGCAGACACCTTCGATCACTGTGAAGCCCCCGCTGGCCTGCCGGGTTTCACCCTCGACATGCAGTGGAACCAGGGTGTTGATCAGGACAGCGCCAACACCTGGCTGCGAGCGCAAGTGATCCAGGCCTGCTTCGAGCAGGAAACGGCCTGATGCTCAGTTGCTGATGGCGGTCTTGCTGTAGGAATCGCGATCGATGTCGAGAATTTCCACGCACAACTGGACTTCAACGCCGCTCGGCCACTCACACACGTCCTGCACCACCGCCAGCAGGCTTTCAGACAGCTGTTTCTTGATCTGTGCGGAACGACCACTCAACAGTGCCAGTTTCACATGCACGAACGCCCGTTCAGCCAATGCAGTACCGACCTTGAACGCCTCGACCCTGATCGCGCGGCTCTTGATGTCGAATTCGGCAGCAAACTGACCGGAAGCCACCAGTGTATTGTTCAACCGCATCAATGCCACTTCGGCATTCAGATCAGTCAGGTTGGCGGTGTATTCCATGTGCAGGTGAGGCATGAGTGGGTTCCTGTAAGTGGGGTGGAAAAGTCGTACATATAACACAGCGCCACCCTGTTCATTCGGGCAGCGGCAATACGGCACGCTCACTCATGAACGCCTCCAGGCGCGAACGTAACCAGCGCTCGGCAGGGTCGCTATCGACATGGCTGAGCCAGACCATGGATAGATCCAGGGTCGGTGTCTTGAAGGGAAAGGGTTCCTTGAACAGCATTCCCGATGCAGCCATCGCCTCAGCGGTGTAGTCCGGCAGGCTGGCAATCAGGTCGGTGCCGGCAAGCAGTGCCGGCAATGCACTGTACTGCGGCACCGAAAGCACCACCTGGCGTGTGCGACCGATATCCGCCAGCCACTCGTCGGCATAGCCACTGACGTTGGCGGTATGGGACACCAGCACGTGCGGTCGCGCGCAATATTCATCGAGGGTCAGCGGTGTATCAGAGGCATCGGCGCGCAAAATGCTGGGCTGGATGTGTCGCAACAACTTGCGCTTGGCATTGGCCGGCAAGCCACGGGTCTGGCTGATACCCACCGTGATATCGCCGGCTGCCAGCAAGTCGGGAATCCGCCAGTAATCGACATGCTGCACCACAAACACCACGTTGGGCGCTTCCTGGCGCAGCGCTCGCAGCAATGGCGGCAACAACCCGAACTCCACATCGTCGGACAACCCGATGCGGAACGACATCGTACTGCTGGCCGGGTCAAAATCATGGGTCAGGCTCAAGGCCACGGACAAGGAATCCAGCGCCGGCGACAGGTGCCTGATGATCTCCTCGGCCCGTGCCGTTGGCTCCATGCGATGGCCAACGCGTATGAACAGCGGATCATTGAACATCGCACGCAAGCGGTTGAGCGCCGAACTGATGGTCGGCTGACCGAGAAACAGCTTCTCCGCCACCCGAGTGACATTGCGTTCGAGCATCAGCGTTTCGAATACCACCATCAGGTTGATATCCGCTTTGCGAAGTTCATTGCGATTCATCCACTGCCCCGATCCAAAAAATCTGCTGACAGTTTAGGTAGCTGGTGCGACTGCCGTCTATCCAACACAGGTCCAACAGCCCAACGCGAGTCAGGTTTATGTGATTTTTTTACAATGACCTTGTAGGAGCGAGCTCGCTCGCGAAGAACGCTAACGATGACGCGGGAAACCTGACGCCCCGCGGCGCTCTCGGGTTTTTCGCGAGCGGGCTCGCGCCTACAGGAGCGCCAAAAACAAAACCCCTACCTGCATACGCAGATAGGGGTTTCGGAATTTAATCTTGACGATGACCTACTCTCACA
>NZ_JBXAHJ010000021.1:0-102618 GCF_058794995.1 Pseudomonas sp. GW823-FHT06E10 | reverse complement strand
GGCCGTACGTAAGGGGCGAGACTTTTTGGTTCCTTTTGTGTCGTTTGACAAAAGGGACTCGCCGTAAGGGCGAAACCGCCAGCCGCCGTTACCGCAGAAACGGATATGTACTCAATCAATCAAGAGCCTGGTCGGCCCAGAGGCCGCCAAGGCCTAGTCCCCTCGGACGATGCTCCAGACAAGAGCCAGAGCAAGAATCCATCGCACTCCCCACCCAACAAAAAAGGCCCAGTGCGATGAACGACGTCAATCTCAAAGCCGACATGCTCCAGGCCATGCGCCGCCTGGCCAAGTCAGTCACCATTATCAGCACCAGCAACGGCACCGAACGCTTCGCCATGGCCGCCACGGCCGTCGACTCGCTGAGCACCGAGCCACCATCGCTGCTGATCTGCGTCAACAAGACCGCCTCGCCCCACGCCGCACTGGCGACCGGCGCCGACTTCTGCGTCAACATCCTCGGCGTCGAACAACAAGACCTGGCCAACCTGTGCAGCGGCGCGATCAAGGGCGAAGCACGTTTCGACCGCGGCAACTGGCTGACCAGCCCCGGCGGCATTCCTTACCTGGGTGACGCACAGTCGGCGATCCTCTGCCGCCAGGACGGCCACTTCAGCTACGGCACCCACACCGTTTTCATCGGGCGCATCCTGCAGATCCACACCACCGCCGAAATCACCCCGCTGGTCTACCTCGACGGCAGCTACACCACCACCGCCAAACCCGCACCCTCTCTCGCTGCTGCTGGCTGAGGCCCGAACATGGACAGCCTGAACGGGTTGACGGCGTTGCGAGTGAACAGCGCCGACCAGTTGCCATGGGATGACCGTTGCGACCTGCTGATCGTCGGGTTTGGGGGTGCCGGCGCCTGTGCCGCCATCGAAGCCAGCACTCGCGGCCTGTCAGTGCTCGCACTGGATCGCTTCGAAGGCGGCGGCGCCACGGCGCTCAGTGGTGGCGTGGTGTACGCCGGTGGTGGCACGCCGTATCAGCGTCAGGCCGGCTATGAAGACACCAGCGAAGCCATGTTCAATTACCTGCGTCAGGAAGTCGGCGAAGCCGTCAGCCACGCGACATTGCGCAATTTCTGCGACGGCAGCCGCGAACAACTGGCCTGGCTGGAGCGACAGGGCGCGGCGTTCGAGGCCAGCGTGCCGCCGCATAAAACCTCGTACCCGAGTGACCAGTACTACCTCTATTACTCTGGCAACGAAGCCGTGCCGGCCTATGCCGCCAGCGCCAAACCGGCACCCCGCGGCCACCGCACCAAAGGTCCGGGCATGTCCGGCGCCAGCCTGTTCGCCCCCCTCAAGGCCAGCGCCTTGCGTCACGGTGCGCGCCTGCGCAGCCAGTGCGAAGTGCGGCGACTGGTGCTCGACCTCGACGACAAGGTCATTGGCGTCGAAGCCTGGCAGTTGCCTTCCGGCAGTCGCGCAGCCCGACAACATGCGCGGCTGTCGCGCTGGGCCGCCGCCATTCATATGTACGCTCCCGCATTGGCTGACCGCTTGCGCGCCCGTCAGCGTCGCATCGAGCAGACCAGCGCCATTCGGCAATTGATTCGCGCCGAACAGGCGGTGCTATTGAGCAGCGGCGGTTTTATCTTCAATCGCGACCTGGTGCGCCAACACGCGCCGCAGTACCTGGCCGGGTTGCCCCTGGGCGCCACCGGCTGCAATGGCAGCGGCATCGCCCTGGGCCAGAGCGCCGGTGGCAGCGTGGCGCGGATGGACAAGATCAGCGCCTGGCGCTTCATCAATCCGCCACTGGCCTGGGCCCGCGGGCTGATCGTCAATGCCCGCGGACAGCGTTACGCCAACGAAGAAATCTACGGCGCGACCCTCGGCCACGCCATGGTCGAAGAACAAGGCGGTCGCGCGATCCTGGTGCTCAACCGTGAGCTGATGCGCGAAGCGCTGCGTCAGGTGGGCCCGGGCAAGGTGTGGAATTTCCAGCGCCTGCCGGTGCTGCTCAATCTGCTGTTCAACGCCAAACGCAGTAGCAGCCTGGCCGGGTTGGCCAAACGCTGCAATCTGCCGCCGGAACTGCTGCGCCAGAGTGTCGAACGCTATTCCCGGGCGGCACGCGGTGAGGTCGCCGACGAGTTCGGCAAGTCCTCGGCGATGCTCGCCAATCTCGAACAAGGTCCGTGGTACGCCCTCGACCTGTCCTTCACCAGCCGCCTGTTCCCCTGCCCGGTCATCACCCTTGGCGGGTTGAAGGTCTGCGAGGGCAGCGGTCGGGTGCTGGACCACGCCGGTCAACCGATCCAGGGCCTGTACAGCGCCGGCCGCAATGCGGTCGGGGTCGCTTCCAACCTGTATGTCTCCGGCCTGTCCCTGGCCGATTGCATTTATTCCGGTCGCCGGGCTGCCGCCCACGTGGCCGACCAATTCGCACTTCAAACCGCACGATCAGGAGAACAACAATGCAACGTGTAGAAGGCAAAGTCTGCATCATAACCGGCGCCGCCAGCGGCATCGGTCGCGAAGACGCCCTGCTGCTGGCCCGCGAAGGCGCCAAAGTAGTACTGACCGACCTCAACGAAGAGGCCGGTCGCCAGGTGGCTGCAGAAATCGGCGCCAATGCGCTGTTCATCCGCCACGACATCGCCAGCGAAAGCGATTGGCAACAGGTGATCAAGACCACCGTCGAACACTTCGGCCGTCTCGACGTACTGGTCAACAACGCCGCGATCCTGGCCCTGGGCAGCATTGAAGACACCACGCTGGAGCTGTGGCAGAAGGTGCAGAAGATCAACGGCGAAGGCTACTTCCTCGGCTGCAAGTACGCGATCCAGGCGATGAAGGAAACCGGTGGCGGGTCGATCATCAACATGTCGTCGGTGGCCGCGTTGGGCGCGATGCCGATGTTCTGCGCTTATTCGGCGTCCAAAGGCGCGGTGGCGGCGATGACCCGTTCGATTGCCCTGCACTGCAAGCAGCAGGGTTACCGCATCCGCTGCAACAGCGTGCACCCCGATGGCGTGAACACGCCGATGACCCAGGCCCTGGCCGGTGGCCAGCCGATCCCGCAGGAAGCGCTGGACCAGGACCCGATGAACCGCATGGCCGCGCCACGGGACATTGCCAACGTGGTGCTGTTCCTGGCCACCGACGAGTCGCGATTCGTCAACGGTGCCGAGATCCGCGTCGACAACGCCCAACTGATCAGCAGTCTCTGAGGTCGAGGTGAACATGGGCACGCAACAACAGAACCTGACCCCGGCCGAGCACACGACGGCAAGCGTCTCATTGCAAGTGTGCGCGGTGATCGACGAAACCCTGGATGCGCGCTCGCTGGTGCTGGACGTACCGCCAGCCCTGCGTGAGCGCTTTCGCTACAAACCGGGCCAGTTCCTGAGTTTTCGCGTGCCCTTCGCCGGCAAACTGTTGACCCGCTGCTACTCCATGGCCAGCTCGCCCCTCGCGGACGCGCTGCCCAAGGTCACGGTGAAACGGGTCGACGGTGGCCGGGTGTCGAACTGGATGAACGAAGTGCAGGTCGGCGACTGGCTGGAAGTGCTGCCACCGGCCGGGCATTTCTGCCTGGACCCGCAGGCGGACACCGAAAAGCCCCTGGTCTTGTTCGGCGGCGGCTCGGGCATCACCCCGGTGTTCTCCATTCTCAAATCGGTGCTGCACAGCAGTCGGCGACCGATCAAGTTGATCTACGCCAACCGCGATGAGGCGTCGGTGATTTTCAAGGACGAGCTGTGCCAGCTGATCAAGGCGCATCCTGATCAACTGCACGTGGTGCACGTCCTCGATTCGGTGCAGGGTTTTTTGACGGACCATCAGGTCCGTCATCTGCTGCACGGATCGGCCGGCGGCGACTACTTCATCTGTGGGCCTGGACCGTTCATGGACACCGTGGAGCGCACGCTGCTGGCAGTGGGCGAAGCGGCCGAGCGGATCCATGTCGAACGCTTCGTCTCGCCGCCGGACCCCGATGAACTGCTGGCCGAAGAGGCCGTGGCACGAGCGGCGGCCATGGATTCGCAATGCGAAGCGCTGATCGTCGAGCTCGATGGTCAGCAACACGAAATTGCCTGCAAACCCGGCGACACCCTGCTGCAAAGTTGCAAGGCCGCCGGTCTGGACGTGCCGTCGTCCTGTGAAGAAGGTTTTTGCGGGGCCTGCATGTGCGTGGTCAGGGAAGGTGAAGTCCAGTTGGCGCGCAACGACGTCTTGACCCCGAAGGAACTCGCCGACGGCTGGACACTGGCCTGCCAGAGCCGACCGACCGGTGCCCGGGTACGCCTTAAATTCCCCGACTGAGACCCTCCCCCCTGTAGGAGCGAGCATGCTCGCGATGGTCGTCAACGATAACGCGGGGTATCTGAATACCCGCGCTGTCAGGGCATTTTTCGCGAGCATGCTCGCTCCTACAGGAAGGCATGATCAAAGGCGCTCTGTCGCCTTAGTCCCAATGGACGATCACCCAGGCCGGGTCTGCGGTTAGACTCGACCACAGCATTAGCCCACAACAATAAAGAGGTGCAGTTATGGCTCGGTTGCAGAATAAGGTCGCGGTGGTCACCGGCGGCGCTTCGGGTATCGGTCTGTTCTGCGTGCGCCGTTTCGCGGCCGAAGGTGCGCAAGTGGTCGGGCTGGACATCGGCAGCGCACCGGCAGACTTTCCCGGCCTGTTCATGGCCCTGGACGTGCGCGACGAAGCGCAGGTGCAGCAGGTCATGCAAGAAGTCATCAGCCGCTTCGGGCGCATCGACGTACTGGTCAACGCCGCCGGCGTCGCCGACCAGGGCAGCGTGACCCAGACCACCACCGCCAACTGGCAACGGGTGATGGACATCAACCTGAC
Organism: Pseudomonas sp. GW823-FHT06E10; assembly: GCF_058794995.1. Classification (NCBI taxonomy): domain Bacteria; kingdom Pseudomonadati; phylum Pseudomonadota; class Gammaproteobacteria; order Pseudomonadales; family Pseudomonadaceae; genus Pseudomonas; species Pseudomonas sp. GW823-FHT06E10. Next base: position 97,794 of record NZ_JBXAHJ010000021.1, on the reverse strand, counting down.
CGGCAGCATGCTCACCAGCAAATACGCACTGGCGTCGATGGTTGAACAACGCAATGGCTCGATCATCAACGTCGGTTCGATCTTCGGCCTGCAAGGCTGCGACGGCAACGTGGCCTATAACGTGTCCAAGGGCGGCATCAACCAGCTGACCCGCTCGATGGCCATCGACTACGGCTACGCCAACATTCGCGTCAACGGTCTGTGCCCCGGCCTGATCGAAACGCCAATGACCAGCATGGTCCGTGACAATGACGCGTTCCACGCCTTCTTCGCCTCGCAGCACATGCTCAGCCGCTCCGGGCAACCGGAAGAAGTGGCCAACGTCGCGCTGTTCCTGGCGTCCGACGAAGCCTCCTTTGTCAGCGGCCAGATGATCGCCGTGGACGGTGGTTTCTCCGCCGGTCGCCGTTTCGCCCCGCCCGCCCAGTAATTCGCAATCCGGCCGGGCGCCCTGCCCGGCCTACTCCCTTTTTCGTACTTGTCTTCTAACCGGGGAGGCCCCATGCCGCCTGTCGCCACCGCACTGACCATCGCTCAACTGTTCGCCAACGCGGCCCAGGCCTACGGCGACCGCCCGGCCATCGAGGACGCGGGCCACACCATCACCTACCGACAACTGGACCAACTGCGCCGCCAGGCTGCCCGCGCACTGCTGGCCCTCGACGTACAGGTCGGGGACCGTGTGGCAATCTGGGCGCCGAACGTGTGGGAGTGGATCGTTGCGGCTGGCGCCCTGCAAAGTGTCGGTGCCGCCCTGGTGCCGCTCAATACCCGGATGAAGGGCAGCGAGGCCGGCTACATCCTGCGCGAAAGCGGCGCCTGTGTACTGTTTGCCATCGGCGAATTCCTCGGCGCGGACTACCCCGGCATGCTGACGTCGGAAGACCTGCCAGCCCTGCGCCACATCGTCAGCGTGCGTGGTGCCAATTCGGGCACCCTGGCCTGGGAGCGGTTTATGGATCTGGCGGCCGATGTGCCGCAACTGGCCTTGCGCACCCGCGAACAGAGCGTTGGCCCGCAGGCCTTGTCCGACGTGTTGTTCACCTCGGGCACCACTGGTAAACCCAAAGGCGTGATGACCAGCCACGGCCAGAACCTGCGAATCGTGCGGGACTGGAGCGATATCGTCGGTTTGCGCGAAAGCGATCGCTACCTGATCGTCAATCCGTTCTTCCACTCCTTCGGCTACAAGGCCGGTTGGCTGGCAGCGCTGATGCGTGGCTGCACCCTCCTGCCGCAACAGGTGTTCGACGTGCAGGCCGTGCTCGAATGCGTGCAGCGCGAACGCATCACCGTGTTGCCCGGGCCACCGACGTTGTATCAGTCGTTGCTTGCCCATCCGCAACGCAACGAATTCGACCTGAGCTCCTTGCGCGTTGCGGTGACCGGGGCGGCAGCGATTCCGGTGGAGATGATTCACCGCATGCGCGACGAACTGGGCTTTGCCACCATCGTCACCGCGTATGGCCTGACGGAAGTCTGTGGGTTCGCCACGATCTGCCGTTCCGGTGACTCGGCGGAACTGGTCGCCAACACCAGTGGCCGGGCGATGCCGGGGGTGCAAGTGCGCTGTGTCGGTAGCAGCGGTCGCAGCCAGCCGGCCAACATTCCCGGTGAAGTGCAGATTCGCGGCTACAACCTGATGCAGGGCTATCTCAACAACCCCGAAGCCAGCCAGGAAATTCTCGACGCCGACGGCTGGCTGCACACCGGCGACATCGGCATGCTCGACGAACAGGGTTACCTGCGCATCACCGACCGCCTCAAGGACATGTTCATCACCGGTGGCTTCAATGTGTACCCGGCGGAGATCGAACAGTGTTTGCTGACCTATCCGGGCGTGGCCCAGGCAGCGGTGATCGGGATTCCCGACGAACGCTTGGGCGAAGTGGCGATGGCGTTTCTGCTGCCTGCTCCAGGTATGGAAATCGAGCAGACCCGATTCCTCGCCTGGTGCCGTGAGCAGATGGCCAACTACAAGGTTCCGCGTCGGGTGCAGGTCCTGCAGAAGATGCCGATCAATGCGGCGGGGAAAGTGACCAAGAATGTGCTGCGCGAGTGGGCATTGCAGCCAGTCGACTAAACACAATCCCTGTAGGAGCGAGCCTGCTCGCGAGGGTGTGTCAGTCGACATCAATGCAACTGATAGACCATCGCGAGCAGGCTCGCTCCTACAATGTTCGGGGGTGTACACAAATTTCCCACCCGACACAGTTCAACTGTGGGAGCGAGCTTGCTCGCGATGGTGTGTCAGTCGACGTCAATGCAACTGATAGACCATCGCGAGCAGGCTCGCTCCTACAATGTTCGAGGGTGTACACAAATTTCGCGTCCGACACAGCTCAACTGTGGGAGCGAGCTTGCTCGCGATAGCGTCAGGTCAATCGACATGGATGTTGGCTGACACTCCGTCATCGCGAGCAAGCTCGCTCCTACAGGGCTTTGTGTTTTAGCGATCTAAACCACCCGCGCCGGATGCTGCTTACGCGGGTCGCCGAGCATGGCGCGGTGGGACGGCGGCTGGCGGCCTTCGGCTTCGCTGATGCCGTAGCCAGGGGCAATTTCGGCGGTGATCAGGGTCTGCCCGGACAACGCCATCAACTGCGGATCATTGAGCAAGGCATGAATCACCCGCCCGTTGAATTGCGGGGTTTCGGCGTGGGCCAGAAACGCCTGGTACTGCTCGCCATGCTGTTCGCCGGCAATCTTCGTGCGTTCGGTCAGTTGCGGGCCGAGCCACAGCGACAACGCCGCCACGCCCTGCCCTTCGAAATCGATCGCCATGTCCGCCGCCAGCTTGTCGACGCCGGCCTTTTGCGCGCCGTACGCCGGGCCATGCATGTAGCACCCGGCACCGAACGACGAAGTGAAACAAATCAACCCTTGTGCACTTTTGAGCAACAGCGGCGCCGCGTAGAAGCTGGCGATGTAGGCCGAGCGCAGGCCGACGTCGAGAATGCGCACCAGGTCCAGCGATTTAGCCCAGAACGGCCCTGGTTCGATCAACTGGTCATGGATGAACGCGGCGTTGTTCACCAGCAGATCCAGATGCCCGCACTCATTTTCCACACGGGTAAACAGCGCCTGAACCTGCGCGTCATCGGCGTGATCACAGACCACCGCGATACCGCGCCCACCGGCGTCGGTGATCGCGGCGGCGGTGTCCTCCAGCGAGCCGCGCAAGGCATGCCCGTACAAATTCGACCCGCCCTGCGCCGGGGCGCGACCGGTGACATACACCGTCATGCCCGCCGCTCCAAGGGCCAGGGCAATGCCCTGCCCGACTCCGCGGCTGGCGCCGGTCACTACGGCGATCTGTGGACGCTGGTTGTTCATTCGACACTCCCGAACAAGGTTTTCGCCGAAGCGGTTTCGCTCTGGCGCTTGATGTGATTGGCGGCCAGGTAACCGAAGGTCATGGCCGGGCCGATAGTCGAACCGGCACCCGGATAGGTGCGGCCCATCATCGAGGCGGCGCTGTTGCCGATGGCGTACAGACCGTTGATCGGTTCGCCGTCTTCATGCAACACCCGGGCGTGCACGTCGGTCAGCAGACCACCCTTGGTGCCGATGTCGCCGGCGTCGATGCGCACGGCGTAGAACGGCCCTTTGAGCAACGGCGCCAGGCACGGATTGGGTTGCACGTTCGGGTCGCCGTAGTAGCGATCGAACAGTGATTCGCCCTTGTGGAAATCCTCGTCGACGCCCTGCACGGCCATGCCGTTGAAACGCTGCACGGTGCGCAACAGCCCGCCAGCGTCGACGCCGATTTTCGTCGCCAGTTCTTCCAGGCTCGACGCCTTGTGGAAGTAATCACGCAAATGCTCGGGCAATTGCCAATCGCGCTGGGCATAGCCCGGCAACAAGGCGCCGCACGGGTATTTGCGGCGGAACTCGGCGTCGAACACCATCCAGCACGGCACGCTCGCGGCGCCTTCGCGGTTGTTGGCGTACATCGCGTAAACGATATCGGTATAGGGCGCGGCTTCGTTGACGAAACGCTCCCCCGCCGCGTTGACCATCACGCACCCCGGCAAGGTGCGTTCAACGAACAGCGCCCGCTGTTTTTCTTCGCCCTTGACGTAAGTGGTCGGCGCCCACCAGCTGTGCTCCATCAACGCGGTCCGAGCACCGATGGCCTGGCCAGCGCGAATACCGTCGCCGGTATTGTTGGGTGGCGTGGCACTCCAGTTGGCCCGGGATGGCTGCGGCAGGTACTGCTCGCGCATTGCCTGGTTACGCTCGAAACCACCGGCGGCGATGATCACCCCGTAGCGCGCCTTGACGTTGAGCAACTGACCGTTGCGATTGACCCGTGCCCCGCCGACCCGGTCGCCGACCAGCAGCAGCTCTTCGAGTGCACAGTTGAGCCACAGCGACTTGCCGCGATCCTGCAACGAACAGCGCAAGGCACCGATCAAGGCATTGCCCAGGGTCAGGAAACGGTCGCGACGGGATAAACGCCGCCCCTCGCGATCACGCCAGTAGCGCCACATCACCCGCAGAGTCAGGCGCAACCAGCCGGGGCCACGGCACAGCAGCACTTGCGCCTCTTTCATGGTCATCGCCATGCGCCCCATCATCAGGGTGCCGGGGGACGGTGCGCGCATGCGCAAAAATTCTTCGCCGAGTTCGGCGGCATCGAACGGTTGCGGATCCATCGAACGATAGCCCGGTTTTCCGCCCTCGACTTCCGGGTAGTAATCGGCGTAGCGCGGTTGCGCCTCGAAGCGCACGCGGGTGTGTTTTTCCAGGTACTCGACCATCTCCCGGCCGTGTTCGACATAGGCTTCGATGCGCCCATCGTCGATCTCGCCATGGGTCACGGCGCGGATGTAGGCAATCGCTTCGGCCGCCGAATCACTGCCGCCAATGGCGTTGATCCGGTGGTTGTTGGGGATCCAGATGCCGCCGCCGGACACCGCCGAGGTGCCGCCGTACTCGCCGCTCTTTTCGATCAGCAACGCATTCAGGCCCAGGTCGTGGGCGCGCAGCGCTGCGGTCATGCCCCCGGCTCCCGAGCCAATCACCAACACATCACAACACTCGTCCCATTTGATCCCGGCAGCGTTCATGCGATCACCCTTGTTCAGCGCCCATCAGGCAGAAACCGCCACCGCCGGATCTTCGCCCGGTGCAGTCGGTCTCGGGATTGTTCGCCCCGTGCGCCGGGTGTTCATCGTCCGATAAGACTAAGGCCAGGACTGCGCCCGCCCCGTACAAATCGCTTAGTCCGCTTGGACGATGTTGCGCGCAAGTCGTGACTCCATAGTCGCCCACAGCACCAATCACTCCCCTGAAATGCAGGTCGGGCAGGTCTGACCTGGGCCATGAGGACGACATGATAAAAACAATAATCGCCCCACCAACACAGCACCCTCGCACACAGCTTGTTCTATTGATGCTGGCTGGTGGACTTAGCGCTCACGTTAACGCCATGAGCTTTCAGCCAAGCGAAGACTTGAGCATCGACTGGGACACCACACTGACCTACAGCCTCGCCTGGCGGACCGAGTCTCGCGATCACAAGCTGACCGCCAATGCCAATGGCAACGACGGCGACAACGCGTTCGACAAAGGCAGCCTGATCAACAACCGCAGCGGCTTTCTCACCGAAGCCAACATCAAGTGGCAAGACGACTATGGCGTGTTCGTCCGGGCGACGGGCTTCTACGACAACGTCTACGATCAGGACAACGACAACACCACCGGCACTTCCAACTGCTTCGCCGGCGGCCATTGCAGCAAACCCGACCGTTTCTCCCAGGACACCATCGACCAGCATCGCAATGAGTTGCGCATGCTCGACTACTACGCCTATGGCACCTGGGACGTGAGCGGCCATGCCCTCAACGCGCGCCTGGGTAATCAGGTGGTGAGCTGGGGTGAAAGTCTGTTCTATCCGGGTATTTCCGCGGCCCAGAGCCCGGTGGACGCGACCAAGGCGACCACCCCGGGCGTCGAGGTCAAGGAAATCCTGCTGCCGGTCGGCCAACTGTTCACCCAGTTCGCCCTGACCGAAAGCCTGGGTATCCAGGCCTACTACCAATACAAGTGGGAGAAAACCGAGCTGTTCGGCGTGGGTAGTTACTTCTCCACCACCGACTTCATCGACGAGGGCGGCTTCAACGACGCCTCCGGTTTCGTCACCCGCCTCAAGGACGACAAGCCGAGCGACAGCGGCCAGTACGGTGTGGCCTTCACCTACGCCGCCGAGTCACTGAACAACACCGAGTTCGGCCTCTTCTACTCGCGCTATCACGACAAGACGCCGTCGCTGGACTTTGCGACGAACCTGGGCCGCTACCAGGTGCGCTACTTCGACAACATCGACCTGTTCGGTGCGAGTTTCGCCACGGTGCTGGGCGATGTCAGCTGGGCCGGTGAAGTCAGCTACCGAGACGGCACGCCAGTGATGGTCGACAACGGTTTCTCCAGCCCCGTGCGCGGCAAGACCATACAAGCACAAACGTCGATGATCTACGTGCTCGGCCCGACCTCCTTCGCCGACAACACCAGCCTGACCGGCGAGCTGGTCTACAACACCGTGGTCAGCAACGACGAGTCGCAGCCAGTGACCCTGGCCCCTGGTTTCGCGCTGCCGGGCACCGACAGCCTGGTCTATGACCGCGATGCCTGGGGCTACACGGTGCAGGCGAACTTTGACTACAACGACGTGTTCAGCGGATGGGACATGTCGGTGCCTGTCACCTTCAGCGCCGCCGCCCACGGCGACAGCTCGATGGTCGGCTCGATCAACGCCGGCCAGAACGATAACCGCGCCAGCATCGGCAGCTCGTGGCGCTACCTGGGCAACTTCACCGTCGAGGCCCGCTACAACGCCTACCTCGGCAGCGCCAACAACAGCCCGTTGGCCGACCGCGACAACGTCGCGCTCAACTTCAAGTACCGGTTCTGATTCCCCTGTCGGAGGAGCACAGCATGTCCAGATTCACCCAAACATTATTGAGCACTGCGCTGACCGTCGGCCTGCTCGGCAGTGGCCTGGCCTACGCCAAGGTCAGCCCCGAAGAAGCCGCCCGCCTGGGCCAGGACCTGACCCCGATGGGCGCCGAAAAAGCCGGCAACGCCGACGGCAGCATCCCGGCCTGGTCCGGCAAATGGCGCGGCCTGCCGCCAGGACTCAAATACGCCGGCCCCGGCACGCCGTACCCGGATCCGTACGCCGCGGAAAAACCGCTGTTCGTTATCGACTCGAAGAACATGGACAAGTACGCCGACAACCTGACCGATGGCCAGAAGGCGCTGTTCAAGCGATACCCGGATACTTTCAAGATCCCGGTCTACCCGAGCCACCGCGACTTCCGCCTTGATCAGCGCCTGGAAGACCAGATCAAGAAAAACGCCGTCACTGCCGAACTCGAGAATGACAACAACGACACCAAAAACGCCTGGGGTGCCTCGCCGTTCCCGATCCCGAAGAACGGCAGCGAGTTGATGTTCAACCATACCTTGCAGGGGCGCGCCAACACTGAAGAGGCCAACTACGGCCAGGCGGTGGTGTACTCCAACAAGGAAAAGGTGCTGGAAGAGGTCAACTACAAGATCTTCTCGATCTGGTCGAGCCCGGACAAAACCCTGGAGGCCGCGAACGGTGTATCCACCCACTTCCTGCTCACCACCCTGGAACCGGTGCGCAAGAAAGGCGAGATCGTGGTCGGTCACGAGTTCATCAATCCGACCGCCTCCCCGCGCCAGGCCTGGCAGTACAGCCCCGGCCAACGCCGGGTACGTCGCGCGCCGACCGTGGGTTATGACTCGCCGACCGGCGCGGGAGGCTTTCGGGTGTACGACGAAGACCGCCTGTTCAACGGTGCGCCAGACCGCTACAACTGGACCATCGTCGGTAAGAAGGAAATCTACATTCCGTACCACAACTACAAGATCGACGACCCGAGCGTAACGGCCGACCAGATCCTGGACACCACCGGCCACGTCGATCCGCAGTACATGCGCTACGAGAAACACCGCGTCTGGGTGTTGCAGGCCAACCTCAAGGAAGGTGCCCGCCACGTATACGCCAAGCGCGTGCTGTACCTGGACGAGGACACCTGGTCTGCGACCATGGCCGACAACTACGACAGCCGTGGCCAGTTGTGGCGCACCAACATGCAGACCTCGATCTACGCCTATGAGATGCAGCGCTACCACGCTCGTCTGGGCATCTACCACGACCTGATCGCCGGCTCTTACCTGGTTGACCGCATGCTGATCGATCAAAAGCCGGCCAAGCTCAACGCCACCGCCTTCACTGAAGACGAATTCACCCCTGGCAACCTGCGCAAACTCGGCACCCGCTAAACTCACCGCGCCCCGACCGAATCATTCGGTCGGGGCGTTGTGCTTTGTAAAATCCGCTGCGCCCACGGAAGACTTCGCCATGAACAAACTCCTCACCGGCATCATCGCCATGGCCAGCGTTGGCCTGTCGATGCAAGCCAACGCCCTGAACATCCTCCTGACCAACGACGATGGCTGCCGCGCGCCCGGCATCGATGCGATGTACCGGGCGCTGACCGCCGCCGGGCACAAGGTCACCCTGGTCGGCCCGTTGAACGACAGCAGCGGCATCAGTGCCGCCAGCGTGGTCGTACCCGGCCAGGCCCTGGCGGTGACCGAACTGGCGCCGGGCAAATTTTGCGTCGGGCCGCCGCAGGACTACACCCCGCCCACCGGCAAGACCTCCGCCATCGGCACGCCGGTGGATGCGGTCAACGTCGGCCTCGACGTGATCCTCAAGGATTCGCCGCCGGACCTGGTGGTGTCAGGCAGCAACTTCGGCGAAAACGTCGGCCCGCTGACGCAGATGTCCGGCACCCTCAACGCCGCCGTTCGCGCGATGTTCAAGGGAATTCCGGCGGTGGCGGTGTCCACGGGTATCGACATGGACCTGATCATCCGCGACCAGCAGGCCGGCTACCGCAAGACCCTCGACGCCATGGACGACACGGCGCGCTTTGCCGTGAAGGTCATCGAACAGGCGGGCCTGGCCGGTACAGACGCCAAGCAGGCCTGTGCCAGGAACAAACATCAGTGTGATTTGAACGTGCTCGGCCTGCCGGGCGTCAGCGGCCTGAACCTCAACTACCCGCCCCTCAAACCCGATGAAGTCAAAGGCGTGAGCTTTGCGCCGATCGGCAATTGGGATCGGGTCAACTTCACCTCCCAGCGCGGCGCCGACGGCGTGATCCACGTCAACCTGGCCGCCCCGTCGACACCGACCGAAACCCAGCAAAAGGCCGATGCCTATCAACTGTGGCAAGGCCACGCGGTGATCACCGTGATCGACGGCAACATGACCGCGCCGCAGGCGATGCAAGATCAGGCGAAGAAGATATTGCGCGGGGTCAGGCCTTAAGCAAGCACGGAACGGTGTTAATCACAAAGCCATTGCTCGCGATGAGGCCGGCCCAGTCCACATCAATCTCGCCCGACAGACCGCCATCGCGAGCAAGCTCGCTCCCACAGGGTTAGCGGGTGTGCGCAACATCTGCGGCTATCCAAAAATCATTGTGGGAGCGAGCTTGCTCGCGATGAGGCCGGCCCAGTCCACATCAATCTCGCCTGACTGTCCGCCATCGCGAGCAAGCTCGCTCCCACAGGGGTACCGGGTGTGCGCAACATCTGCGGCTATCCAAAAATCATTGTGGGAGCGAGCTTGCTCGCGATGAGGTCGGCCCAGTCCACATCAATCTCGCCTGACAGACCGCCATCGCGAGCAAGCTCGCGATGGCGGCTACGCGGTTACGGATCAAACCCAGATCGCATCCCACAACGGATAGTCGCCAAGCTTCTCAACCAACCCAGCCCGCAACGGGTTCGCGACAACATATCGAGCAAGCTTGACCAGGTCCTCATCCCGCCTCAACGCCCGATCGTGATAGCCCTGCTGCCATAGACTGCCTTTACGTCCGACGGACATGTTCACGGCCCGCGTACTCAATGATTTGGTTTTTTGCATCAGCTGACTGAGTGAGCACTGCTGCAGTTCGATCAACCAATGAAAATGATCTGGCATGACGACCCACGCTAAAGAGTTCGCCCAGTATTGTTCCTGTGCATATTGAAATTGCTTGACGACCAGCCGGCCCAAACCGAAATCCTTGAAAACCGGTTCTCGATCCAGCGTGTTGCTCGTCAACAGGTAAACCCTCTTGGGCTCGGCATAGCGGCCGATGCGCAGACGAAATGAAGCAGGTAAATCAGGCATTCCTTTGCCCTCTCCATGGTGAATTCAGGAGCAAGGCTAGACCGGTGGATGCTTGGGCGTTGGGTCAACCTTTGACCGGATGTGACCAATCGATAGCTATCGCGAGCAAGCTCGCTCCCACAGGGTTAGTCGGTGTACGCAACATCTGCGGGTATCCAAAAACCATTGTGGGAGCAAGCTTGCTCCCACTGGGTTTTGTGTTGGCTTCAGACTGCCGGTTGAAACGGCACAAACTCCGTCACTTCCAGATCAAACCCGGACACGGCGGTGTACGGCACCGGCGAACTCATCAGGCGCATTTTGCGCACGTTCTGGTCGCGCAGGATCTGCGCGCCGATGCCCAAAGTCCGTTGCGGAAACTGTGGCGCCCGGTGCTTGCCGCCGCTGCGCTGACGCAGTTGCTCAAGCACGCCCTCGGCGGATTCCTTTTGCGCCAGCAGCACCAGCACACCGCTACCGGCCGCCGCGATACTGGCCAGCGAACGCTCCATCGTCCACTGTTGCGGCCCGCCTTCGCTTTCACACGCCAGCACGTCACGCAACGTCTCGATGCTTTGCACCCGCACCAACACCGGTTGCGTGCTGTCGATCCGGCCCTTGACCAGCGCCAGGTGCAGCGAGCCCTGGTAGGTGTCCTGATAGGTGGTCACCTGGAACTCACCGTGGCGGGTATGCAACGGATATTCGCCGCCGCGCTCGATCGTGCCTTCATGCAGGATTCGATAGTGAATCAGGTCGGCAATGGTGCCGATCCGCAAGCCATGACGTTGGGCGAACTCATGCAATTCGGCACCACGGGCCAGTTCGCCGTCCTCGTTGAGTATGCCCACCAGGGTTGCCGCCGGTTGCAGCCCCGCCAGACGTGTCAGGTCGCAAGCGGCCTCGACATGTCCGGCCCGCTGCATCACGCCACCGGGCAAGGCTTGCACCGGGAAGATATGCCCCGGTTGCACCAGGTCCGTTGGAACGCTGGCCGGGTCGACCGCCACCTGGATCGACCGCGCCCGGTCCGCCGCCGAGATACCCGTGGACACCCCGGTGGCGGCTTCGATCGAGCGGGTAAAACCCACGCCATGTTGCGCCCGGGAGTTGGGCACCATCAGGTCCAGGCCCAGCGCGCGACAGCGCTGCTCGGTCAGGGCCAGGCAAATCAGCCCGCGTGCCTGCACCGCCATGAAAGTGACGGCTTCGGCCCCGGCCTGTTCGGCGGCCATCAGCAACGAGCCTTCGCCGTTGTGTTCGTCGTCGGTGATCACCACCATCCGACCGGCGCCTATGGCCTCGATCAGTTGCGGTACCGTATTGAAAGCCAGGCCGTTCATTTGAGCGCCCCGCGCAGGTCGGCTGCCGCATCGGACAAGGCATGTGCCGCCCCTTCAACAAACGGCGCCATGCTGATAAAACCATGGATCATGCCGTCACAACGCTGTACGCGCACAGGCACGCCGGCCTCGCGCAGACATTCGGCCATTGCCTCGCCCTCATCGCGCAACGGATCGAATTCGGCAGTCATCAGGGTGGTTGGCGGCAATCCCGCCAGGCTCTCGGCACGCAACGGCGAGGCCAGTGGGTCATCCGCCTGCCCGACGTCTTGCAGATACTGCTGCCAGAACCAGCGCATCATTGCGGCGGAAAGCAGATAGCTCTCGGCAAAGTCTTCGAAGGACTGAGAGTCGCAACCCGCATCGGTGACCGGGTAAAACAGGCACTGATAGCTGATCTTCGGTCCTTGGCGTCGTGCCGCCAACTGACTGACCGCCAGCGCCAGATTGCCCCCTGCGCTGTCTCCGGCCACAGCCAGCCGGCTGCCATCGACGCGCAGTTCAGCCGCGTGCTCGACCAGCCAGCAGGTGGCCGCATAACAATCGAGAGGCGCAGCGGGGAACTTGTTTTCCGGCGCCAGTCGGTAGGCGACCGACACCACCACCGCTTCGGTCTGGCGGGCCAGCGAGCGGCAGAGATTGTCGTGGGTCTCGAGATTGCCCATGACAAACCCGCCACCATGGAAAAACACCAGCAACGGCAGGTCGGGTTCTTCCGATGGCCGGTACAGCCGTGCGTCCAGTTCACCGTCCGCGCCGGCCACCCGCAAGTCGCGCACTTCGCTCATCGGATCGCCGGGGATGGCCGGCAGCAGGTTGTCGGAGAACTGCCGGTACTGAGCGGCATCGACCTGGCTGAAATCGGGCTCGGGGATGTCGCGAAATTGCTGGAGCACCCCAGCGATCTGCTTATCGAGCGGCATGGGCATCGTCCTCTACGTCGGCCATTTGAAACTGCGGATTGGTCTCGCCCAGGATGCTTTGTACCCGGCGCTCAAGGGCCGGCTTGAAACCCTTGTGGGGCAGGATCCAGAAGCGTTTTTGCGCGATGGCGGCGAACACTTGCGCGGCCAGTTCCGCCGGGGTCATGCCCTGGCGAATGGTGCTGTCGAGCAGTTGGCTGAAGTCGGATCCGGCGGTGTCCACCACCTGGTTCGACGCCATGATTTCACTGGCCACCGGCCCCGGGCACAGCACCGAAACCGATACCGGCGCACCGATCATGGCGAGTTCGTAATGCAGGGTTTCCGAGAGCGCGACCACCGCCTGCTTGGTCACGTTGTACGGCGCCATCAGCGGACTGCTGACCAGCCCGGCAAGGGACGCTGTGTTGATCACATGGGCTGCCCGGCCCTGACTGAGCAGCAATGGCACAAAGCTGCGAATGCCGTTGATAACGCCGTTGAGGTTGACGTCCAGCATGCGCTGCCATTGCGTCTCGGTGATCTCCCAGCTGAAGCCGGTTTGCATCACCCCGGCATTGTTGAATAGCAGGTCGACCCCGCCGAAGTGCTCGACAGCCCGGTCACGCAAGCGCTCGACCTGTTTCACATCACCGACATCGGTGACGCAGGCAATCGCTTGCACACCGCTGGCCTTCAATTCGTCGCACAGGGCTTGCAGGCCCGCTGCATCCCGATCCGCCAGCACCAGGCGCATGCCCAGTGTCGCCGCGTGTTCGGCCAGGCCACGGCCAATACCACTGGCGGCCCCGGTAATCACCGCTACCGGCCCTTGTTCATTACTCATCGCCAACTCCTGCCATGGGTCCAATGGCGCCAGTAGAGCGGGCCTACTTAAAGCAGCCATCGTCCATTCAGACGATGCCCGCTTTTACAGGGGCGGCAGAATCCGTTACATGCGCCAACCCCGTGATCCCTTGGGAGAATAATAAGATGAGTACCCTGCACCGCATCGAAGCCAAACTGCTGGAAGACCGCTACGCCCGCGGCTGGCATTGCCTGGGCCTGGCCGCGCAATACCGCGACGGCAAGGCCCATCGCCTGGAGGTGTTCGGCACCCGTCTGGTGGCGTTCCAGGGCGAAGACGGCGAGCTGCATATTCTTGATGGCTACTGCCCGCACATGGGCGCCGACCTGAGCACCGGTTGCGTTGAAGGCAACTCGATCCGCTGCCCGTTCCACGCCTGGCGTTGGGGCGCCGATGGCGTGTGCGATGACATCCCCTACGCCAAGCGCATCCCGCCTCGGGCCAAAATCAAAAGCTGGCCAATCATGGAAGAGAACCAGTTGCTGTTCGTCTGGAATGACCCCGAAGGCAACCCCCCGCTGCCGGAACAACGCATTCCGCGCATCGACGCCTGCTACAGCGACGAATGGGCGGAATGGGAAGTCGCTGAGCTGCAGATTGACACAAACTGCCGCGAACTGATCGACAACATCGCCGATATGGCGCACTTCGGCACCGTCCATGGCGCGCCGGTCGACGAGTTCATCAACATTTTCCAGGGCCACCTGGCCACTCAGATCATGCGCGCCCGCAGTGAGCGCCTGTCCGCCGACAGCGTGCTGACCACCGAGGCCACCTATTTCGGCCCGGCCTATCAGATCACCGAGATGAACGGTGCCATGAACGGCCAGCCGATCCACTCGATCCTGCTCAACTGCCATGTGCCGATCGACCTCGACAGTTTCACCCTGCGCTACGGCGTGCTGGTGAAGAAGATCCCGGGCTTGAGCGAAGAGCAGAACCAGGCGATGGCCAAGGCCTACGTCGCGCAGGCGCAGGCAGCCTTCTACGAAGACGTGGCCATCTGGCACAGCAAGACCCGCGTCGATAACCCGCTGTTGTGTGACGGCGACGGTCCGGTCTATCAGCTGCGCCGTTGGTACGAGCAGTTCTACACCGACGTCGAGGCGCTGTCGGCGGACGTTGCCGAACACAAGAAGTTTGTCGTGCGCGCCAGCGAACGGGTCTGACGCCAGCGGCTTTTCGCCCGCCATGGGCCTGTTCGGCAGCCGCCGGTCAGGCCCTGAGCCCGAGCGTTGCAAGGAGTCGATACCGGCGCTTATTCTCGGCCACCGCCAACGCTAATAATAAAAACGGTTTTTCCCTATGCAGCAGAGCCTCAGCCTCGATACGTTCAGTGATTTGATCGGCAACCTCTATCAGGGTCCGCTGGAAACCATTCCCTGGGCTACTTTTCTCAATCAGCTCAATGTGCATCTGAACAGCAAGTACGTGACCTTCATCCTGCGTCCGCCCAGCGCCCACGTGGACGGCTTGATGGTCAACACCACCGGCACCTCGACCGAGGCGACCGCGTCGTACAACAAACACTTTTTCAGCCTAGATCCGTTTGTCGACCTGCCCAACCGCCAGGTGGTGACCCTCGCCGAGTTTGTCTCCAACGACGACTGGCAGAATTCCGAGTTCTACAAGAACTTCCTTGAACCGGTGGACGTGTTCCACATCCTCGGTGCCGACATCAACACCGTCGACGGCGCCCAGTGCCGCATTCGCATCAGCCGCGGACGTGACGACAAGCCGTTCGGCAACGAAGAAAAGGCCATGCTCACGCATTTCATTGCGCACCTGGAACGTTCGATCAAGATCCACATGCAGCTCAACCGCATCGAAGCCGAACGCAATCTGTACGCCGGCGCGGTGAACCAGATGGCGGTCGGCACGATCATCCTCGATGAGGCCGGCAAGGTACTGCAGACCAACCAGGTCGCCGACCGGCTGATCCAGGAAAAGGACGGCATCAAACTGGTCAACGATGGCCTGCAGGTCGGTACGGCCCGGGACACCCAGGAGTTCCGTCGCCTGGTCAAGCAGTCGCTGCTGTCGCAAAAAAGCAGCAACCCGTCGGTGGTCGAAGCCCTGCGCGTGCAGCGGCCGTCCGGCAAAGCGGACCTGGGGATCATCGTGCGCTCGGTGCCATTGACCGACTGGAGCGAAGGCAAGCAGTGCCCGACCGTGGTGATTTTCATCAGCGACCCGGAGCAACAATCCACCGCACCGCAGGAAATCGTTCGCGCGCTGTTCGACTTCACCCCGGCGGAAACCCAGCTGGCGATGTTGCTGGCCAACGGCTTGACCCTCGACGAAGCCTCGGAGGAGCTGGGCATCAGCCGCAACACCTCGCGGGCACACCTGCGCTCGACCTTCTCCAAGACCGGCGTGACCCGCCAGACCATGCTGGTGCGCCTGATCCTGCGCAGCGTGGCGACCCTCGGCTAGCCCTCATTGCCGCCCTCGTCCGCTCGGACGATGGCGGCGCCCGTTGCACAGCGCACAGTGTCTTTATCCCAAACAGGGGACTGCCCCATGCGCAACTGCCCAACCATCCTCAAGACTGAACTGCTGGCGCAAAGCGGCCACTTTCAGATCGAAGCCCTGCACCTGCAATTCAGCAACGGCCAGCAGCGGGTCTACGAACGCCTGCGCGGCACCGGTTATCGCTCGGTGATGCTGGTGGCGATGCCCGATCCAGAGCATGTGCTGTTGGTGCGCGAATACGCGGTCGGTGTGGAAAAAACCATTCTCGGTCTGCCCAAGGGCGGCGCCGAGCCCAATGAAGACTACTTGCAGGCGGCGCAGCGCGAGCTGAGCGAAGAAGTCGGCATGCGCGCCGAACGCCTCACTGAACTGGGCGAGCTGACCCTGGCACCGGGGCACTTGTGCCACCGCTACCGAGTCGTACTGGCCGAACAACTGAGCCCCTGCCAACTCGAAGGCGACGAACCCGAACCCCTGGAATGCCTGCGGGTACCGCTGGCGCAAATCCCCGAACTGGTGGCCCGCGGTGAACTCCACGAGGCCAGGGCGATTGCGGCGCTGTTCATGGCAATAGGCGCCCTCGCCCGACGAACCTGACACCACACCGGCACATCCAACATCCATGTCGCCTGATAGGCCGCTATCGCGAGCAAGCTCGCTCCCACAGGGGATCACGGCCAAGCACAGATCCCGGGAACGCCTAATAAACCTGTGGGAGCGAGCTTGCTCGCGATGAGGCCCGCACATCCAACACCCGTGTCGCCTGACACACCACCATCGCGAGCAAGCTCGCTCCCACCGGATCGCGGCCAGACGCAAATCCCGGGAACGCCCGATAAACCTGTGGGAGCGAGCTTGCTCGCGATGAGGTCGGCACATCCAACATCCATATTGCCTGACACACCGCCATCGCGAGCAAGCTCGCTCCCACAGGGGATCAAACACCCACAAGGGAAGGGGCAGCTTCAAATTGGTCGGCTAGTCCATTCGGACGAGGCGACTCGCGCGCCGCCGCCATAACCTGTCTCTACAACAATAAAACCGTGTCGAGACTCATCATGCGCAAAACGACTTGTGCTCTGTTCATCATCCTCTGTGCGGGTGCTTCCACCAGTCTGTGCCAGCTGTTCAAGAACGAAGCCTACCGACCGACCACGGCTTACTTCAGCTGTTCGAGCTCGGCCATCAACTGCTACCCGCCTGTGGTGCGCAATCTGCTGCCTTGAGCACGGTTTCCACCGGCCATAAAAAAACCACCGGATCGGTGGTTTTTTCGTTGCCGCATTAATCAGGTCGGCAGTACACCCCTGGCCCGCGACAGGGTCAGCGCCAGGTCTTCGATCATGTCTTCCTGACCTCCCACGGTTCCGCGTCGGCCCAGCTCCACCAGCAGTTCGCGAGCAGCGATGCCGTACTTCTGCTCGGCACGCTTGGCGAACAACAGGAACGAACTGTAGACCCCGGCGTAACCGAGTGTCAGTGCGTCCCGGTCGAGGCGGATCGGCTGGTCCATCATCGGCACCACCAGGTCTTCGGCCACGTCCATGATCTTGTACAGGTCGACGCCACTGTTGACGCCCATGCGCTCCAGCACCGCGACGAACACTTCCAGCGGCGTATTGCCCGCTCCCGCGCCAAGACCCGCGACCGAACCGTCGATCCGTGCAGCACCGGCCTCGATGGCAGCCAGGGAGTTGGCGATGGCCATGCCCATGTTGTGGTGGCCGTGGAAACCGACTTCGGTCCCGGCGTTCAGTCCCGCACGCAGGGCCCCGATCTTTTGCGTCACTTCATCGGGCAGCATGTAGCCGGCCGAGTCAGTGCAATAGATGCAATTGGCACCGTAGCTTTCCATCAACCGCGCCTGCTCCAGCAGTTTTTCCGGGCTGACCATGTGCGCCATCATCAGGAAGCCAACGGTGTCCAGGCCCATCTTCGCCGACATGCCGATGTGCTGGCCGGACACGTCCGCCTCGGTGCAGTGGGTCGCCACACGAATGGTCGACACGCCGTGTTCGTGGGCCATTTTCAGGTGGTCGAGGGTACCGATCCCCGGCAACAACAGGGCCGAAACCTTGGCCTGTTTCATCTTCGGAATCACCGCAGAGAAGTATTCCTCGTCGCTGTGGGCCGGGAAACCGTAGTTCAGCGAAGCACCGCCCAGACCATCGCCGTGGGTGATTTCGATCAGCGGCACACCGGCCGCATCGAGACCGGTGGCCACCGAGACCATTTGTTCGATACTGATCTGGTGCTGTTTGGCGTGCATGCCGTCGCGCAGGCTCATGTCATGCAGACGGACGCTCTTACCTTGCAAATTCATAGCGATTCTCCACTCAACGGGCAGGCAATTGCAGGGTGCCCTTGTGGGCTTCTTCGGCGAACATCTCGGCCGTGCGCAATCCGGCGGCGGTCATGATGTCGAGGTTGCCGGCGGACTTGGGCAGGAAATCGCCGAGGCCTTCGACCTCGATGAAAATCGACACCTTGCGCCCGTCGAACACCGGCCCGTTGATCAGTTTGTAGCCGGGCACATAGCATTGCACTTCACGGACCATCTCCAGCACCGAGGTGCGGATTGCATCCTGGTTCGGCTCGTCATCGGTCAGGCAGTGGATGGTGTCGCGCATCATCAGCGGCGGCTCGGCCGGGTTGATCACGATGATCGCCTTGCCGCGTCGGGCGCCGCCGATCTTCTCCACCGCACCGGCGGTGGTGCGGGTGAACTCGTCGATGTTCTGCCGCGTGCCCGGGCCCACCGAACCGGAGGACACCGTCGCGACGATTTCGCCGTAGCTCACCGGCTGCACCCGCGACACTGCCGCCACCATCGGGATGGTCGCCTGGCCACCGCAGGTGACCATGTTGACGTTCATCGCCAGGCTCGACGCGTGCTCTTTGAGGTTGACCGGCGGCACGCAGTACGGACCGATGGCCGCCGGCGTGAGGTCGATCATGATCACCCCGAGCTCGTTGAGCTTGCGGCTGTTTTCCGCGTGTACGTAAGCCGAGGTGGCATCGAAGGCAATGCGAATGTCATCGTCGAGGACGTGAGGCAGCAAGCCATCGACACCGCCGGCGGTGGTTTTGATGCCCATTTCCCGGGCACGCTTCAGGCCTTCGGATTCAGGGTCGACGCCAACCATCCACACCGGCTCGATCCATTGCGATCGGCACATTTTCATCAGCAGATCGGTGCCGATGTTGCCCGGGCCGATAATGGCCGCTCTGAGTTTTTTGCTCATGGGGTCAAACTCCAAAAGTCAGGCGCAGAAAGACACCCGGGCACTGCCCAGGCCATCAATGGTCAGTTCAAAACGGTCGCCGGCACGGGCCGGTTCCAGCGGTACCAGCGAGCCGGACAGGATGATTTCCCCGGCCTTGAACGGAATGCCGAAGGCGCCCAGGGTATTGGCCAGCCACGCCACCGCAGTCAATGGATTTCCCTGAACCGCCGAACCCAGGCCTTCACTCAGGGGCTCTGCGTTTTTAAACACACGCATGCGCAAATTCGGCAGGTCCAGTTCGCGCGGATCCACCTTGCTGTCGCCCAACACAAACACTCCGCAAGAAGCGTTGTCAGCGACCGTGTCCTGGATGCGGATGCGCCAGTCGTGAATCCGCGAGTCGACGATCTCGAAACACGGCATCACGTATTCGGTGGCGGCCAGCACGTCGGCTTCGGTGATGCCGGGGCCGACCAGGTCATGCTTGAGCTTGAAGGCGATCTCGCCCTCGGCACGGGGCTGGATCAGTTTGTTGGCGGACAGGGAAATTTGCGCATCGTCATCGAACGACATCTGCCGTGTGATGAAGCCGAAATCCGGCTGATGCACGTTGAGCATCTGCTGCACTGCCGCCGAGGTCACGCCGATTTTCTTGCCGACGATCTGGTCACCGGCCGCCACCCGACGCTCAATGGCGTACAGGGAAATATGATAGGCGTCTTCGATGCTGATCGACGGCCAGCGCTCGGTCAGCGGCGCCAGGGTGGAGCCGCTGAGCAGCGCCTGATAAAGCTCTTCGCCGAACTCACGGCGCAATTGCACGCTCATCCACGGGCCTCCTGAAAAAACGCCAGGCACTGGCGGTTGAAAAAGTCACGGTGCTCGACCTGGACCCAATGCCCGCACTCGCTGAGCATCACGAAACGTATTTGGGTGCAGTGTTCAAGCATGGTCTGGGCACCGGAGGACGGGCAGAACTTGTCGTTCATGCCCCAGAAACCGAGGATCGGGCACTGCAATTCACCCAGGCGCGACGTCATGTTCGGCACCTGCATGGTCGACAGCACGCACACCGGTTGCTGCTTAACCACGGCGACGCGCTCGTTCACCGTTTCGTCGCTGATCAGGGTTTCGTCGAACAGTTGCAGGGCCAGCAGGCGACGCATGCCCGCCGCATCGTTCAGCTCACCCTTGGCGAAAGCCGCGCCCATTTTCTGGATGCCTTCCATCTGCAGGTAATACTGTTCTTTTTCCATCAGGCCACCGGGCGCCATCAGCACCAGATGGCTGATACGCTGCGGTTGGTCGAGGGCCAGTTTGATCGCGATCGCGCCGCCCAGGGAGTTGCCGACCAGCACGCAACGCTGGATGTCGAGGGCATCGAGCAAACCGCTGAGGGCGGCGACAAAAAAGTCCAGGGTGTAGAGGGTGTCCGGCTTGTCTGAAGCGCCGTAGCCGGGCAAATCCGGGACGATCACCCGGTAACCGGCTTCGGCGAACAGCGGGTAGTTCTGCTTGAAGTTGCTGTGACCGCTGGCGCCCGGCCCGCTGCCATGGATGAAAATCACCGGCTCGCCGTTGCCGATGTCTCTGTAGTGCAGCTGCAAACCATCCGGCAGCGTAACGAAGTGCCCTTGCGCTGAAGCGCCCATAAGGTGTCCTCCCGGCCTGTTGTTGTAGCCGGATTATTCCGACGGGTCGGGCCATCAACATCGTCCGACAGGACTACCTACTACCCGTAGGAGCGAGCCTGCTCGCGATGGTCGTCAACGATGACGCTGGATACCTGACACCCCGCGGTGTTCTCAGGTCCATCGCGAGCAGGCTCGCTCCTACAGACAATCTCTAGTCCCTTTGGACGTTGGCCTGCCGGGGTTGCAGACCTAGCATCGGTTACATTCCCGAGCGACAGAATGAGACACCCCCATGCTTGATCCAATGGACTTTCGCGGCAAAGTGGTACTGGTCACCGGAGGTGGCAAAGGTGTGGGTCGCGGCATCAGCCAGCGCTTTCTGGACTGTGGCGCCGAGGTGGTGATTTGCGGTCGCGAAGCACCACAAACCTTGCCGGCCAGCGCCGGGCGCGAGGCGGTGTTCGTGGCCTGCGACCTGCGGGATGTCGAGCAGTCCGGGCGCTTGATTACGCAGATCGTCGAGCGCTTCGGCCGCCTCGATGTGCTGGTCAACAACGCCGGCGGTTCACCGAATGCCGACGCCGCCACGGCTTCGCCGCGCTTCAGCGAGGCAATCATCCGCCTGAACCTGATTGCGCCACTGAACCTGTGCCAGCAGGCCAACCAGGTGATGCAGGCCCAGGCCGACGGTGGCGCGATCATCAACATCTGCAGCGTCAGCGCCACCCGCCCTTCCCCCGGCACCGCCGCTTATGGCGCGGCCAAGGCCGGCTTGCTCAACCTGACGACCTCGCTGGCGGTGGAATGGGCGCCCAAGGTGCGGGTCAACGCCGTGACCGCCGGGCTGATTCTCACCGAGCAGGCGGCCATGCATTATGGTGACGACGCGGGCATTGCCAGGGTGGCGGCGACCATTCCGTTGCAACGCCTGGCGACCCCGGAGGATATTGGCGATACCTGCCTGTACCTGGCATCGACATTGGCCCGTTACGTCAGCGGCGCGGACATCGCGGTGCATGGCGCGGGAGAACGCCCGGCATTTCTCGATGCGGCTCAATCCCATCCATAAGAGGACTTTCGACATGCCCGTAGCCAGCCACAGCGTTGTGCTGAACCTCACGCGACAAGCCGCATGGACCAAACTACGCGACCTGAGCCTTGCCCCGCACTATGTACCAGACCTGACCGGTTGCCAGTTTCATCCTGGCGCAACGGAAGGTATCGGCGCCAGTCGCCGGGTGTTGCGCAAGGGCGGTCAGTATCTGGATGAAAGCGTGGTGCAGTGGCAGGAAGGCACGGGGTTCGTACTGCGGTTGCACAAGGGCGGCAATGACTCGCCCTTTCCGTTTCGCCAGGCGAGTTTCAGTTATGCCTTGCAAGCCGAAGGCAACGCGACCCGCATCACTCTGCAAATGAGTTACAGCCTGCGCGGTGGCAAGCTGTTTGAAGGGTTGCTGGCCAAGGCCTTCAACAAGGTCGTTCGGCAGATTGCCGAGAACCTCAAGGCCTACTACGAAACCGGCCGAACGCAGAATCCGGATATGGCTGTCAGCACATCCAATATCAATGCTGCCTGATACACCGCCATCGCGAGCAAGCTCGCTCCCACAGGGGATTGAGGCCGCTCGCAATGCCGGCGTCACCACAAAAACTGTGGGAGCGAGCTTGCTCGCGATGAGGTCGGCACATCCAACATCAATGCTGTCTGACATTCCGCCATCGCGAGCAGGTTCGCGCCTACAGGAGCCACCTCTGGAGTGAGCAACCTTCAGGAACGCGCCACTTCCGAGTGAGCGGTAAAACGGGTGGCGACGATCTTCCATTGTCCGGCGATTCGCTGGTATCGGTCCTGATAGAACCCACCCAACTGCCGCGTCGCCCCGCTCTCGCCATCCAGATTGAAATACCACAGGGCCCAACGGCCCTGGGCCTGATCCTCGCCAAGCACCTCGATTTCCGGGTTGGCGCCGTGATGCAGGTCGATCACCCGCTCATGACAGGCCAGTTCGCGGTACAGCGCGACAAAACTGTTGCGCTCACGAAAGATCCCCAGCGGGCCGTAATCGATCAGCACTTCACCTTCGGCGAAGCAGTCGGCAATCACCTCGACCTGCTTGAGGTCGCAGGCGTTGAGGTAGCGATGCTTGAGCTGGCGAATATCCTCCAGCGCTTCCAGGCGGGCTATCCGCTGCTCCAGGTTCATGCTGCACCTCGCGTCGTCACATTGACCTCACTCCAGTAGGCTTTCATCGAGCGGACTTTGCCGTCGGTATCGAATTCCATCACGTCGATCACATGCAGCGAGCACGGTTGCCCACCCCACTCCATGTCGACCCGGAACGGCATCGCGCCGCAACCGTTGAGCGTCGCACGCACCGGGCCGGTCTGGGTTGCGGAGACTTTCATCGCCCCCAGTCCTTCACGGTAAAAACGCGCGATGGCGTCAATGCCCTGCAACGGCGCCTGGCCGACCGGGTCTTCAACGGTGGCGTCTTTGGCATAGAGCGCGAGGATGCCGTCGATGTCGCCGGCATCCACCAATTCCACGTAACGCGCCATTGTCGTCTGGATATGTTGTGCGCTGATCATTCAAACCACCTCAAACAAAGCAGCAGCGCCCATGCCGCCACCGATGCACATGCTCACCACCACGTAACGCAAGCCGCGACGCTGGCCTTCGACCAACGCGTGGCCAACCATCCGCGCCCCGGACATGCCGAACGGATGGCCGATGGCGATCGCCCCGCCGTTGACGTTCAGGCGCTCGGCCGGAATGCCCAGGGTGTCACGGCAATGCAGCACCTGGCAGGCGAACGCTTCGTTCAACTCCCAGAGGCCGATGTGGTCCATGGTCAGGCCATGACGCTTGAGCAGTTTCGGAATCGCGTAGATCGGGCCGATGCCCATCTCGTCGGAATTGCAGCCGGCGACGGCCATGCCGCGATAGATCCCCAGCGGTTCCAGGCCACGTTTCTCGGCCATTTTTGCGCTCATCAGTACCGAAGCCGATGCGCCGTCGGAGAGCTGGGAGGCGTTGCCGGCGGTGATGAAACGCCCCTTGTCGCTCCACTGACCGCCCGGCCACACTGGCTCCAGCGCCTTCAGGCTCTGGAGAGTGGTGTCGATGCGGTTGCACTCGTCGCGCAACAAGGTGACGGTTTCATAACTGGTTTCGCCGGTGGCCTTGTCGAACAGTGCCTTGCGGCTGGTCAGCGGCGCGAGCTCCCGGTCGAAGCGTCCGGCGCTCTGGGCCTGTGCGGTACGCAGCTGGCTCTGGTAGCTGTATTCGTCCTGCTCGTCGCGGGAGATGCCGTAGCGCGCGGAGACGATCTCGGCGGTTTCGATCATCGGGATGTAGGCGTGCGGGTCCAGCTCGATCACCGAACCCGACTGATTGCGATACAGGTTCTTGTGCTTGTTCTGCACCAGGGAAATCGACTCCAGGCCACCGGCCACGGCGATGTCGATTTCGTCGCACATGATGCCCTTGGCGGCCATGGCGATACTCATCAGGCCCGACGAGCACTGGCGCTCGACGGCCATCCCGGCAACCGATGCCGGCAAGCCACCGGCAATCGCACACAGACGCCCCAGGTTATAGGACTGCGTACCCTGCTGCGCGGCGGCGCCGATGATCACGTCGTCCACTTCATCCGGTTCGATACCGGCACGGCGTACGGCTTCGCGCACCACATGTCCACCCAGTTGCGGCGCTTCGGTGTCATTGAACGCACCGCGAAAGGCTTTGCCGATCGGTGTGCGGGCGGTGGAAACGATGACGGCTTCTTTCATGCTGGATTCCTCGAAAATGCTGTTGAAGGTCAGGCCGGGTAATAACGACTGATGGTGTCGACCACGCAGCCGGGACGCTCCTCGCCATCGATTTCGACGCTGACGCGGATGGTCGCCTGTACGCCGCCCTTCACTTCCTCGACCGCGATCAGTTGCGCACTGCCGCGCACCCGCGAGCCGACGCGCACCACCGAGGGAAAGCGCACCCGCTCACAGCCGTAATTGACGCCCATGGCCAGGCCACGGACCTCGACGATCTGCGGCAAGAACAGATTGACCAGCGACAGGCTCAGGTAGCCATGGGCAATGCAGGCGCCAAACGGACCGATGGCAGCCTTGAGCGGATCGACGTGAATCCACTGGTGATCGCCGGTGGCGTCGGCAAACAGATTGATTCGGTCCTGACCCAGCAGCAGCCATTCGCTGACACCGAGCTCCTGGCCCACGGCGTCGAACAAGGCCATCGGCGTGTCGAAAATACGTGGCATGGTCACGCCCTCTGGCTGGACACCGACAACACTTCGCCGGTCATGTAGGAGCTGTAGTCGCTGGCCAGGAACATCATCACGTTGGCCACCTCCCAGACTTCGGCGGCGCGGCCGAACGCTTCGTTGGCGGCCAGTTGATCGAGCACTGCCTGGGGCGCGGATTTGCGCAGGAAATCGTGCAGGGCAATGCTCGGGCTGACCGCGTTGATGCGGATGCCGTAGTCAGCCGCCTCGACCGCTGCGCAGCGGGTCAGCGCCATCACGCCAGCCTTGGCGGCGGCGTAGTGCGCCTGTTCTTTCTGCGCGCGCCAGCCCAGCACCGAGGCGTTGTTGACGATCACTCCGGCACGGCGCTCCATCATTTTCGGCAGCATGGCGCGGGTCATGCGCATGGTGCCGGTGAGCGTCACGTCGATGACCCGATTCCACTCTTCATCGGCCATGTCCACCAGCAAGCGCGAGCCGCCAAGCCCGGCGTTGTTGATCAACACGTCGACGCCTTGCAGGTCACGCTCGGCGCAGGCGATCAGCTGCTGTACCTGGGCTTCGTCGGCAACGTTGCAGACCTGGCCGAACACGTGTTGCAGCCCGGTGGTTTCGCGGATTTTCAGCACCGCTTCGGCCAACCGGCCTTCATGGATATCGCTGATCATCAGCGCACGGCAGCCTTCTTCGGCGGCACGCACGGCGGCGGAAAAACCGATCCCGGCGCCTGCGGCGGCGGTGATCAGAACCGACTTGCCGCGCAGCAGGCCGCGACCTTCAACATATTGAGGTACAGACATGAACTCTCTCCTTTCAGGTGCGCGGACGCGGCTCTTTGGGCATGCCCAGGGCACGCTCGGCGATGATGTTGCGCTGGATTTCGTTGCTGCCGCCGTAGAGGGTGTCGGCGCGGCTGAACAGGTACAGCGACTGCAAACGGGTCAACCGGTAAGGCGCGGCTTCGAGCAATTCCGCCTCGGCGCCGAGGACGTCCATCGCCAACTTGCCGAGGCTGGCGTGCCAGGTCGACCAGAACAGCTTGTAGATGGTCGCCTCTTTGCGCAGCGAACCGTCCTGGCTACCCGAGAGCATGCGCAGCGAGTTGTAGCGCATGATCCGCAACCCGCTCCAGGCTTCGGCCAGGCGCTGACGCAGGATCGGATCGCGGTCGGCGCCATTGGACTTGGCGATGGCGATGATTTCGTTGAGTTCGTTCTGGAACTGCATCTGCTGGCCGAGGGTCGACACACCCCGCTCGAAGCCCAGCAGCGCCATGGCGATCTTCCAGCCTTCGCCCGGCGCGCCAATGATATTGGTGGCGTCGGTGCGGGCATCGTCGAAGAACACTTCGTTGAATTCCGAGGTGCCGGTGAGTTGCTCGATGGGTCGTACGGTTATTTCTGTCTGGGCCATGGGCACCAGCAGGAACGACAGACCGCGATGGCCGACGCTACCCGGCTCGGTGCGGGCGATGACAAAGCACCAGTCCGATTCGTGGGCCAGGGAGGTCCAGACTTTCTGGCCATTGATGATCCAACTGCCGGTGGCTTCGTCCAGCGTTGCGCGGGTCTTGACGTTGGCCAGGTCGGAACCGGCGCCCGGCTCTGAATAGCCCTGGCACCAGAACGACGTACCGCTGACGATCCCCGGCAAAAAACGCTGTTGCTGTTCGACCGTGCCGAATGCGGCGATGGTCGGCCCGGCCAAGCCTTCGCCGATATGCCCCATGCGGCCGGGGCCGCCGGCGCGGGCGTACTCTTCGTTGAAGATTACCTGCTGGGTGATCGACAGGCCGCGCCCGCCATGCTCCGGCGCCCAGCCGACGCAGGTCCAGCCGCCTTCGGCAAGCTTGCGCTCCCAGGCTTTGCGCTCTTCGGGAAACATATGCTCATCACCCGGACCACCGCGAAAACGCAGGGCTTCGAATTCGCCGCAGAGATTGGCGCTCATCCAGTCGGCGACTTCCCGACGGAAGCGTTCGTCCTGCTCGCTGAAACTGATTTTCATGGCTGCTCTCCCAGAATCATCGAAGCAATGCGCTCGCGATGCCAGGCCGGTAGCCCGAGGAAACTCTCGCTGGCGCGGGCGCGCTTGAAGTAGAGGTGCGGGTCGTACTCCCAGGTGAAACCGACGCCGCCGTGTAGCTGGATTGATTCGGACGCGCAGGAGAAGTAGGTCTCGGAGCACTGCGCCTTGGCCAGCGCCGCCGCCAGCGGCAGTTCGGCCGCGACCTGCGGATCACCCTGGGGATCGAGCACTTCCTGGGCCACGCACGCGGCGTAATAACTGGCCGAACGGGCGCATTCGACTTGCAGCATCATGTCGGCGGCACGGTGTTTGAGGGCCTGGAAACTGGCAATCGGGCGACCGAACTGCTGGCGCTCCTGCATGTAGGCCACGCTGAGGTCGAGTACCTGCTGCGCGCCGCCGGTCTGCTCGGCAGCCAGGCCGATGCAGGCCAGTTGCAGGACTCGCTCAAGGTGCGACCAGCCATTCCCGAACTCACCCAGCAGGCAGTCGGCTTCAAGGTACAGGCCCTTGAGCTGGATCCGCGCCTGGCGCCGGGTCTGGTCCATGGTCGGCAGCATTTGCCGTTCTATACCTGCGGATACGGCGTTCACGGCAAACAGGCTGATGCCCTTTTCGCCAGTGGTTCCGGGTTGCCGTGCGGCAATGATCAACAGATCAGCGCCATGGCCATCGAGCACATGCTTGAGGGTGCCGTCGAGGACGAACCCGTCGCCCTCAGCCACCACCGTTGCCTGGACATCGTCGGCGGACCAGCCGTTGGCACTGCTGAACGCCAGGGTCGCGGTCACGCTGCCATCGGCAATCGACGGCAACCAGCGCTGCTTCTGTTGATCATTGGCCGCCAGCAACAGCGCAGGGGTGGCCATGCAGGCGGTGGCGAAAAATGGCGAGCACAGCAAACGCCGGCCCATCTGTTCCAGCAGGATCGTCAGCTCGACAAAGCCGAGGCCCAGGCCGCCATAGGTTTCGGGGATATGAATGGCCGGCCAGTACATTTCCTGGCACAGACGCTGCCAGAGGGCTTCGTCGAAACCCCGTTCGCTGACCATTGCCGCGCGCACGGCGGCAGAATCCGAGACATCGGCGAGGAAACCCTCGGCCGATGCGCGGATCATTTCCTGTTCGTCGCTGAATGCAAACTCCATCGCGGCGCCTTCTGCTCGTTTGGCGGGGCGCGCGTGGCGCAACACCCCTTTGAGCATGAAGTTTGGCGCCGCCCGGACGCGGCAGAATCGTTAGCCTTGCCTAGTCCGAACGGGCGATGTCAAAGTGCGCCTACGCAAGTGAAAAACATGAATCGGCTAAGGATGCAGAACCATGAGCACTGAGCAAGAGACGACTTTCGACGAGCCACGGCTCAGCAGCACGGAAATCCGCATTCTGGGTTCGTTGATCGAGAAACAGGCCACCAGCCCGGAAACCTATCCCCTGACCCTCAATGCCCTGGTGATTGCCTGCAACCAGAAAACCAGCCGCGAGCCAGTGATGAACCTGACGCCGGGCCAGGTCGGTCAGAGCCTGCGCGCCCTCGAAGGACGCGGCTTCGCCAGACTGGTGATGGGCAGCCGCGCCGACCGCTGGGAACACAAGGTCGACAAGGCCCTGGAACTGGTACCGGCGCAGGTCATCCTGACCGGGCTGATGTTTCTGCGCGGCCCGCAGACCGTCAATGAACTGCTAACCCGCAGCGGCCGCATGCAGGAATTCGAAGACACCGAACAGGTGGTGCATCAACTCGAACGCCTGATTGCCCGGAGTCTGGCCGTGCTGATTCCGCGTCAGGCCGGCCAGCGCGAAGACCGTTACACCCACGCCCTGGGCGACCCGGCGGATATCGAAGCGATCATGGCGGCACGGCAAAACCCGGCCGAGCGTGGCGGCAGCGGGGTTTCGGTTGAACGGATCGAAGAACTGGAAGCGCGAATTGCGGCGCTGGAAGAAAGACTTGCCCGGCTCGAATAACCTGGATATTTACCTGACACAACACTCCCACAATGGATCGTGGACCGACGGACATGTGTGATTGACACAAGACTTGCAGGAGCGAGCCTGCTCGCGAAAAACGTCCAGACGACGCGCTCATTCAGACAGCACGCGTTATCGTCGACGTCCATCGCGAGCAGGCTCGCTCCTACAGTGGTTTGACGGTGCGTGTGGTTACTCGCCGTCCCAGTAATCCACCCCGTCCGCCTGCCGGGCCACCGCAACAAAGCCTGACGCATTACCCTCGGCATCCACCTTGAAGTCATCCATCACGGCGTATTTACCGGAATCCGGGTATTCACAGATTTCCGGTGATTGCTGGGTGCTGACGGCCAGGTAGCGCAACTCGCCGTTACTGGTATTGATGATCTGGTGCGCCTTTTCAGGCCCGCCCGGTGGACAGGCGATCACATCACCGGCACGGATTGGAAAGCGTTCGGATCCCAGGCGAACCTGCCCTTCCCCGGCCACGACGTAGAACATTTCCTCATTGACCCGATGACTGTGAAACGGACTGCCGCGCATGCCCGGCTCCAGCACATACAGGCGATAACCCAGTTTTTGCGCCCCCAGTTGCTGACCGACAAGGGCCAGGCGCTGTTGATAGCGACCGGCGGTTTCACCGGTCGGCGCAAACGCTTCGGGTAGCGGCTCAAGTTCGACCGAATCCAGATTGAGAATGGGGGGATGCATGGACACCTCCTAGCTGCGGGCAAACGCCACGGCCTTCTGGAATTGCTCGTCCGTCGGCCGTACACCGGTATAGAGCACAAATTGCTCCAGTGCCTGGATCGCGATCACTTCCAGCCCGGTGATGACCCGCTTGCCTTCGGCACGGGCACGCACGATCAGCGGTGTTTCCGAGGGTATCGCCACCACATCGAAGACAGTTTCCGCTTTTTCGATCACATCAGCCTCAAAGGCCAGTTGATCGGCCTCCGGTCCTCCCGTCATGCCGATCGGGGTGACGTTGACCAGCATCTGCGGGCGACGCCTCCCCAGCTCGGCCTGCCACTCATACCCCAAAGACTGCGCCAGCGCCTGCCCGGCGCGCTCGTTGCGGGCCACGATCAGGCCGTTTTCATAGCCGCCATCGCGCAAGGCACTCGCCACGGCCTTGGCCATGCCGCCGCTGCCGCGCAAGGCAAAGGTCGAGTCCTTGGGCACCTGGTGTTTTTCCAGCAACTGGGCAACGGCGATGTAGTCGGTGTTGTAGGCCTTGAGATGCCCGTCGGTGTTGACGATGGTGTTGATCGATTGAATGGCGGCGGCAGATGCGTCGAGTTCATCCACCAGGGCAATGCAGGCTTCCTTGAACGGCATCGACACGCCACAACCACGAATCCGCAGGGCGCGAATGCCGGCAACAGCACCCGTCAGGTCCTGGCTGGCAAAGGCCTTGTAGTAAAAATTCAAGTCCAGTTGTTCATACAGATGATTGTGAAAACGCAGGCCAAAGTTCCCCGGGCGCCCTGAAAGGGACATGCACAACTGGGTGTCTTTGTTGGGGTTCATCTGCATGGGCAAGCTCCTTCAAATGCACTTTTCGGATGGACGGGATTAGCCCTCCATCGGGTTCTGATCGATCATGTAAGCGTGTTCGCACGGGCCTACACGGGTCGGTAAGAAAGTCGGTACAGACCTTACACAAAATTTACCTCGCGGCCGTGCTGTTTTTCAGAAAAACGCTGTCTTAGAAGTATCCCCGCGACAATCCTTGGGTCTATTGCAGACACAAGCGCCGGGTTGAAGAGCCGAGGTACTATCATGATCCGTAAAGTCCCCACAGTAGCCTTGCTGATCGGCACCCTCGCTATCGCAGGTCAGGCGCAAGCCGGGCATGGTAATGACGCGGCGGTATTTGGAGCGATCGTCGGTACTGCCATCGTCGGCTCGGCTCTGATCAACGCCAACCGCCCGGTCTATGTCGCGCCGCAACCGGTCTACTACCAGCC
Organism: Pseudomonas sp. GW823-FHT06E10; assembly: GCF_058794995.1. Lineage (NCBI taxonomy): Bacteria > Pseudomonadati > Pseudomonadota > Gammaproteobacteria > Pseudomonadales > Pseudomonadaceae > Pseudomonas > Pseudomonas sp. GW823-FHT06E10. Next base: position 66,901 of record NZ_JBXAHJ010000021.1, on the reverse strand, counting down.
CGCGCCGGTTTATTACGCACCACCGCCTCCGGTTTACTACCAACCGGCCCCGGTCTACGTGCAACAACCGATCTACTACCGCCCGGCCCCGGTTTACTACGGACCACCCCGTGGTTACTACGGCCCGCCACGCGGCTACTACGGCCGACATTACGGTCGCTGGTAACAGACTCAACCGGCCCCGCTGAAACAGCGGGGCTTTTTTATATCCATTTGTCGGTCCAGGTCTGGATAAATCTCGCCAAGGTCGCTATCGGGACAGTGTCCGTGGCAGAAACAGGCAAGATGGACTCGACCCGATTTCTGCCCTGCGGCACAAAACGGTCATATTTTTGTCATGTCAGTTCCGCAAGCTCGGTGCTGTCCGTCGAAAACAGGTTCATAACAACAAGGACGACCACATGCCAACGCAAAACCCGCACCGCATCGTCGGTCTGTGCACCTCCAGCAAGGTCTACAACGCACTGACCGAACTCAAGCACCTGGAAGGTCATCGCAGCGCCAAGTTTCTCTCGCTGCTGACGCAAAGCCTGGTGCGCAAGGGCCTGCTCAACGAGCAGGAAGTGGTTCATATGCTCGATCAGGTGGTCAGCTGACCGACCAACGGTCGTTTACCCCCTCTGGCATCAATGACCACTATCGAAAACGTTGATTACCCCTCAAGGTACCCGGACCTTAAAGTAACTCCACAGATTGATGGAGGTACTTTTCATGTCCAAGGTTCAGATCATGTCCGTTATCGGCAGCGCCGTCCCCGCACAGCTCAGAGAGCTGGGCATGCTCGCCTGCTGGTACCTGGTGCAGGACGGCGTACAGATCAGCGGCCCGCTCACTTCGCTGCCCGCCGCCCGTGAGCTGTCGCAACGCATCGGCAGCGGCCAGTCCGGCAGGTTCAGCGCCTAAGGCAGCTGCACCCGCGGTTTGGTTTCGATGAAAATGTCCCAGCTCGACATGAACAGGGCCGCGATCAACGGGCCGATGACAAAACCGTTCAGCCCGAAAATCGCCAGGCCGCCCAGGGTCGAGACCAGGATCATGTAGTCCGGCATCCTGGTGTCCTTGCCCACCAGCAATGGCCGGAGCAGGTTGTCCACCAGACCGATCACCAAGACCCCGAACAATACCAGCACCACGCCCTGCCAGATCGCCCCGGTGAGCAGGAAAAACGCCGCCACCGGCACCCAGACTATTCCCGCCCCCACCGCCGGCAGCAACGACAGAAACGCCATCAAGACCGCCCAGAGCAACACGCTGGGAACGTCCAGAAACCAGAAAATCAGACCGCCCAGCGCGCCTTGGGTGATGGCCACCAGCAGGTTGCCTTTCACCGTGGCCCGCACCACACGATTGAACTTGAGCTGCAAACGGCGTTTCTGCTGTTCCTGCAACGGCACCGCCGCACGCACCTTGCGCGCCAGTTCCGCACCGTCACGCAGGAAGAAGAACAGCAGGTACAGCATGATGAAAAAGCTGACGATGAACTCGAACGTGCCCTGGCCGAAACTGAACGCCTTAGAGGCCAGCGCCTGCCCGCCGGTCATCGCGCTCTTGACGATTTTCTCGCGTAGCCCGTTCAACTCGCCCATGCCGAAGCGATCCAGCAGATGCTGGAAATACGGCGGCAGGCTGTGCTTGAACTGCGACACATACCCGGCAATGTCGAGTTCGCCGCTCTCGACGCTTTTGTAGAGTGACGCGCCCTCCTGAACCAGCAAGGCGCTGATGATGATTACCGGCAGAATCGCAATCACCAGGCAAATGCTCAATGTGCACAGCGACGTGAGGTTGCGTTGCCAGCCGAACTTCACTTGCAGCCGGCCCTGCAGTGGCGCAAAGAGGATGCCCAGGATCACCGCCCAGAACGCCGCGCCGTAAAACGGCAGCAGGATCCAGATGAAGGCAGCGCTCACCAGCACCAGCAACACCGTCAGCGATTTGTCTTGTGGGTTCGTTTCGTTCATGTCCGATCCGTGCCAGCCAGTCAGGACGAAAAACTTTCGCCTTGATGTTTAGTCCGCCACGGCTCGCGCGAGTGCCATCGGTTTGTTGATCAGGCATAGATCCAGGTCAATAAACCCTTGGCACAGGGCATTTACCCTGTGCGGCTTTTGCGACCGACACTGCCATGAACCTCACTGCGCCAGAACTGCTCGCCCCCGCCGGCACCTTGAAAAACATGCGTTACGCCTTCGCCTACGGCGCCGATGCCGTGTACGCCGGCCAGCCGCGCTACAGCCTGCGGGTGCGCAATAACGAGTTCGACCACGCCAACCTGGCCCTCGGCATTCGCGAGGCCCAGGCCCGGGGCAAGCGCTTCTACGTGGTGGTCAACATCGCGCCGCACAACGCCAAGCTCAAGACCTTCCTCAAGGACCTTGAACCGGTGATCGCCATGGCCCCGGATGCGCTGATCATGTCCGACCCCGGCCTGATCATGCTGGTGCGCCGACACTACCCGCAGATGCCGATCCACCTTTCGGTGCAGGCCAATACGGTGAACTGGGCCAGTGTCGAGTTCTGGCAGCAGCAAGGCTTGAGCCGGATCATTCTGTCCCGAGAGCTGTCCCTGGAAGAAATCGCCGAGATCCGCGAGCAAGTGCCGGCCATGGAACTGGAGGTGTTCGTGCACGGCGCGTTGTGCATGGCCTATTCCGGTCGTTGCCTGCTGTCGGGCTACATGAACAGGCGCGACGCCAATCAGGGCAGCTGCACCAACGCCTGCCGCTGGAAATACTCGGCGCAACCGGCCACGGAAAACCCGCTCGGCGAGATCGTGCAGCAGTATCAGCCGGAACCCACCCTGGGCATCGGCGCGCCCACCGGGCAGGTGTTCCTGTTGCAGGAAGCCAATCGTCCCGGCGAACAGATGCCCGCCTTCGAAGACGAACACGGCACTTACATCATGAACGCCAAGGACCTGCGCGCCGTGCAGCATGTCGAACGCCTGACCCACATGGGCGTGCACTCCCTGAAAATCGAAGGCCGGACCAAATCCCACTTTTATTGCGCGCGCACCACCCAGGTTTATCGCCGGGCCATCGACGATGCGGTGGCGGGCCGGGCCTTCGACCGCGGTCTGATGACCGACCTGGAGTCCCTCGCCCAGCGCGGCTACACCGAAGGTTTTCTGCGCCGGCATGTACATGACGAATACCAGAACTACCAGAACGGCAGCTCGGTGTCGGAGCGCCAGCAGTTTGTCGGTGAACTGACCGGACAGCGGCGGGATCGCCTGGCCGAGGTCAAGGTGAAAAACCGCTTCGGCCTGGGCGATCACATGGAGCTGATGACGCCCAAGGGCAACTTCCACTTCGATCTGCATCAGTTGCAGAACGCCAAGGGTGAAGCGATCGACGTTGCGCCGGGGGATGGGCATACGGTGTATTTGCCGATACCGGATGCGGTGGATCTGGAGTTTGGGTTGTTGATGCGGGATGTGAGGGGCTGAACATCAGCAACAGTGCCATGTGAACCTGTGGCGAGGGGGCTTGCCCCCGCTGGGGTGCGAAGCAGCCCTAAATCCAGAAGACGCGGTTTTTCTGTACAAGTACTTTCGTCGGGATTACGACGGCTTCGCCGCCGATCGGGGGCAAGCCCCCTCGCCACAAACGCTGCCTTACCCCATTTCTACAGCGATCAATGATTACGCAAATTCCTCGCGGAGCATCGCCACAAACGCCTCACGCGCCGGGTGCACCCCGGCGTTTTCGTGCCAGTAAAACAGGTTGTCGACGGCGGTCAGCTCAGGAAACTCAAACCCTGCGCACCCTGCACCTTTGGCGTATTGGTCAAAGATCCCCTTAGGCACCAGCGCCACGCCGGCCCCGGCGCTGACGCAACCGACAATCGCGCCATAACTGGCCAGGCTGACAATCGGCAGCGCCTGCCCCTTTCGCAACAACCAATGCTCCAGCGCCGCCCGGTACGGACAGCCCTGGGGCCACATGAACACGGTCTGGTCCTGCAAATCACTGATATCCCGCAGCGGCCCCAGGGAGGTCGAGGCGATCAGCAGCAGCTCTTCGCGGTACATCGGCGTGCGCTTGAGGTGCGAACGCTCGACATCCACCGCCACGATGGCGCCGTCGAGCTTGTGGTTGAGTGTGTCGTCGAGCAACTGCCCCCAGGAGCCGGTGGTCAGCTCCAGCGCCACCTGCGGGAAACGCTTGTGGAATTTCGCCAGCAGGCGCGGCAATCGCCCGGTGGCCGACGACTCGATGGCTCCGATGCGCAACGGCCCCGAGGGTTCGGCCGAAGGATCGACCGCGCGCTTGGCCTCGGCGGTGAGGGCAAGAATTTTCGAGGCGTAGGCCAGGAAGGTTTGCCCCGACGGGCTGATGCGCAGCCCTCGACCCTCACGCAAAAACAGCGCGACACCCAGTTCGGCCTCCAGGGCCTTGATCCGGGCCGTGATGTTCGACGGCACGCAATGCAACAGCTCGGCCGCGCGGGCGATGCTGCCGACATCGGCCACGGTCTTGAACATGCGAATCTGAGCCAGCTCCATACATCACCCACAGTGAACGATTAGCGCAGTATAAGTCAGTTGTGGCGAACGATCCGCTTTCTGATACTCGGTGCATCCACCCACAGGTGCACGACCATGACGCCGCTCACACCCTCCCCCGTTTCACCCTGGAAAATCATTCTGGCCATGGCGTTTGTCGTGGCGTGCTGGGGCTACTCCCCGACCGGCATCCATATCGGCTTGCAGGCCTATGACCCGGTGCACCTGGCGCTCCTGCGCTTCCTGCTCGCCTCTGTGTTCATGGCCGTGGTCGCGATGTTCAAGGGCATTCGCCTGCCGAGCCTGCGAGATCTGCCCCTGATGTTCGGCCTGGGCTTCTTTGCCGTGAGCCTGCACCACGTGGCGATCAACTTCGGACAACAGGGTGTCAGCGCCGGCGCTTCGAGCGTCCTGGCCCAGACTACGCCGCTGTTCAGCACGCTAATCGCGCGCTTCGTGCTCAAGGATCAGGTGAGCCTGTGGCGCTGGGGTTGTGTGCTGCTCGGGTTGTTTGGCGTGATGATTGTGGTAGCAGGCGATCATGGCTTGGGCAGTATTGATGCCCACGGCTTGTTGATCCTGCTGGCGGCGGTGTCCTGGAGTCTCTACTTTGCCCTGCAAAAGCATCACACCGGGCGATACGACGGGCTGACGCTGGTGTGTTACACGGTGTGGTCCGGGACTGTGCTGTTGTTGATCTATCTGCCCGGCCTTATGGATCAGGTCGCCCTGGCGCCGCTGCATGTGCAGTTCGCGGTGTTCACCCTGGGGATTTTCCCCAGTGCTCTGGCGTACCTGGCCTGGGCTTATGTGCTGGCGCATGTCGATTTGAGCCGGGCGACGATGACGCTGTATTTGACGCCGCCGACGGCGATGGTCATTGCGTCCTATGCGCTGGGTGAGCGGCCGACATTGATGATCGTGGTCGGCGGGCTGGTGGTGTTGGCAAGTGTGCTGGCGTTGAATCTGGAGCGGCGGGTTGTGGTTGTTCAAACTGTCAGGGTCTAACTCAGGTTTTTCGCTGTCAGGTCTGGCGCTATCGCGAGCAAGCTCGCTCCCACAGGGGAAATGCGGTGCTCACACAATCGGTGTGGGAGCGTGGCTTGCCCGCGATGAACGATAACGCGGTATCACTGACCATCAGCTGGGCGAAAACCGGTCGCGACTGTTGGTCAGGTGCAGCCACATCGCCGCCCGCGCCGCGTCCGGGTCCTGGCGTTTGATGGCGTTGAGAATCGCCTCGTGCTCCAGGTTGGCCAACTGACCGAGCTTGCTCAAGTCCACCGCACCACGCTCGGCGGCATTGACCCGGGTGCGCGGGATCATCGCACTGCCCAGGTGCTGCATGATTTCAGTGAAGCAGACGTTGCCGGTGGCTTCGGCGATCAGCAGATGAAAACGCCGGTCCGCTTCGACACAGCTGTCGTTGTTGGCCAGCAGGTTTTGATAGTCGTCCAACGCTTCACGCATCTGCGCCAGTTGCAGATCGGTGCGGCGAGTTGCCGCCAGCGCCGCCGCCTGGGTTTCCAGCCCCATGCGCAACTCCAGAATACTGCGCACCCCCAACGCCGTATCGACATTCAGCCGCAGCCCCTGCTCCGGAGCGCGCTCGATCACAAACGTGCCAATCCCATGCCGGGTTTCCACCAGCCCCGAGGCCTGCAACTTCGAGATCGCCTCGCGCACCACCGTGCGACTGACCCCGTGCTCCTGAACGATGGTGTTTTCCGACGGCAGCTTGTCGCCGGGCAACATCTGGCCGAGCAGGATGCGCTGGGTCAGTTTCTCCACCAGATCATGGGCCAGGTTGTGGCTGCGCTTGCGGGCAGGTGCTTCGAGGTCTTCTTGCATGGGCGTGTCCGAAATCAGGGCTATCGAATCGTAGCACCGCGCCGGGCGGGAATTCCGAAAAATCTCGCTCAACTTGTATGACAACACTCCACAAAAGCCCATATTTAATCGCTTAAAAGGCCACTCAACACCACCAACAGAATTAAAAACCTCTGAATTGTCGCCATTTCATTGGACAAGCATGGTTGCAACTTCAAAAAACCTAGTTGTATGATGTCTAGCAACAACGCAGCACCCAGCTTCACCCCGCATAAAAATAACGAGTGGGAGAAAACGCAGTGAATACATCCATCTCCGGGATGCACGACGACGCCAGTTCAGCGCTGAAGTCCGCCATCGCCAAAGTCAAAAGACACGTCTTGCCGCTGTTCGTCATCATGTTCATCGTCAATTACATTGATCGCGTGAACATCGGTTTCGTCCGCTCCCACATGGAGCACGACCTGGGCATTGGCGCGGCCGCCTACGGCCTGGGTGCCGGTCTGTTCTTCATCGGTTATGCACTGTTCGAGGTGCCCTCCAACATCCTTCTGCAGAAAGTCGGCGCACGCATCTGGCTGACCCGGATCATGCTGACCTGGGGCCTGGTCGCCGCGGGCATGGCGTTCATCCAGAACGAAACCCACTTCTACATCCTGCGTTTTCTGCTGGGCGTGGCCGAAGCCGGGTTCTTTCCCGGGGTGATCTACTACTTCACCCGCTGGTTGCCCGGCGTGGAGCGAGGCAAGGCGATTGCCATCTTCCTCAGTGGCTCGGCGCTCGCGTCACTGATCTCAGGCCCCCTGTCCGGTCTGCTCCTGCAAATCGAAGGGCTGGGCCTGCACGGCTGGCAGTGGATGTACTTCATCGAGGGCATGTTTTCGGTGGGGTTGTGCGTGTTCGTCTGGTTCTGGCTGGACTCCAGGCCCCACGACGCCAAATGGCTGAGCCGCGAAGAGCAGGACGCACTGGTCAAGGCCATCGACGACGAACAACTGGCCCGGGAAGCCGCCACGCCCATCAAGCCGTCGCTGGGCAAACTGCTCAAGGATCGCCAGATCATCCTGTTCTGCCTGATCTACTTCTTTATCCAGCTGACCATCTACGCCGCGACCTTCTGGCTGCCGAGCATCATCAAGAAGATGGGCCATCTGAGCGATGTCCAGGTCGGGCTGTTCAACTCGATTCCGTGGTTGCTGTCGATTGTCGGCATGTACGCCTTCGCTTCCTTGTCGGCCAAATGGAAACACCAGCAAGCCTGGGTCGCCACTGCCCTGCTGATCGCCGCGGCCGGGATGTTCATGTCCACCACCGGCGGGCCGGTCTTCGCCTTTGTCGCCATCTGCTTTGCAGCACTGGGCTTCAAATCGGCCTCGTCGCTGTTCTGGCCGATTCCCCAGGCCTATCTGGATGCTCGCATTGCCGCTGGCGTCATCGCGTTGATCAACTCGGTGGGCAACCTCGGCGGCTTCGTTGCGCCGACCACTTTCGGCCTGCTGGAAGAGCGCACCGGTTCCATTCAGGGCGGGCTGTACGGCCTGGCCGCGACTTCGATCATCGCCGCCATCATCGTGTTTGCTGCCCGCAACACACCGAAACCCGCACCTGCCGTGGCGCTGGGCAAACCCGCTCCCGACCACGCCTGAATTCTGCTTTTTAAGGATTGGAAAATGAACCCACAAGACACCGCAAAAGCCCCGGTCATCACCAGCATGCAAGTGGTTCCGGTCGCCGGCCACGATGGCATGCTGCTCAACCTGAGCGGCGCCCACGGCCCGTTTTTCACCCGCAACATCGTGATCCTCAAGGACAACGCCGGCCACACCGGCGTTGGCGAAGTGCCGGGGGGCGAGCGCATTCGCCAGACCCTCAAAGACGCGCGCAGCCTGGTGGTCGGCAGCCCGATTGGCAGTTATCAGAAAATCCTTAATCAGGTACGCCAGACCTTCGCCGACCGCGATGCCGGTGGCCGCGGTTTGCAGACCTTCGATCTGCGCATCACCATTCACGCCGTCACCGGCCTGGAAGCCGCATTGCTCGATTTGCTCGGTCAGCACCTGGACGTACCGGTGGCCGCCCTGCTCGGCGAAGGCCAGCAACGCGATGAAGTGAAGATGCTCGGCTATCTGTTTTACGTCGGTGATTGCAACGAAACCGACCTCGCCTACCGCAGCGAACCGGACGCCGACAATGACTGGTTCCGCGTGCGGCATGAGAAAGCCATGACCGCCGATGCGGTGGTCCGCCTGGCCGAGGCGGCTCACGCGCGTTATGGCTTCAAGGACTTCAAGCTCAAGGGCGGCGTGCTCAGCGGCGACGCCGAAATCGAAGCGGTCACGGCCCTCGCCGAACGCTTCCCCGATGCGCGTATCACCCTCGACCCGAATGGCGCCTGGTCACTGAAAGAAGCCATCCGCCTGTGCCGCGATCAGCACCACGTGCTGGCCTATGCCGAAGACCCCTGCGGGGCGGAAAACGGTTACTCGGGACGCGAAGTCATGGCTGAGTTCCGCCGGGCCACGGGCCTGAAGACCGCGACCAACATGATCGCCACCGACTGGCGGGAGATGGGCCACGCGATCCAGTTGCAGTCGGTCGACATTCCCCTGGCCGACCCGCACTTCTGGACCATGCAGGGCTCGGTGCGCGTGGCGCAGATGTGTAACGAATGGGGCCTGACCTGGGGTTCGCACTCCAACAACCACTTCGACATCTCCCTGGCGATGTTCACCCATGTCGCGGCGGCCGCGCCGGGCGAGATCACCGCCATCGACACCCACTGGATCTGGCAGGACGGCCAGCGCCTGACCAAGGCCCCACTGCAAATCGTCGACGGCTGCGTGCAGGTGCCGCAGAAACCGGGGCTGGGGGTGGAGCTGGACATGGATCAGGTCGCCAAAGCTCATGAACTGTACAAAGGCATGGGCTTGGGCGCGCGGGATGACAGCGTGGCAATGCAGTTCCTGATTCACGGCTGGAAGTTCGATAACAAGCGGCCGTGCCTGGTGCGTTGAGTTGACGGTTGCGCGTGGCCGCCTGATGGCGGCCGATTTTAAAAAGCGCTCGGAGCATGGCGCTTGAACCCCTAAAATGACGCGCAACTGAATCAACGACGGATGAAACCAACATGGACAGGCTGAAAACCATCGCCGCTGGCATGGCGATATTCGCCGCAGGCCAGTGCGTTGCACAGGATCAAGTCGAGACAGTGGTGAACGCCGCTGTACAACCGGTAATGCAGGCCGAGGGTATCCACGGCATGGCCGTGGCGGTCACCGTCAACGGCCAGGCGCATTACTTCAACTATGGCGTCGCCTCGATAGAAACCGGCAACCCCGTCACACAGGACACCCTGTTCGAAATCGGCTCAGTCAGCAAAACCTTCACCGCCACCCTCGCCGCCTACGCCCAGGCCACCGGCAAGCTGTCCCTGACCGACAAGGCCAGCCAGGTCCTGCCGGCCTTGCGCGGCAGTGCTTTCGACCACATCAGTGTGCTGCAACTGGGCACCTACAGCGCTGGCGGTTTACCCCTGCAATTTCCTGCTGAATCTGATTCGGCCGACAAAATGCTCGGCTACTACAAACAATGGAAACCGCTCTACACCCCCGGCAGCCACCGACTGTATTCGAACCCCAGTCTGGGCCTGTTCGGCTACCTCGCCGCCCACAGCATGGGCCAGCCGTTTGATGACCTGATGGAGAAGACCCTGCTGCCAAAACTCGGCTTGCAGCACACCTATGTGCATGTGCCGCAGGATCAGATGGCGCTCTACGCCCAGGGCTACAACAAGGACGGCAAACCGGTACGGGTGGGTCCGGGCGCGCTGGATTCCGAGGCGTATGGGGTGAAGACCAGCGCCGCAGACTTGCTGAGCTATGTCGGCGCGAACATGAAACCGGCGTCCCTGGAAAAGCCGTTGCAGCAAGCCATCGCCTTGACTCACAGCGGTTACTACACCGTTGGCGATATGACCCAAGGCCTGGGCTGGGAGATGTATCGATACCCGATCACACTGGATCGCTTGCTGGACGGCAACTCCACGCCGATGGCCATGCAGGCCCATGAAGTCCAGTGGCTGAGCCCGCCACAAGCGCAGCCGCAGAACGTGCTGATCAACAAGACAGGTTCAACCGGTGGCTTTGGTGCTTATGTGGCGTACGTGCCTTCGAAGGACATCGGCATCGTGATGCTGGCCAACAAGAATTATCCCAATGCGCAGCGGGTCAGGATCGCTCATCAGATACTGAGTGCCCTTGCCCGATAGTTGCTGATCCATCTGTGGGAGCGAGCTTGCTCCGGGCGGCGCTCCGAGGATGGAGGTCTGACATTCAACATTTGTATCGACTGTTACGACGCTATCGCGAGCAAGCTCGCTCCCACAGAAAAGCCTGCCATCGTCGCCAGATAGAGGATCAATCATCCGGCATTTCAGGCGGCTTGGCGGGCTTGGCCGGTTTGCCAGGTTTTGTACCTTTGGCGCCTTTTGCCGCCGGCTCGGCTTCAGTGACGGGAGCGGCCACGGTCGCGGTAAATTCTTTCTCGGCCGCCGGCAGCTGATCGACAGCGCTGAAAACATCTTCCAGCTTGATGGCGTCCGATTGTTCAAGTTTCTTTTCGCCGTCCTTGCCGACCAGAATCACCTTGGTCTTGGCGCCGGCCCCCAGCTTGAGCGAGCGGATCAGCGCCGCCGTGTCCTGTGGCCCGAGGTCCTTGCCGTCGCGCTGGCCCATCAGGTTGAGTACGGTGTAGAGCACCATGTTGCGGTCGGTGAAGCCCTTGCGGTTGGCCGGCTCATCCAGCGACTTTTTCAGGCTGACCCAGGTCGGATCAACCGTGCTCGGAGCGATGACGATCAGTGGCCGGGCCCTGCCCTTGTCCATGTCCAGCGGTGAGTCGCCATCGGCGGCGAACGAGGTGCCGGCAAACGCCAGCAAAGTAGCCAGAGTCAGTGACCTGATGAGCATGCGCATCTCCTTTTGATATTCACGCTCTAATGATTGCGCATCGCGGCGATCGTTCCGGGTGACATACCGCAAATATTGTTCGCCTTGCCCCAAGCTTAGGTCAGGGCGGTCATTGCGCAACAGGCTGGGCTAATCTGAAGACTCATGGCAACCAGCCTGATCCCTTGTGAGGACTTGCCCATGAGTACTCAGTTGAATCACACCATCGTCTGGTGCCGGGACAAGCAGGTTTCGGCGAATTTCCTGACGGGCCTCCTTGGCCTGCCTGCCCCCGAGCCCTTCGGCCCCATGCTGATCGTCAAACTGGATAACGGCGTATCACTGGATTTCTACGACAACGAGCCGCCGATTGCGTCTCAGCACTACGCATTTCTGATTGGCGATGAGGATTTCGATGCGGCCTTCGCACGCCTGCAAGCCAACGGTCAGCCATGGTGGGCCGACCCGGGCAAGCAGCGACTGAGGGAGATCAATGATTACGCGGGAGGACGGCGGGTGTATTTCGATGACCCGGACGGGCATCTGCTGGAAATTTTCACCCGCGAATGAAGCTGGCGCGGCGGCTTGATTCAGAACGCCAGTTTGTAGCCGATCAGCAACAGCATGGTCGCCAGGCAAGGGCGCAGCAATTCGTCGGAGATGCGCCCGGTCAGGTGGCTGCCCAGGTAAATCCCCGGCAACGAGCCCACCAGCAAGTAACCCAGGACGTGCCAATCCATGTTGCCCATGCTGGCGTGGCCAAGGCCCGCGACCAGGGTCAGCGGCACGGCGTGGGCGATTTCAGTCCCCACCAGGCGGCGGGTCGGCAGCATCGGATAGAGAATGAACAGTGCCACGGTGCCCAGTGCACCGGCACCGATGGACGTCAGCGCGACCATGGCGCCAAGGACCAGCCCGGTGATGACCGTCATCACGTTCAAGCGCAATCCGCTGGGGTTGTAGTTGCCACCCGCACGTTTGTGGGCGAAGTCGAGCAGGCGCTTCTTGAACAGGATCGCCAGAGCCGTGGCGAACAACACGAACCCGAGGGCCTGCTTGATGATCGCGTTCATCGACTCGGGGGCGCTGTGCAGGGTACTGAGGAACCACAGCGTCATCGCCACCGCGGGCACGCTGCCCAAGGTCAGCCAGCCGGTGATCGCCCAGTCGATGTTGTTGTTCTTGCGGTGAACCAGTACGCCGCTGGACTTGGTGATGGCGGCGTACAGCAGGTCGGTACCGACCGCCGTCGCCGGGTTGATGCCGAACCCAAGCAGGATCGGGGTCATGAGCGACCCGCCACCTACGCCAGTCATGCCGACGATGAAGCCGACAACCAGCCCGGCAACGACCAACCCGATGTTCACTAAATCCATGAATACTTCCACAAAGATCGCAGGGGAAATCTGGCCCGCAGCATAGCGATATTTCTTATAACCAGTTATATCGATGCGATCTATCTTTATACCGGAAGCACCATGTCACCCTGTGGGAGCGAGCTTGCTCGCGATGGCGGTGTATCAGTTGGCATCATGGCGACTGACACTCAGTCATCGCGAGCAAGCTCGCTCCCACAGGGTTGCGTGCCAGATTCACTGCACCGGCAGGAAATTCAGGAACAGCAGGCTCTGGGCATAGTTCACGCCGATGCGCCGGTAGCGTTCGTCGAGCATCCGGGTCAGCAGGTCCAGCCGGGCGACGATCTTGCCGAACTCGACGGCAAAGCTCAGGTTGCTGCCCTCCTCCGATATCTCGTTGGAGAACAGCAAGGGCTGGCCCTCTTTGTTCTGTCGCTGGCTGAGGATCCAGGTGGCGATTTCGATATTGCGCGCGGCATTACTGACAAATACCGGGTTGATCGTGTCGGTCATGTAGAACTCAAGGCGATTGCCATGAGCGGTCACCAGCATGCTGCCGATGGCATAGATGAACGCCCCGACCCGGTCGCCCAGAAACTCCGGACTCATGGCAAAACGCAGGGCCGCGAGGTCCTTTTTGCCGCCCAGGGTCGGCAATGGTTGCTGCAGCTCAATGGCCATGCGCACTTGCTTGCCGGCGGTGCGGGCATCGAGGAAACCGGATTTTTTCAGCTCGTCGGGGTTACGCAGATAGAGCTTGCTCATCAGCAGGTAAAGGCTGTTGAGGTTGTCGCGCATGGTCAGGGTGGCCATGCGGTCGACGCTGGTCTGCAGGAACTCCTGGGGTTTGCCTTCGCGCATCTGGTTGATGATGTCGCCGCCCTGCTGCTGGCTGCAACCGGTGACGTAGAGCATCGACAAACCTGCAAGCAGCAGGCAATGACGGCGGATTTTAGTGATGATCGTGGGTGAAACTCGAGCCATGGGTTCTTGGACTTGGGCATGGGCCGGCGGAGGGGATCGCCGCAGGCTGCCATGGATAGAGCCGGACATTTCGAAAAAGTGCAGTATCGGCACAGAGCAATCGATCACCGGCAAGGTGCAGCTCAAGAGTTCGCAGCCTGCGGCGGAACCGATGGACTATTCTGGTGCCCACTGAAATAACCATCGGCATTCATAAAGGAGGTTTGCATGCGCACGCTTGAACTGGCTGGCACCAGGGTCCCGGTCATCGGCCAGGGGACCTGGCAGATGGGCGAAGACCGTTCACGGCACACGGAAGAAGTCGCGGCACTGCGCCTGGGTATCGAGCTGGGCATGACCCTGATCGACACTGCGGAAATGTACGCCGAAGGCGGTGCCGAGGAAGTGGTGCGCGATGCCATTGCCGGCCAGCGCGACAACGTCTTTCTGGTCAGCAAGGTGTACCCGCACAACGCCAGTCGCCAGGGCATTCCCCAGGCTTGCGAGCGAAGCCTGCGCAGGCTTGGCACCGATTACATCGACCTGTATCTGCTGCATTGGCGCGGTCAGTATCCCCTGGAAGAAACCGTCGACGCCTTCGAGCGCCTGCGCGAAGCCGGCAAGATTGGCCGTTGGGGCGTGTCCAACTTCGACCTCGACGACCTGCTGGAACTGGACGCCCCGGCCTGTGCCACCAATCAGGTGCTCTACAACCTGGAGCAACGGGGCATAGAATTTGATTTGCTGCCCTGGAGCCAACAACGGCGGTTGCCGGTCATGGCTTACTGCCCGATTGGCCAAGGCGGTAAAATGCTCTTGGACGTCGCGCTCAAGCAGGTAGCTGCCCGTCACGGCGTCGCACCGGCTCAGGTGGCACTGGCCTGGATACTGCGTCAGGAAGGAGTGATCGCCATCCCCAAGGCGGTCCGACTCGAACATGTACGCCTCAACGCCCAGGCCGCCACGTTGCAGCTTGAGCCCGGGGATCTGGAGGCGCTGGACCAAGCGTTTCACGCGCCACAACGCAAACAGCGGCTGGCCATGGTCTGAACCACCGCAGCCTGTCAGAGAGCTTCGCCATGAGAAGCACCGACCACCTGGACCCGTTCAATCTGCAACGTTTTCTCCAGGCTCAGGACCCGGTATTCGACCGGGTTCAAAACGAGCTGAACAACGGACACAAGCGCAGTCACTGGATGTGGTTCATTTTTCCGCAGTTTGCCGGGCTCGGCGATAGCGAGATGTCGCGCCGCTTTGCCATCCGCTCGCGGGAGGAAGCCCTGGCCTACCTTGAGCATCCGTTGCTGGGCGCCCGGCTGCGTACCTGCACCCAGGAAGTGCTGAACGTCCGGGAGCGCTCGGTAGCGGGGATTTTCGGTCATCCCGATGACCTGAAGTTTCATTCCTCGATGACCCTGTTTGCCCAGGTCGCCGATGCCGACAACCTTTTCCAGCAAGCCTTGAACCAGTACTTCCACGGCATCCTGGATGACTGGACCCTGTCGCTGATGGACTCAAAACAGGCCCAGTTGCCCCCCAATCAGGGTTGAGAAGTCGTCGTCGACAAACGGCAGTATCGCGTCCGCCACCGGTTGCAGTTGCCGGGTGATGTAGTGGTCGTAATCGATGGGCGCGCTGCGCACTTCCAGCGGTTCGGGGCCGGCGACGGTGATCACGTAGCTGATCCAGCCGCCGTTCTGATACTGCCGCGGGCGCCCCTGCCGGTCGTTGTACTCGTCGGCCAGGCGCGCCGCGCGCACATGGGGCGGTACGTTGCGCTGATAGTCATCGAGGGTGCGGCGCAGGCGTTTGCGGTAGATCAGCCGGTCATCGAATTCACCGGCCAGGGTCTTGCGCACGTAGTCACGCACATAATCCTGGTAGGGCTTGCGCAGGAAGATCCGCGAATACAGCTCCTGCTGGAACTGCCGGGCCAGCAGCGACCAGTCGGTGCGCACGGTTTCCAGGCCTTTGTAGACCATTTCGTCGCTGCCGTCCTCCCGGGTGACCAGCCCGGCATAGCGCTTTTTACTGCCTTCCTCGGCACCGCGAATGGTCGGCATCAAAAAGCGCTTGTAGTGGGTTTCGAACTGCAGTTCGAGAACGCTCTGCAGGCCGTATTCCTGCTGCACGTGCTCGCGCCACCACTGATTGACGTGCGCCACCAGCGCGTGGCCGATCTGCGCCGCCTCCTGCTGGCCATGGGCGCGACGCAGCCAGACGAACGTCGAGTCGGTGTCGCCGTAAATCACCGCATGCCCCTGGGCTTCGATCAACTGGCGGGTGCGCAGCATGATCTCGTGCCCGCGCAAGGTGATGGACGACGCCAGGCGCGTGTCGAAGAAACGACAACCGCTGGAGCCGAGCACACCGTAGAACGCGTTCATGATGATTTTCAGCGCCTGGGACAGCGGCGCGTTGTGTTCGCGCTTGGCGGTTTCCCGGCCTTCGGCCACCCGGGCGACGATGGACGGCAGGCAATGCCGGGTGCGGGAAAAGCGCGCGCCACGAAATCCCGGCACCGACTCGCTGTCGTCCGGGTGCTTGAGCCCTTCAATCAGTCCCACGGGGTCAATCAGGAAGGTACGGATGATCGACGGGTAGAGGCTTTTGTAGTCGAGCACCAGCACCGATTCGTACAGTCCCGGCTGCGAATCCATGACAAAACCGCCGGGACTGGCTTCGGGTGGCTTGCCACCGAGGTTCGGCGCCACGAAACCCTGACGGTGCATCAGCGGCATGTACAGGTGCGTGAACGCCGCCACCGAACCGCCCATGCGATCGGCCGGCAAACCGGTGACGCTGGCTCGCTCCAGCAGGAAGGTGAGCAACTCGGTCTTGGCAAAAATCCGCGTGACCAGTTCGCAGTCCTTGAGGTTGTATTTGGCCAGCGCCGGTTTGTCCTCGGCGAACATGCGATTGATTTCGTCCATGCGCTGGTACGGGTTGTCGATGGACTTGCCTTCGCCGAGCAAGGTTTGCGCGACGTTTTCCAGGCTGAACGAGGGGAAACTCCAGGTCGCCGAACGCAGGGCCTCGATACCGTCGATGATCAGGCGGCCAGCCGCAGATGCGAAGTAGTGATTACCGCTGCCGTGTTCGCGCCACTGCATTTCCTCGCCGCCACGCCCCAGTTTCAACGGCACCGCCAGGCGCCGGGCGTGTTCGTGGAGCACCCGCAAGTCGAACTGCACGACGTTCCAGCCGATGATCGCGTCGGGGTCGAACCGGGCAAACCATTCGTTGAGTTTTTTCAGCAACAGGGTGCGCGAATCGCAATATTCGAGCTGGAAATCCACCTGGCTGGCATCGCCATTAGGCGGACCGAGCATGTACACCTGGCGCTCGCCGCAGCCTTCCAGGGCGATGGAGTACAACTCGCCCTGGGCCGTGGTCTCGATGTCCAGGGACACCAGTTTCAGGCTCGGCCGGTAATCGGGGTCGGGTTTCATCTGCGCGTCGAGCAGCAGGCCCTCGGCATCCGGTTTGCCACTGAAGCGCACCGGCGCGGTGATGAAGCGCTCCATCATGTAGCGTTCCGGCGGGCGCACGTCGGCTTCGAACACCTCGACACCGGCCCGGCGCAACGCGGTTTCCAGGCGCATCAACTGGCCATGTTGCTGGCAATAGAGACCGAGGACCGGGCGATGTTCGAAATCCTGCAGGGCCAGGGGCTTGAGCTCGACGTTTTTCTCGTCATGCAAAACACTTTCGGCGGGCTGACGCTGCGCAGCCGGGATGAACGCCACCGACGGTTGATGAGGCAGGCGGATACGCCGGGGACCGCTGTCGGTCGCCAGCCAGAATTCGACTTCCGTACCGGCCGGGGTGTCGCGCCAATGCCGGGTCAGGACGAAGCCCTGCTGTAGATCCACCACTGCAAACCTCGAAACTGATTCAGAGGGGGATTCTACCCGTCATCAGTCGTGATAGCGCGTTTGCCGCAGGCCTGTCAGGCAGACACCGATCCCACAGGTGGTTCGTTGGCCGGAATGTGGGGTTTACCAAAGAAAAACCGCCAAATGACGTTTTTTGCGTGTTATCTGCCGCTTTCGCCCTTGCCCTGAACGCTTGCGTCTACGATTCTTCAAGAACAACGACAACACCCGAGTAACCACCATGAAAACCGTCGCCCAACTGCTCAAGCTCAAAGATCAGAAGAATCAGGAAGTGCACCAGATCAAACCCGACCACATGGTGCTCGAGGCGCTGATGAAGATGGCCGAGAAAAACGTCGGCGCCTTGCTGGTGGTGGAAAATGATGAAGTGCTGGGCATCATCAGCGAACGGGATTACGCGCGCAAACTGGTGTTGCACGGCCGCTCTTCGGTGGGCACGCCGGTGCGCGACATCATGGTGTCACCGGTGATTACCGTCGACACCCATCAAACCGTGGATACCTGCCTGGGCATCATGTCCGATAGACGCCTGCGTCACTTGCCGGTGGTCGAAGGCGGCAAATTGATCGGCCTGCTGTCGATCGGTGACCTGGTCAAGGAAGCCATTGCCGAACAGGCTGAACTGATTCGCCAGCTGGAACAGTACATTCGCGGGGAATAAAGCCGGACTCAACATTCACCCGAAAACCTGTGGGAGCGAGCTTGCTCGCGATGGGGTCCTGTCAGCCGACATTGATGTCGAATGTCAGGCCGTCATCGCGAGCAAGCTCGCTCCCACAGGGTAAGTGGTGTTTTCAAGCCGGCCAATGCCGGGCGAACACCGGTGCCAGTGCCGGGTGGCGGTCGATGCGTTCCAGCCAGGCGAAAAACCCCGGCCGGGCGTTGCGCAAATGTTCCCGGCTGCCCGCCCATCGCGAGATCACCGCCGCCAGCACATCCAGCCCCCCTGGTTTTTCGCTGCCCAGGTACAACTCACCCGAAAACTGATCGGCAAACACCTCCCAACTCCAGTGCAGGCGCCGGCGGGCGCCCTTCATGAGGTTCTGCCTGGACAACTCATCCGCCTCGGCCAGCCAGCGTTCGGGGTAATCGATGATGCCGATGGCCGCATAGCAATTGCTGACGATGTACGCCATGCCGCGAATGGCCTGGTCCCGCTCGGCCGGATCCTGCGGCAACAATCCCGATGCGGGAAAGGTGAGCCCGAGGTGGATCAGGATCGCCGCGCTTTCGGTCAGGACAGCGCCATCGGGTAGCTGCAAGGTCGGAATCTGTTTGAGCGGGTTGAGCTTCTCCAGCGCCTGGGCCGCCTCCGCGGACGTCTCGACATCGATGAAGCGATAAGGAACATCACACAGCTCAAGGGCGGCTTCGATGGCCGCCGCCCCGGAGTTCTGATGGCCGTAGAGCTGGTACATAAACGTCTCCTTGCATACCGTAACCTCTGCAGTGCCGCATCAAGCGTCGCGGCAGAGGAACGCGCCAGCTAACCAGTGTAGAAGCCACCACCCGCCACACCACGACCATCCGACGATCGCACCATCACGTTCACTTGGGGTGTGGCGTCGCTCCTATCATTGCCGTCGATGTTCACCATCATCTCAATGAAGTTCTCTTAAAAAATCCCCGGCGTAACATCTGCTCCATACCAACCCATAAGCACCCCGGAGCACACCATCATGAAACGCCAAACCCTCCTCAGCATCGCTTTCTCGGTTTTCGCAGTTAACGCTTTCGCCGCAAACTCTGCTCAACCTGTAGTCGCTGAAGGCGGCTCGGATCGTCTGATTGAAAGCCGTGTGGCCGAGGGTGGTTCGGATCGCCTGATCGAAAACCGCGTCGCCGAAGGCGGTTCCGACAAGCTCCTGCAAAACCGTGTCGCTGAAGGTGGCTCCGACAAGTTGATGCAAAACCGTGTCGCCGAAGGCGGTTCCGACAAACTGCTGCAACACCGTGTCGCCGAAGGCGGTTCCGACAAACTGCTGCAACACCGCGTCGCTGAAGGCGGTTCCGACAAGCTCCTGCAAAACCGCGTCGCCGAAGGTGGCTCCGACAAGCTCCTGCAAAACCGCGTCGCTGAAGGTGGCTCCGACAAGCTCTTGCAAAACCGCGTCGCTGAAGGTGGTTCGGATCGTTTGATCGAAAGCCGCGCTGTCTGAATGCAGTGCCTGACCGCAGGACTCAATGAAAACCCGGCCTCACCCGCCGGGTTTTTTATGCTTTTTTTGCGCCGCGATTACTGCCCTGCCCGCGCCATGCAGCGCTGGTAGCGTTCATCGACTCGCTTGGCGAACCACGCGGTGGTGAGTTTGCGGGTGATTTTCGGGCTTTGCAGCACGATCCCGGGCAACACTTGACGGGGTAACGGCCGGCCCTCGGCCCGTTCGGCCAGTTCGAAAACCCGCCGATAGAGTTTGCTGTCTTCGAACGCCAGGGTGTTCCCCTCTTCCAGTTGTGCCCGGATCGTCGGATTGCGCATGTCCAGTTGCTTGCCGAGGGTACGCACGGCCAGTTCCGTGGTGCCGGGCATGATCGAACCGTAGCGCACCAGGTCGCCATCCAGCGCCAACGGGATACCGGAAGCCCGGCTCACCGCGTTCTGGAACGCGGCGTTACGGCTGGCGTACCAACCCGCGTTGAAGTCCGCAAAGCGGTACAACGGCTGTGGGTAGCTCACCGGATACCCGAGCAGATGTGCAATGCCGAAATACATGCCGCCGCGCCGGGTGAACACTTCACGACGAATCGAGCCCTTCACCGGGTATGGATAGCCCTTGGCCTGCTGTTCGGCAAAATCAATGCTGACCTGCATCGGCCCGCCGGTATGCACTGGGTTGAAGCCGCCGAACAGGGTCTTGCCCATCGGCACCATGCCGATGAAGTCATCGAAAACAGCGCTCAGTTCCTTTTCACTGCGCGCGGCATTCAGGCGGCTGCTGTAGCTTTTTCCGTTGGGCGAGTCGAGCATTAACGCACCGCTCACCAACAGGCCGGGAATATGTGCCTTGGCGGCACGACGGTCGATCTCGTCGCGGGCAATCTTGCCCAGGCCCGGTACGCTCGGATCGACCTGAAAGGTCGATTCCTGTTCAGTCACCGCCAGCACCGAGCACAGGTTTTGCGTGGTCGGCGAGATGTCTTGCGCGGTAAACGCAACCTGGATGTCGGTGGCCCAACCCTGGCGATCGGCAGCCTTGGCCGGCAGCAAACGCACAATCTCGGCTTTCACTTCGGCCGGGCTGCGCGCCACCGGCTCCTGGGTCCGTTGGCTGCCGCAACCGGCCAATACCAGCAACACGGCGACGCTTGTGATCAATCTGATTTGCATGTCGTTCCATCTAATCCGTTGGTCCGGGCCAACCATACGACCAATGGCAGGTCAGCGGCTACGTCCGTGGCAGTCCGACGGTTGCCGCCCTCCCCGACTGAACCATACTTGATTCACACAGCGAGGAGGACAGGTTCATGCACCGCAGCGACGTGTTGATCATCGGTGCCGGCCCCACCGGGCTGGTCCTGGCGTTGTGGCTGAGCAAACTCGGCGTGCGCGTGCGGATCGTCGACAAAACCTCCGCCCCCGGCACCACGTCCCGGGCGCTGGCCGTCCAGGCACGGACGCTGGAGTTGTATCGCCAGCTCGGACTGGACGACGCCGTGGTGCAAAACGGACATCAAGTAACGGCCGGCAATTTCTGGGTAAAGGGTGAGCCCGTGGCGCGCCTGCCCCTGTCTCAGATCGGTGAAGGCCTGACGCCCTACTCGTTTCTCGAGATTTTCCCCCAGGACGAACACGAACGGCTGCTGATCGAGCGCCTGAACGCTTTCGGTATCACAGTGGAACGCAACACCGAACTGGCGGACTTCGAGCAAACCGCAGACGGCATCACGGCCACGCTGCACTTGCCCGACGGTCAGCAGGAAATCTGCCAGGCCTGTTACCTGGCCGGATGCGATGGTGCCCGGTCGATTGTGCGCAAAACCCTGGAGACCGGGTTTCCCGGCGGGACTTACCAGCAGATTTTCTACGTCGCCGACGTACAGGGCAGCGGCCCGACATTCAACGGCGAACTGCATGTGGACCTCGACGAGGCAGACTTCCTCGCCGTGTTCCCGTTGGCCGGCAGTGGTCGTGCGCGCTTGATCGGCACGGTACGCGACGAACGCGCCGAACACGCCGAGACCCTGCGCTTCGAGGACGTCAGCAGCAGGGCCATCGAGCACATGAAGGTGAAGGTCGAGCAACTGAACTGGTTTTCGACCTATCGCGTGCATCATCGGGTGGCGGATCACTTCCGCAAAGACCGGGCGTTTTTACTGGGGGATGCCGCCCATGTGCACAGCCCGGCGGGCGGCCAGGGCATGAACACCGGGATTGGCGATGCCATCAACCTGGCCTGGAAACTGGCGGCCGTGTTGAGCGGCGGCGCAGAGGCCAGACTGCTCGACACCTATGAAACCGAGCGCATCGCGTTTGCCCGCAAACTGGTGGCCACCACCGACCGGGTATTTAACTTCGTCACTGCCGATGGGCGAATTGCCGACTTGCTGCGTACACGCCTGGCCCCGTTCTTGATACCGAAAATAACCTCGTTCGAAACCTCTCGCGAATTCATGTTTCGCACGGTGTCGCAGATCACTCTGAATTATCGTGGAATGCCGCTGAGCACGGGCGTTGCCGGGCACGTGCATGGTGGCGATCGCCTGCCCTGGGCCCATGACGGTGAGGGGGATAATTTTGAGTCGCTCAAGTGCCTGACCTGGCAGGTGCATGTCTATGGCGACACCAGCGACGAGATGATCGCCTGGTGCCACGAGCACCATTTGCCACTGCATGTGTTCGACTGGCGACCGGCGTTCGAAGCCGCGGGCCTGGGGCGCAACGGCTTTTATCTGTTGCGACCCGATACCTATGTGGCGATTGCTGAAACTTGCGCGGACCCGAAAGTGATCGAACGGTATTTCCGTGATCACGGGATCCGGCCGTTTTTTGGCGCTCCCTGAGAACACCACATCTCCCTGTAGGAGCGAGCCTGCTCGCGATGGACTCAAGGGCGCCGCGTTTAGTCAGTAAACACGCGTCATCGTTAACGACCATCGCGAGCAAGCCCGCTCCCACAGGGGGTATGCGGTGGTCCTTAGATCCCCGCCAGCGCCAGGTCCATCGCAAAGTACGTAAAGATCAGGTCTGCCCCGGCACGTTTGATCGCCCCCAGGCTCTCGCGCACCACACGGTCTTCATCGATGGCCCCGGCCTGGGCGGCAAACTTGATCATCGCGTACTCACCGCTCACCTGATAGGCCGACAGCGGCAGGCGCGAGGCTTCGCGGATGTCGCGGATGATGTCCAGGTATGCACCGGCCGGTTTGACCATCAGCGCATCGGCGCCTTCCTGTTCGTCGAGCAACGATTCGCGTATCGCTTCGCGGCGGTTCATCGGGTTCATCTGGTAACTTTTACGGTCGCCCTTGAGCGCACTGCCGCCGGCCTCGCGGAACGGGCCATAGAGCGCCGAAGCAAATTTGGTCGAATAGGCCATGATCGCCGTCTGGGTAAACCCGGCGTCATCGAGCGCCCGGCGAATCGCCTGGACTTGCCCGTCCATGGCCGCCGAGGGGGCGATCACGTCGGCACCGGCCCGGGCCGCCGCGACGGCTTGCCTGCCGAGGTTGATCAGGGTCTGGTCGTTGTCGACTTCATGGTTGTGCAGCACACCGCAATGGCCGTGGTCGGTGTACTCGCAAAAGCAGGTGTCTGACATTACGATCATTTCCGGCACCGCGTCCTTGGCGATGCGCGACATGCGCGAAACCAGGCCGTCCTCGCGCCAGGTGTCGCTGCCGCTGCTGTCAAGGTGGTGGGAGACGCCGAAGGTCATCACTGACTTGATCCCGGCACGGGCGTAGCGCTCGATCTCGCCGGCCAGCTTCGACTCGGGAATGCGCATCACGCCGGGCATGCTGTTGATCGGCACGAAGTCGTCGATTTCTTCTTCGACGAAAATCGGTAGTACCAGGTCGTTGAGGCTGAACTCGGTCTCCTGGAACAGGCTGCGCAGGCTCGCATTGCGGCGCAGACGGCGTGGGCGTGCTTCGGGGAACTGACTGGACATGGGTTTTCCTGAATTTCAGAGGACAAGATGTAGGAGCGAGCTTGCTCCGGGCGGCGTTCCGACGATGGTCGTAAACGATAACGCGCATTGTCTGAATGTTCGCGTTGCCCTTACGTTTTTCGCGAGCAAGCTCGCTCCTACAGGTAATGCGGTGGATCAGCTGGAGACGGGGCTTGGAATCTGCAACCCGCGCACCACCGCCGGTCGCGCCAGGAAGCGTTCCAGCACCCGCTTGACGTTAGGGAAGTTCTGGATGCCCACCAGATCGCCGGCTTCATAGAAGCCGATCAGGTTGCGCACCCACGGGAAAATGGCGATGTCCGCGATGGTGTAGCGCTCGCCCATGATCCAGTCGCGCCCCTGCAGACGATCGTCCAGCACCTTGAGCAGGCGCCTGCTTTCCTCGACGTAGCGGTCACGGGGACGCTTGTCTTCGTAGTCCTTGCCGGCGAATTTGTTGAAAAACCCGAGCTGGCCGAACATCGGACCAATACCGCCCATCTGGAACATCAGCCACTGAATCGTTTCGTAGCGCGGCGCCGATTCCTGGGCCAGCAGTTGCCCGCTCTTGTCGGCCAGGTAGATCAGAATCGCGCCCGATTCGAACAGCGCCAGCGGCCGGTCGTCCGGACCGTGGGGGTCGAGGATCGCCGGAATCTTGTTGTTGGGATTCAGGGAAAGAAATTCCGGGGACATCTGGTCGTTGGTGTCGAAGCCTACCCGGTGAGGTTCATACGGCAGGCCGATCTCTTCGAGCATGATCGAGACCTTGACGCCGTTGGGGGTCGGCAAGGAGTACAGCTGAATCCACTCCGGATACTGGGCAGGCCATTTGCGGGTGATGGGGAATGCGGACAAATCGGTCATGGGCACGATCCACGAAGACATTGAGAGTGACGATCATAATGTAGATATCGGCTCAGCGATCCCTTGAAGCCATCGATCTCGCTGATAGGCGAGATCAAAAGAAATCACGACGGTTTCAACGCCATCCGGTGTAGCGTGTCCACAATTGTGCAACATCCTGTCGATAACCTTCGCTGCAAACCCGTGAAGGTTACCGGTACATTGCCGCCCACTCGGCCGGAATCGAACCAAACGGGCTCAGGGGACTCTGAGAACCACCTCTTTGATGACGGACCGGCTTCAATGACATGGAAAACACCCGACGCAGGACAATCGTGGTGTAGAGGTTTGTCAGCCTTAACCGAATTACGCTGAAGACCCTTTACACATGAATCTGTTTAATTTTGCCAAACGCTTCAAACATCGCGCCTACCTTTTGTTGCCCGCCTTATTGGTGGTCAGCGCGGTGTGCCTGACGCTGGAGTCCGGCCTGAGTCGCGCCCAACCGATGGATGGCACCCAGACGCTGGTCTTCCTGCGCCACGGGGAAAAACCCGCCGGAGGCCTGGGCCAGCTCAATTGCCAGGGACTGAACCGCGCCATCGACCTGGCCACGCTGCTGCCGGAAAAGTTCGGCAAGGCCAACTACGTGTTTGCGGCGAACCCGACGCGTAACGTCGAGGAAGGCGAGCTCGACAATTCCTACAGTTACATCCGCCCACTGATGACCATCAGCCCTAGCGCCATCAAACTTGGCCTGCCGGTGAACATCAATTTTTCCGCCAATGACACCAGTGACCTGGCCGATGAACTGCTCCACGACAAGTACCACAATGCGGTCATCTACACGGCCTGGTCCCACGGCTATCTGCCGGAGCTGATCAACAAGGTAGCCGGCGACGCCACCGGCAAGAAAATGACCATCACGGATGACTGGGAGTCCAGCGACTACGACTCGCTGTATGTACTCACCTTGACCTGGCACAACGGCAAGGCCAGCTTGCAGAGCCATGTGTACAAGCAAGGCCTGGATAATGGTGCCGAAACTTGCCCGACCTGAAACCTGTAATGCCTGATCCGGCCTCATCGCGAGCAAGCTCGCTCCCACATTGGATTTGCAGTGTGATCACGAAGGCATGAGCACTACTGAACCCTGTGGGAGCGAGCTTGCTCGCGATAGGGCCAGTTAAACCTAAATCACTTTCGTTGATTCACTCGCTCACGCAGATACTCGAGAACCGCCCCCCGCTCCCCGACAAACTCGATCCGCGCGTCTTTCTTCTCCCGCTGAAACGCATACATCGGATCGTAATACTCGCACAGCAGGCCTTCGATCCAGCCCCGGTGCAGATCCACCGCGCCACTGCGGGCCTGCTCGGCCAGCGCATCCTCCATCAAAACCAGCATGCGCCGATGACGTTCGCCACCCAGGCGCTTCTGCACATTGTTCAGGCTTGCCAGCAAGCGTTCGGAAAACAGCGCAAAGCCCTCCTCGCCATGCACGTCGATGAATTCGGCGCACAGATCCACCACGTAATCGCGCAGGATCCGCTCGACCCGCCCTTCCAGGCTGTCTTCAAGCCACACCATCGGAAACTGCTGCATGCCCTGGTAAAGCGGCAACGGCAAGGCACAACTGCCCACCGCACGGCTTTCGTCTTCCAGTACGAACTGCTCGATGCCCCGGGCGCGTTTTTTCAGTACGTCTACGGCCAAGCGGTTTTCGAAGTCGATATTCGAGGGTTGGCCCGTGGCGCGCTTGCCGAAACTGGAGCCGCGATGGTTGGCATGACCTTCAAGGTCCACGGCATTGTCGAGTTGCGTGAGCACCTCGGTTTTGCCGGTGCCGGTCATCCCGCCCAGCAAGACGAAATTGCACTGGGTCACGGCTTGATCGAGGGTGTCCAGCAGGAAGGTGCGCATGGCCTTGTAGCCACCGCCCACCCGTGGATAGTCGATGCCGGCCTCGTCCTTGAGCCATTGCTGGACAATCTGCGAGCGCAGGCCGCCGCGAAAGCAATACAGCAGGCCATCCGGATGCGCCCGGGCAAAATCGGCCCAGGCCTGGATGCGTTCGGCCTTGACCGCGCCCGACACCAGTTGATGCCCCAGCACGATGGCCGCTTGCTGGCCGTGCTGCTTGTAGCAGGTACCGACCCGCTGGCGTTCATGGTCATTCATCAACGGCAGGTTGATCACGCCGGGAAACGCACCCTTGTTGAATTCGACCGGCGCGCGGGCGTCCATCATTGGCCGGTCGTTGAGGAAGATGTCGCGGTAATCAGTGCAGTCGACGAACATCAAAACACCTCGACTGCGTTGCTCTGTCGCTCGACCAGTTCACCGATCGGTTCCAGGCTCAGGCCCAGTTCGGCGGCCACCGAGAGGAATTGCTCGTTGCCTTGAGGCGTCACGGCAATCAGCAGGCCACCGCTGGTCTGCGGGTCGCAAAGCACACGTTTGTGCAGCTCCTGAAGGCGTCCGAGCTTGCTGGCGTAGCTGTCGAAATTGCGCAGAGTCCCGCCTGGTACGCAGCCTTGTTCCAGGTAATACTCCACCCCCGGCAGGCGCGGTACGCGGTCATACTCAATGCGCGCCGTGAGCTGGCTGCCGTCGGCCATTTCCACCAGGTGCCCGAGCAGGCCGAAACCGGTGACGTCAGTCATCGCGGTCACACCGTCGAGCTTGCCGAAACGGCTGCCGGGTTTGTTCAGGGTACACATCCAGTCCCGGGCCAGGCCGATGTCGGCGTTGCGCAATTTGCCCTTTTTCTCGGCCGTGGTAAGAATGCCGATCCCCAAGGGCTTGGTGAGGTAGAGCAGGCAACCGGCCGTGGCGGTGTCGTTGCGCTTCATGTGGCGCTTTTCCACCAGACCGGTGACGGCCAGGCCAAAGATCGGTTCTGGCGCGTCGATGGAGTGCCCACCTGCCAACGGGATGCCCGCCGCGTCACACACCGAACGACCGCCGCGTATCACTTCCCGGGCAACTTCCGGGGCCAGCACGTTCACCGGCCAGCCCAGAATCGCAATCGCCATCAACGGATCGCCGCCCATCGCATAGATGTCGCTGATGGCATTGGTGGCGGCAATTCGACCGAAATCGAAGGGATCGTCGACGATCGGCATGAAAAAGTCGGTGGTCGAGACCACGCCGCGTTCATCATCGATTGCATACACCGCCGCATCATCGCGCGAGGCATTGCCGACCCAAAGTTTCGGGTCGAGGTTCTGCGCCCCACTGCCGGCCAGGATCACTTCCAGCACCTGGGGAGAAATCTTGCAACCGCATCCAGCGCCGTGGCTGTATTGAGTCAGGCGAATCGGCTCGCTCATAGGGGTACCTCATTGGGTCAATGGGCCGATTCTAGCAGAGCGAGGCATGCGCAAGGCGTTGCACAGCCTCGGGCTTTGTGGGAGCGGGCTTGCTCGCGAAGAGGCCTTCACAGCCGACATCCATGCCGGCTGATACTCCGCCTTCTCGAGCAGGCTCGCTCCCACATTGATTGCGGTTACGGCAGCAAAATCACTTTGTCACCACTGCCCTGATTCACCTCGGCATAACGCTCCAGGCCTTCGGCCAATGGCGACTCGAACAAGCCCTGGGGCAACGGCAACAGGTCTTGATCGAAGAACCGGCCGAACTGTTCGAGCATCGCCGCACACGCCTGCACCCCGTACAGCAACGAGTTGATCCCCACAACCGAGCCCCCCTTGCGATACAACGCCAGGGCCGGCAACTGCACGTGACCGTCCACGGGTGCCGCGATGATCGCGATGCGGCCGAACGTGGCCAGGGCCGCTACCGAGGCCGGCAGCCAGAAACCGGTGGTGTCGAAAATCACGTCGGCACCGCCGGCATACACCGTGTTGACCTGTGCGCCCAGGTCTTCGGGTTTATCCAGTTGCAGGGTCTGGTAGCCCTGGTCCTGCAAATCCTTGACCTGCTCCGGACGCCGCGCGGCCGCCAACACCCGGGCACCGCGCACCTTGGCCAAGGCCAGCGCGGCACTGCCGACTGCCCCGCCACCGATGACCAGCAATCGGGTTTCGGCCGTCACCAGGCTGCGCTCCAGCGCATCCCACGCCGTGGTGTACGGCACGCCGAGGCTGGCGGCCTGGGCAAAGCTCAGGTGCGTAGGTTTGAGCGCCACGCCGTTGGCCGGCAGCTTGACGAACTGCGCGTGGGAACCGTCGGCGAAAAAGCCCAGTTCCTTGCCCGTGCCCCAGACTTCCCGACCGATCATCGCCTGCGGGCCGGCCACGACAACACCGGCAAAGTCACGACCGGGAATCCGCGGCAAGGTGGTGTAGGGAAAACGGCCCAGCACGTTCTTCACATCGCTGGGGTTGAGGCCCGCGGCCTTGATCTCGACCAGCACTTCATCGGCGCCGGGAACGGGGGTAGGCACCTCAACGTAGCGCAGGGCCGAGAGATCACCGGTTTTATCGAATTGCAGAGCTTTCATGGGCGTATCCATCGAGTCGAAAAGGGTTCAGGAGATCCAGCCAGCCACCAGCCCTCGCCCCATCGGCCAGAGTTTTTCGCCGGCGAGCATGCCGAGCAGGCCCACCAGGGCGATGGCCGGGGGTGCGGGGGAACGAAAATCCAGAGCGCCGTAGAGCAGACCGACGCCCAGACCGATGGCCAATGACACGAGGTAGTTCATGGCAGACTCCGGGGCAATTGAGGTATGCGCCAAGTCTAGGGGGCGACGCCTTTGACCATCGGTCAAGTGCTTCTGAATTTCGGCCAAAGCCTGGCTTCGACGAAATCAGTCCTGGCGTTGCGCCGCAGGAAACTGCGAAGGGGCAACGCCCAGCTCACGACGAAACATGTCGCTGAAGCTGCTCGGCGAATATCCCAGCTCCCGGGCAATCGCGCTGACCGGTACGCCCTGGATCAGCTCGGCCACCGCCGTCGCCAATTGCACCTGACGCCGCCACTCGGCGAAGCCCATGCCCAAACCGTCCTTGAACAGCCGCGCCAGGGTGCGCACGCTGGCTCCGGCATTATCCGCATGTTGTTCGAAAGGAATGTCCAGTGATGGCGCGGCCATGACCGCCTGACACAGGTTCATCAGCCGTCGGTCGGAATCGTCCGGCAGCGGAATTTTCAGCAGCGAACGCCTGGCCCGCTTGAGTTCCAGCAGCGCCAGGCTCACCAGCGCGTCGTAATACTCGGGCGCCCCGTCGTTACCCTGCTCCACCAGCCCGACGATCAGCTCGCGCAGCAAGCCGCCGACCTCGATCACCTGAACGCTGTCATCCAGGGTCGCCGCCAGGGACGGCCGCAGGTAGATATTGCGCATTTGCAGGTCCGATACCACACGGATGCCATGCGGCACGCCGGGCGGCAACCACACCGCCCGTTGCGGAGGCACCACCAGCGCCTCATGCGGCGTCTCGACCCACATCACCCCGCTCATCGCATACAGCAACTGGCCCCAGACGTGCTCATGGGGCTCGATGTACAACCCGCGCGGATAGGTGCGGGCCAGCGGTTGCACAGGCACATCGGTGTCACTCAGGTCAGGTGGTGCGGCGAGGGCCATGGTCTATGTTCATTGGGTACGGGAAGGCTCCATGGTAACGAGGCGCCGAACGTGTCGCCAGCAACCGCCGGTATCCGACAATCCGAGTGAATTTTTCTGATGGCGCGCGATCCTTTTATGTACAACAGGGAGGAACCGGGGCTTTATGAACAGTACAAAATTATTCGTCATCGAGTACACCCTCCATGGTGCTCCGAAATCATTCATCATCCGACTGGAAAAAATGGATAACGCAGAAGCCTGGCATTGGGCGAGTTGTGACGCGGGGGTGGGGCGAATCCCCCGATTCGGACGCGAGAAGGTGCAAAAGACCAGCAAGCCGATGGCTGAAAAATTCGGCGTGGAAAACGTCAAGTGGCGGCCGGCGAACTAATATCCGGTAACCATCAGGTTCGGGGGAAGGGATATGAGCGCAACACCCGTCAACAGCCCTGTGCAACTGGACTACGATCTGGACACGCCGAGCGGCCGCATCACCATGAGCACCGAGTGCCGAATCGGACTGGAACAGGTCGAAAATGACCCTTTCTGCTTCGCCATACGCGTCCCGGCGCCACTGCCGGAAGATCTGGAGCAAGCCAAGACCCTGGTGCTGCGGGTCGAAGGGCGGCGCTTGCAAGGCACCGTCCGCCACAGCGAACGCCTGGAAGATGACAGCCTCAGGCTGGAAGTGGAGCCGGACTAGGCTCCACTTTTGCGTATGCCGTGGTTTTCAGTGGGCACACTTGCAGCCTTGGGAGGCGCACTCCTCGCCGTGCTCGTGATGCTTGGCACAGGCTTCACAGCAATAGTGCTTGCCGTGACGCACGATCGGGTGCTCGCCGAGTTTGCAGGAACACTTCGGACAATCGCATATACGCTCAGTCATGGGTTTGACTCCTGTGGGTAGTGGTCGTCGGGGGGAGATGAAAACAACCCGTGCTTTTCAGTGTAGGGGTCGACTGCAACACCGCAACAGCGCGTATCGCGCACTACTTGAGTCCTTGATGAATTATCCGTTTCGCGAGGACTGGGAATGACGCGTAAGAGGCGATGCCACACTGATTATCTTTGTTTCTGGACATCCTTATATACCCGGCCTCCCCCCACTCCGGCCCCCTGCTATTTTTCACCAGCCAATAATCCTCGCCATCTTCGGTGCCATAACCAACAATAAGCACGGCGTAATTCAAATCATTTTCATCGCAATCTTCATCATTCAATACCCCGCCGGAGTATTTTTTAAAGTTGTCGGAAGCGTCAATCGCCGCCGATACCGGCCCTTTGGCTACGGCCTGGCGCAGTGCCTCCTCGTCGCCACGAGGAATATTCGTATAGGTCACCGTATTGGCGGCGACAGCCTTGATCATGCCTGCATCACAGCGTCCCCCGCCGCCTGTGTAAGGATAATATTCTTCTGACTGAATACCGTGTTGCTTGACGTAGTCATAGGTGTAATCCATCAGCCCGCCATCACATCCTTGATTACCTTGCTCACTGCTGCAATCAAGAATCTGCTGCTCGGAAAGCTCGACCAGTCTTTCGGTTTGCAAAAACAATGCGCCCTCCAGGGCACCCACCGCTGAAAAAGCATAACCGGAGCCACAAGTCCCCAATTGCTTGACTCTGGTAACAGCTCCCTGGGTACGCCAGTCCACTGAGCTTGGTATATCCAGAGCCTGTGCCGTCACGGTAACGGCACAGCCGCCAACCAGGATGAAACATGAGAGTTGCCAAAACCTCATACTTAGCCCCTGTTTCTATATGGTTTGCAGTTACCTCGCTATGTCATTGAAATGAAAGACCAATAAGCCAACGGCAACAACTGTCAAATATGACAGTTGTTCAATACTGTTTAGTTATAAAAACCACACCATTTCGCGTTGTTAACCATAACTGTCAAATACGGAACTGCCCGACCAGGCTACCCAGGCGCTGACCGAGGTCGGCCAGGCTGCGAGAGGTTTGCGCGCCGAGTTGGGTTTCGTCGGCGACGCTGTCCACCGCCACGGCAATCTGGTGCACGCTGCGATTGATCTCTTCGGCCACGGCGGTCTGCTCTTCGGCGGCACTGGCGATCTGTGCGTTCATCGAGTTGATGGTCGCGATCAGCTGAGCCATGGTGTCCAGCGAAGCCCCCGCCTCGTTGGCCTGGGCCGAGGTGCCGTCGCCGGCCTCGCTGGAGCGACGCATCGCCTCCACCGCCGACTGGGTGCCGGCCTGCAAACGGTCGATCATGCCCTGGATTTCCTGGGTGCTGATTTGCGTGCGGCTGGCCAGCGCCCGCACTTCATCGGCCACCACCGCAAAGCCGCGCCCGGCCTCGCCGGCGCGGGCGGCTTCGATGGCCGCGTTGAGCGCCAGCAGGTTGGTCTGCTCGGCAATCGAGCGGATCACCCCGAGCACGCTGACAATCGACGACACGTCTTTTTGCAGGCTGTCCAGGGACACGCCGCTGCTGCGGATGTCGTCCACCAGGGCATGGATCTTCTCGATGCTGCCGGCCACAACACGCTTGGCCGCCTGCCCTTCTTCGTCGGTCTGCTGGGCTGCTACCGCGGCGTTCTGCGCGCTCTTGGCCACTTCCTGGGCCGCCGCCGACATTTCGTTGATCGCTGTGGCCACCTGATCGGTTTCGTGACGCTGGCGTTCCATGGCCTGGTCCGAACGGCTGGCCTGGTCGGACACCTGGTTCACCAGTCCGGTCAGTTGCGAGGTCATTTCGGTGATCTGCCGTACCAGGCCGTGGATCTTGTCGACGAAACGGTTGAACGAACCGGCCAGTTCACCGAGCTCGTCCTGACTGGTGATGGTCAGGCGGCGGGTCAGATCGCCTTCGCCCGCCGCGATGTCGTCGAGGTTGGCTTTCATCAGATGCAGCGGACGCAGAATGGTGTTGGCCAACAGCATCCCGGCAGCAGCGATCACCAACAGCACCACGACTGCTACGCCAACGATACTCAGCACCATGCCTTGCATGCGCTCCTGGACCTTGGCTTCGACCACGGCCACTTGTGCTTCGATGCCGTCGAGGTTGACCGCGGTGCCGACTGCCATGTCCCACTTCGGCAGGTATTCGGTGTAGCCGAGCTTGGGCACCAGCACCTGGGTGTTGCCAGGCAATGGCGAGCTGTATTGCAGGTAGTGCGTACCGTCCTTGGCGACTTTCACCAGGTCGCGGTTGACGTAGACACCGTTCGGGTCGCGGTTGTCCTTGAAGCTCTGGCCCACGCCCTCGGGGCTGCTGGCCTTGAACAAGCGCACGGTGTTGGAGTCGTAGCCGAAGAAGTAGCCGTCCTTGCCGTAGGTGATGCTCGACAGCAGCTTGATCACTTGGGCCCGCGCCGCCTCATCGCCGGGGGCAGCGGCGTCGTAGAGCGGTTTGATCGTGGTCATGGCCACGGCCACGTAGCTTTGCAAGGTTGCCTTGGCATCGCTGAGCAGGCGCTCGCGGGTCTGCTCGACTTCCTTGCGCGCCTGATCCTGAAGAATGAACAGCGTGGTCAGGCTGATGACCAGCGCAAACAGCAACACCGGGAGGACGGCAAGGGACAGGACTTTGGCCTTGAGGCTCATGCGCATGACGTTCACTCTTTTGATTTTTTGTTGGCGTGGTTAAAAGCTTTAACGGCACGCCAGGGCAAAAGTTGAACGCAGTCAATCGGAGCAGTGGAGATCCCCTGTGGGAGCGAGCTTGCTCGCGATAGCGGACTGTCAGCCAAATAGATGTTGACTGTTTCACCGCCATCGCGAGCAAGCTCGCTCCCACATTTTGATCCAGGGTAATCAGAAGGGAATTGGTTACAGGACCATCGCCGCCACCCAGCCAAACGCCAGCAACGGCAGGTTGTAATGCAGGAAGGTCGGGACCACGGTGTCCCAGATGTGATGGTGCTGGCCGTCGATGTTCAGACCGGAAGTCGGGCCCAGGGTCGAGTCGGAAGCCGGTGAACCGGCGTCGCCCAGGGCACCGGCCGTGCCGACGATGCACACGATCGCCAACGGGCTGAAGCCCAGTTGCACGCACAGCGGCACGAAGATCGCCGCCAGGATCGGCACGGTGGAGAACGACGAGCCGATGCCCATGGTCACCAGCAACCCCACCAGCAACATCAGCAAGGCGCCAATGCCTTTGCTGTGATCGATGTACGACGCCGACGACTCGACCAGCGTCTGCACCTCACCGGTGGCCTTCATCACTTCGGCAAACCCCGAGGCGGCGATCATGATGAAGCCGATCATCGCCATCATTTTCATGCCTTCGGTGAACAGGTCGTCGGTGTCACGCCATTTGACAATGCCCGACACCGAGAAGATCAGGAAGCCGACCAGCGCACCGATGATCATCGAATCGAGCAACAACTGAATGATGAACGCCGCCGCGATGGCCACGCCGGCCACCATCAGGCTCAGCGGGTTGTATTGCACCGCCACTTGCTCGACCTGTTCGATCTTCGCCAGGTCGTAGACACGCTTCTTGCGGTAGCTGACAAACGCGATCAGCAGGCCCGCCACCATGCCCAGGGCCGGAATGCCCATGGCGTGGGTCACGTTGATGCCGCTGATGTCCACGCCGCTGCGGGCGACGTTGGCCAGCAGGATCTCATTGAGGAAGATGTTGCCGAAGCCCACCGGCAGGAACATGTAGGGCGTGATCAGGCCGAAGGTCATGACGCAGGCGATCAGTCGACGGTCCAGTTGCAGCTTGGTCAGCACATAAAGAAGCGGCGGCACCAGCAACGGAATAAACGCGATATGTATCGGCAAGATGTTCTGCGAGGCGATGGCCACGACCCAGAGCAGGCCAATCAGCAGCCACTTGACCTGGCCACCGCCGCTGGCGTGCTGGCGATCGACCATGGCCAGGGCCTTGTCGGCCAGCGCATGGGCCATGCCGGACTTGGCAATGGCCACGGCGAAAGCACCGAGCAAGGCGTAGGACAACGCCACCGTCGCCCCGCCACCGAGGCCGCTGTTGAAAGCCTTGAGCGTCGCCTCGATTCCCAGGCCACCGGTCAAGCCACCGACCAGCGCACCGACGATCAGGGCGATCACCACATGCACGCGGGACAGGCTGAGGATCAGCATGATGCCGACCGCGGCAATTACTGCATTCATTTCATTACCTCGATACAAACGAAAAGACTCCGTCCGGCAGTCTGCGAAGAGCCACCAGCGGATTAAGGAATGGGTTTTATTAGAGGGCGCGCACTGTGCCGCAGCGTCACCTCCTTGTCAAAGCACCTCGACGCTGTCGATATGTAACGACATGTCATGACCTGTAGGAGCGAGCGAGCTCGCGATGCACCTGAGAGCACCGGGGGGATCAGGTTTCCATCGTCATCGTTGACGACCATCGCGAGCATGCTCGCTCCTACAGGGGGGAAGTGTTTGATAGCCGATAGACGGGATAAAGAAACCAAAATCCCGGCCGTTACAGTGCAAAGTCTCAGATATTTATCGAATAAGGACGTCTCCATGTCGCTCAGACAACTTTCCATTCAATGGAAAATCACCCTGCTGGCCGGGCTGTGCCTGGCGGGCATCGTGACCCTGCTGGTGGGTCTTTCGCTGTACCGCATGGAGCACAGCTCCGAGCTGGTGAAAGCCTCGAGCATGGAGATGCTGACAGAGGCGGCCCAGGCCCGGATCGAGTCCCAGGGCGAAAACCAGGCGCTGGGGATACGCCAGCAGTTCATGGACGCCTATCAGTACGGCCACGGTTTCTCCCGGCAGGTGCTGTTCCTGCGTGACCAGGCCGAGAAGCGCTTTCTCGATGCCTTCGACCTGCGCGAAGACCTGACCCGCCAGGTCAAGTCAGCCCTGCAAGCCAACCCGGACCTGCTCGGCCTGTCCCTGGTGTTCGAACCCAATGGGCTGGACGGCAAGGACGAACTGTTCGCCGGTCAGGCCGAGCTTGGCAGCAACGACAAGGGTCGTTTCGCCCTCTACTGGTCGCAGCCGACGCCGGGCAAGGTAACGTCCATGGCGCTGCCGGAAAAGGACATGGCCGACACCAGCACCGGCCCCAGCGGCGAAGCGGCCAACGCCTGGTTCACCTGTCCGCGCACCACGCTCAAGCCGTGCGTGATCGAACCTTACTTCTATGAGATCGACGGTCAGAACGTGCTGATGACCAGTATCGTTTTCCCGCTGATGGTCAACGGCAAGGTGATCGCCTCGCTGTCCGTGGACATCAACCTCAACAGCCTGCAAGCGGTCAGCCTGGGCGCGAGCAAGAAGCTCTATGACGGCCAGACCAGCGTCAGCATCATCAGCCCGGCCGGCCTGCTCGCCGGCTACAGCCCGGACGCCGGCAAACTCAGCCAGCGCCTGGACGCCGTGGATAAGGCCAATGGCGCCGAACTGCTGCGCATGCTCGCCGCCAGCAGCAAAACCGCCAGCCTGCACAGCCATCAGCAACTGAAAGTGCTGGCACCCTTCCAGCCGATTCCCGACGGTAAATCCTGGGGCGTGCTGCTCGACGTGCCGGAGAAAGTCCTGGTCGGCCCCGCCGAAGCCCTGAAAAAGCAACTCGATGACAGCAACACCGCCGGTACCCTGGTCGAGCTCGGCCTGGGGGTGCTCGCCGCGCTGCTCGGTCTGCTGCTGGTGTGGCTGATGGCCCGCAGCGTCACCCGACCGATCCTCGGCGTGGCGCACATGCTCGAAGACATCGCCAGCGGCGAAGGTGACCTCACCCGCCGCCTGGCCTACGACAAGCAGGATGAACTGGGCCAGTTGGCCGGATGGTTCAACCGTTTCCTCGACAAGCTGCAACCGATCATTGCCGAAGTGAAGCGCTCGGTGCAGGACGCCCGCAGCACCGCGGATCAGTCGTCCGCCATCGCCGCACAAACCAGCGCCGGCATGGAGCAGCAGTACCGCCAGGTGGACCAGGTGGCGACCGCCTCCCACGAAATGAGCGCCACCGCCCAGGACGTCGCCCGCAGCGCCGCGCAGGCGGCCCACGCCGCCCGCGATGCCGATCAGGCAACCCGTCAGGGCCTGACCGTGATCGACCGCACCACCGCCAG
Organism: Pseudomonas sp. GW823-FHT06E10; assembly: GCF_058794995.1. Classification (NCBI taxonomy): domain Bacteria; kingdom Pseudomonadati; phylum Pseudomonadota; class Gammaproteobacteria; order Pseudomonadales; family Pseudomonadaceae; genus Pseudomonas; species Pseudomonas sp. GW823-FHT06E10. Next base: position 29,872 of record NZ_JBXAHJ010000021.1, on the reverse strand, counting down.
CATCGACAACCTCGCCGCCGACATGAGCACGGCCATGGTTCAGGTCGAAGGTCTGGCCGCCAACAGCGAGAAGATCGGCACCGTACTGGAAGTGATCCGTGCGATTGCCGAGCAGACCAACCTGCTGGCCCTCAACGCCGCGATCGAAGCGGCCCGTGCCGGTGAGGCCGGGCGCGGGTTTGCCGTGGTGGCCGATGAAGTGCGCAACCTGGCCCGGCGTACCCAGGAGTCCGTGGAAGAAACCCGTCTGGTGATCGAGCAACTGCAAAACGGCACCCAGGAGGTGGTGGGTTCGATGAACAACAGCCATCGTCAGGCCCAGGGCAGTGTCGAGCAGGTTGGCCAGGCCGTGACGGCGCTGCGCCAGATCGGTGACGCGGTGACCGTGATCAACGACATGAATATGCAGATCGCCAGTGCCGCCGAAGAGCAAAGCGCGGTGGCCGAGGAGATCAACAACAACGTGGCGACCATCCGCGACGTGACCGAGTCGCTGTCGGGCCAGGCCAATGAATCGGCGCGGGTCAGCCAGTCGCTCAATAGCCTGGCGAACCAGCAGCAGAGCCTGATGGATCAGTTCCGCGTTTAAACCCTGCTGGCCGAACAAAATACCTGTGGGAGCGAGCTTGCTCGCTCCCACATTTATTCTTCCGTGCTGCTCAATCAAATGATGGCAAGTGGATATCTGCCGCATGCCGATTATGCTTCATGGAACCTTGCAGCGCCTTCGGGCGTCAATCTGAATGCAAGCCACGTAATCCAATGACTTCAGCCCCAGGGCCTGGGTACGGTAAGTGTTGGTGGGAACTCCGGCCTACAACAAAAGCAAGACGGAGAATACTCATGGCAGCAATCGACAATGCAACCACGGGCAGCGCGCCCCATCACGGGCTCACCAAGGAGGAACGCAAGGTCATTTTTGCCTCGTCCCTGGGCACCGTGTTCGAATGGTATGACTTCTACCTGTACGGCTCCCTCGCGGCGATCATCGCCAAGCACTTCTTCGCCGGTGTCAACGAAACGACGTCCTTCATCTTCGCCCTGCTCGCCTTTGCCGCCGGCTTCGCCGTGCGGCCCTTCGGCGCCATCGTGTTCGGCCGGTTGGGCGACATGATCGGGCGCAAGCACACGTTCCTCATCACCATCGTGATCATGGGTATTTCCACGGCCGTGGTGGGTTTGCTGCCCGGCTATGCGACCATCGGCGTCGCCGCGCCGATCATCCTGATCAGCCTGCGCCTGTTGCAAGGCCTGGCGCTGGGCGGTGAGTACGGCGGCGCAGCGACCTACGTGGCCGAACATGCCCCCAAGGGCAAACGCGGCTACTTCACCTCGTGGATTCAGACCACCGCAACCCTCGGCCTGTTTCTGTCACTGCTGGTGATCCTCGCCTGCCGTACCGCGCTGGGCACTGAAGCCTTCGAAGCCTGGGGCTGGCGGATTCCGTTCCTGCTGTCGATCCTGCTGCTGATTATCTCGGTGTACATCCGCTTGCAGCTCAACGAGTCGCCGGTGTTTGTGAAAATGAAGGCCGAAGGCAAGTCTTCCAAGGCGCCGCTGACTGAATCTTTCGCACGCTGGGAGAACCTGAAGATCGTGATCATGGCCCTGCTCGGCGGCACCGCCGGCCAGGCCGTGGTCTGGTACACCGGGCAATTCTATGCGCTGTTCTTCCTGTTGCAGACGCTGAAGATCGAACCGCAAACCGCGAACCTGCTGATTGCCGGCTCCCTGTTGATCGGCACGCCGTTCTTCGTCATTTTCGGCAGCCTGTCCGACCGTATCGGGCGCAAGGGCATCATCATGGCGGGCTGTATCATCGCGGCACTGACTTACTTCCCGATCTTCCACGCGCTGACCCAATACGGTAACCCCGACGTGTTCATCGCGCAGGAGAAGAATCCGGTCACGGTCGTCGCCAATCCCGCCCAGTGTTCGTTCCAGTTCGACCCGGTGGGCAAGGCCAAATTCACCAGTTCCTGTGACTTGGCCAAGACCGTGCTGGCCAAAAGGGCCATCCCTTACAAGAACGCGGACGCCGAGCCGGGCGCCGTTGCGCAGGTGCGCATTGGCGATAAAGTGATCGAGAGCTTCGAGGGTACTGGCATGCCGGCCGCCGACTTCAAGGCCAGGAACGACGCCTTTGCCGCCACCCTCGCCACCGCCCTCAAGGACGCCGGCTACCCCGAAAAGGCCGACCCGGCCAAGACCAACTACCCGATGGTGTTGCTACTGCTGACGATCCTGGTGATCTACGTGACCATGGTCTACGGGCCGATTGCCGCCTGGCTGGTGGAACTGTTCCCGGCACGCATTCGCTACACCTCGATGTCGCTTCCCTACCACATCGGCAATGGCTGGTTTGGTGGCTTCCTGCCGACGGTGGCGTTCGCCATGGTGGCGGCCACGGGGGATATCTACTACGGGCTGTGGTATCCGATTGTCATCGCGGTGATGACGGCGGTGCTGGGTATTTTCTTCATGCCGGAAACCAAGGATCGGGAGATTCATCACACATAAACCTGACACCTCACCCTGTGGAACCGGGTGTACTCATAATCGGCGGCCATGAAAAACCACTGTGGGAGCGAGCTTGCTCCGGGCGGCGATCCGACGATAGCGTCAGCACATTCAACATCAATGTGTCAGACAGATTGCCATCGCGAGCAAGCTCGCTCCCACAGGGTTCCTGGTGTGACTTCAAGTATGTTTAGGCAACTCGATGACGACCTTCAGCCCGCCCCATTCGCTTTCCAGCAACGACAGTTTGCCACCCCAGCTATCGACAATGTCGCGCACGATGCCCAGCCCCAAACCATGCCCATGGGTTTGCTCATCCAGCCGCGTTCCTCGGCCGAACACCTGATCGCGACGCTCTTCGGGAATGCCCGGGCCGTCATCTTCCACGTTGAGTTCAAAGCCCTCTGCAGTCTCGGCCACACTCAGGCGAACCTCGGCATCCGCCCACTTGCAGGCGTTATCCAGCAGATTGCCCAACAGTTCCAGCAGGTCTTCGCGATCCCGGGGCAATTGCAGGCCGGTGGGTGCGCGGTAGCTCAGCGCCAGGTGTTCGCCATGGATCATGTTCAGGGTGGCCAGCAACCCGGGGAGTTGCGCATCGCAATCAAACAGTGCGCCCGGCAACGCATCGCCGGACAACCGCGCACGATTGAGTTCCCGATTGAGCCGTTGCTGGACTTGCTCCAGTTGCTCCTTGAGGACCTTGCGCAATTGCGGGTGCGCGTCGAGTTGCTCGCTTGAAGCCAGGCTCAACAGCACCGCCAGCGGAGTTTTCAAGGCGTGGCCGAGGTTGCCCAGGGCATTGCGTGAGCGCTTGAGGCTGTCCTCGGTATGGGCCAGCAAATGGTTGATCTGCGCCACCAGTGGTTCCAGTTCCACCGGCACCTGATCATCGAGTTGCGAACGCTGGCCCTGCTGAAGCTGCGCAATCTGCTCGCGGGCCTGCTCCAGCGGACGCAAGGCCCGGCGCACGGTAATCCGTTGCAGCAGCAGAATCAGCAGCAGCGCCGTCAAACCGAGGCCAAACCCGAGCTGTTGCATGCGCCGGAAGCTTTCGCGAATTGGCGTGTAGTCCTCGGCGACGCTGATGGAGATCGGCAACCCCGAACGTCGATAGTCCGTACGCAGCACCAGTAACTGTTGCCCTTCCGGACCCAGTTGCAAGTTGCCATGCAGGCCGGGGTGATCGAGCACCGGCAGTTCCTGATCCCATAAAGAACGGGAACGCCAATGACCGTCGGCGAAATCGATGCGGAAATAATGCCCGGAGAACGGCCGTTGATAAGCCGGTGACAGGCGTCGCTCATCCAGTTGCAAGCCTTGCGGCCCGCGCACCAGTGCCGCCAGCAGGTTCTCGCTGTCATTGCGCAACCCGGCTTCGAGGTAGCGCTGCAACCCCAATTCGAACAGCCACAGGCTGGTTTGCGCCAGCACCAGGCCAACGACCACCATCACGCTGATCAGGCCCAGGCTCAAGCGGCGCTGGATCGATCTCACCGGGTTTGCCCGCCGAACAGATAACCCTGGCCGCGACGGGTTTCAATCACACTTTTGCCGAGCTTGCGGCGCAAGTGGTTGACGTGGACTTCCAGCACATTGGAATCGCGCTCGGTTTCACCGTCGTAGAGGTGTTCGGCGAGGTGGCTTTTGGAGAGGATCTGCTCGGGGTGCAGCATGAAATAACGCAACAGGCGAAACTCCGCGGCGGTCAGTTGAATGTCCGCGCCGTCGCGCACAACGCACTGGCGACCTTCGTCCAGATGCAACCCGGCAGCCTTGAGCGTTGGCTGGTTGACCTGGCCATGGGAGCGGCGCAATAACGCCTGGATGCGCAAAAACAACTCTTCGGGATGGAATGGTTTGGTCAGGTAGTCGTCGGCGCCGGCCTTGAGGCCTTCGATGCGTTCGGCCCAGGAGTCTCGGGCCGTCAGGATCAGCACCGGCGTGGCCAGCCCCGCCGCGCGCCATTGCGCCAGCACCTCAAGCCCCGGCACGCCGGGCAAACCGAGGTCGAGGATGATCAGGTCGTAAGGCTCGGTGCTGCCCTGATGTACCGCATCGCGACCATCGGCCAGCCAGTCCACCGCATACCCCTGGCGATTGAGGCCGGCCAGCAGTTCGTCGGCCAGGGGCACATGGTCTTCCACCAGGAGCAAACGCATGGATCAGTCTTCCTTGTCTTTGAGTAAACGGCCGGTGGTGGCATCGATGCCCAGTTCGCGGACCACGCCCTCAGGGGTCAGCAGCTCGACTTCATAAATGTAGACGTCGTGTTTTTCTTCGAGCTCGGCTTCCAGCAGCTTCGCACCGGGGTAGTGACCCATCGCCTGCTGCAGCAGTTGCTCCAGCGGCAGGATCACGCCCTGTTGACGCAGGCTCAGAGCCTCATCCTGATCCAGGTCGCGGGCCAACACTGCCGAGCAAAATGCCAGAAGCAACAGCGCCATCCGGCTACCGGTGCATCGCTTGAATAAAAACACCTTCATTACGAATCCTGATGATCCTTGAGAACCTGCCCGCTGACAGCGTCTAATTCCACATCCCAGTCGATGCCCTGAGGATCGCGCAGCTCGACCTTGTACAGGTATTTGCCATAACGCTGTTCCAGCTCGGTTTCACTGACGGTGGAACCCGGATGCCTGGCCACCGCGTTGGCATTGAGTGTCTCGAACGACACAATGGTACCAGCGTCGCGCAATCTCAGCGCTTCATCCGGGCCAAGTTCCCGGGCGTGGGCGAGGCTTGCGGTCATGCCGAGGATCGACGCGGTGAACAGGGTGGTCAGGGTTTTCATGGGTGTCTCCGTATTTCTTCAGGTGCTGCCTGTGGGTGCCACCTTAACCGGATGAACTTAATTGAAACTGAATTGCCATCATTGGCAACACCGCCCTCCTTTGTGGGAGCGAGCTTGCTCGCGATGGCGGCGGCACATCCAACAATGATGTGACTGCAACACCGCTATCGCGAGCAGGCTCGCTCCTACAGTGATCGTGTTTATAATTTCTGTCGGCCCGACATCGAGACTTTAATGACCGCCATCCACATCAAGTTCCCCTCCCTGACCCTCAAGGCCGGTCCAGGTGCCTTTGCGCGCATTCGTGACAGCGGCTTGAACGCCGCCGACGTCGGCACCTTGCCTGGCGCGGCTGGCGGTCCGAAGGCGCTGGGGATTCAGGGTCTGGACCTGGCGCTGTTCGGCGAGTGGCTGCCGGCGGCACCGCGGGAACGCTCGCTGATTGGCGCATCGGTGGGTTCCTGGCGCTTCGCCAGCGCCTGCCTGCCGGACGCCGCCGAGGGCATCCGGCGTCTCGGGCAGCTCTACACCGAGCAACACTTTGCCAAGGGCGTGACCATGGCGCAGATCAGCCAGAGCTCACAGCGCATGCTCAATGACCTGCTCGACGGTCGCGATGCCTCGATCCTCGACAACAACCATTACCGCCTGAACATCATGGTGGTCAAAAGCCACGGCCTGCTGGCCGACGATCATCGCGGCCGCCTCGGGCTGGGCCTGTCGTCGGTCATCGCCGACAACCTGCGCGGCCGGGCGCGGCTGGCACGACACTTCGAACGCCTGATCATCCACGACCCGCGCCTGGCGCCGCCGGTCAATGCCTTGAATGACTTCCCGTCGCGCTTCGTCGCCCTCAATGCCGGCAACTTGCGCCAGGCCCTGCTGGCCTCGGGCTCGATCCCGATGGTGATGCAAGGCGTGCGCGATCTGCCGGGCGCCGGCGCCGGGACCTTCCGCGACGGCGGTCTGCTGGATTACCACCTGGACCTGCCCTACAGCGGCAACGACATCGTGCTGTACCCGCATTTCACCGACCGGGTGATTCCCGGCTGGTTCGACAAGACCCTGCCGTGGCGCCGCGCCTGCCCGGCTCGCTTGCAGAACGTGCTGTTGCTGGCGCCGTCGAAGGAGTACCTGGCGCGCCTGCCCTACGGCAAACTGCCGGACCGTAACGACTTCAAGCGTTTCATGGGCGACGCCCCGAGCCGGCAGAAATACTGGCGCACGACCATGGACGAAAGCCGCCGCCTGGGCGACGAATTCCTCGAACTGGCCGCCAACGGTCGCCTGGGCGAGCGCTTGCTGACCCTTTAGTCAGGACAAACTGGTAAACTCGCCACCTGCCCGAATCGCTGCGGCGAACGCCACCTGAACAGAGCTGAAGATACTGTGGAAATTTTCAAAGAGTTTACCTTCGAATCCGCCCACCGCCTGCCCCACGTACCGGACGGCCACAAGTGCGGGCGCCTGCACGGTCACTCGTTCAAAGTGGCAATCCACCTGAGCGGCGACCTCGACCCGCACACCGGCTGGATCCGCGATTTTTCGGAAATCAAAGAGATCTTCAAGCCGCTGTACGAGCGTCTGGACCACAACTACCTGAACGACATCCCTGGCCTGGAAAACCCGACCAGCGAAGTGCTGGCCAAGTTTATCTGGCAGGAGTTGAAGCCTCTGCTGCCGGAACTCAGCGCGATCCGTATCCACGAGACCTGCACCAGCGGTTGCATCTATCGCGGCGAATAAGCCGGCAGACAAATGCAGAACCCTGCGGGAGCGAGCTTGCTCGCGATGACGGCGCCACATTCAACATCGATGTGACTGACACAACGCCATCGCGAGCAAGCTCGCTCCCACAATGGAACAGCGTTTTGTCAGAGAAAAAGAAAACAGCCTTCATCGGCTGTTTTTTTATGCCTATGCTTTTTGCCTCGCACCCGCCAAGAGGACACACCTATGACTGACTGGCCACTGCCCCAGACCTATCGCTTCAAAGGGCACTCCGTGCGCTACGCCGTGCGCGGCGACGGCCCGCCGCTGGTGTTCGTGCATGGCACGCCCTTCTCCTCCTATGTCTGGCACCGGATTGCCCCGCACTTCATCACCACGCACCGGGTGCACTATTTCGATTTGCTGGGCTACGGGCAATCCGAGAAAGTTGATGGCGACGTGTCCTTGGGTGTGCAGAACGAATTGCTGACGCAGTTGCTGGATCATTGGGGCCTGGATCGCCCCGACGTGGTGGCCCATGACTTTGGCGGTGCCACAGCCCTGCGAACGCACCTGCTAAACGGCAAGGATTACCGCAGCCTGACACTGATCGACCCGGTGGCGCTCACGCCCTGGGGTTCGCCGTTCGTGCAGCATGTGCGCCAGCATGAAGCAGCCTTCAGCGGACTGCCCGATTACATCCAGCAAGCGATTGTGCCGGCTTACATCCGCGGGGCGATCAAGCGGAAAATCCCGGACCACGAACTCGCCCCCTATGTTCAGCCGTGGCTGGGAGAGCCGGGGCAAGCGGCGTTCTACCGGCAGATCGCGCAGATGAACGAGCGCTATACCTGCGAGGCCGAGGGCCTGTACTCGACGATCCGATGCCCGGTGCAGATTCTCTGGGGTGAAGATGACCAGTGGATTCCCATCGAACGCGGGCGGGCCTTGCAGCAGATGATTCCCGGATCGCAGTTTTATCCGATTCCCAACGCCGGTCATCTGGTTCAGGAAGACGCGCCCGAAGCGGTAGTCGCGGCGCTGCTGCGGTTTTTGCCCCTGCAGTAATCCTCCAGAACAAACCCGCTCCCACATTTGAACGGTGGTGATCAATGTCACTGGCGGGAATCGCCGCTGGCGAGCTAACGTAAGAGTATTGCCTAAACGATTCGCCAAAAGGATCTGCCCGATGCACATCATCAATGCCCGTCTGCGCAACCAGGAAGGCCTGCATGAGTTGAACCTGGAAAACGGCCTGATCAGCAGCATCGGCCGCCAGATCGAAGCGCCGACCCTGGGCCCTGACGATCTGGATGCCGGCGGCAACCTGGTGGTGCCGCCTTTCGTCGAGCCGCACATCCACCTCGACGCAACCCTGACCGCCGGCGAGCCGCGCTGGAACATGAGCGGCACGCTGTTCGAAGGCATCGAGTGCTGGGGCGAACGCAAGGCGACCATCACCCAGGAAGACACCAAGGCCCGGGCAAAGAAAACCATCCAGACCCTCGCCGCCCACGGCATCCAGCATGTGCGCACCCACGTCGACGTCACCGACCCGCAACTGACCGCGCTCAAGGCGATGCTCGAAGTACGCGAGGAAAGCCGGCACCTGGTCGACCTGCAAATCGTCGCATTCCCTCAGGAAGGCATCGAGTCCTACCGCAATGGTCGCGAATTGATGGAAGAAGCGATCCGCATGGGCGCCGACGTGGTAGGTGGCATTCCGCATTTCGAATACACCCGCGATCAGGGCGTCAGCTCGGTGAAGTTTCTCATGGACCTGGCCGAACGCAGCGGTTGCCTGGTGGATGTGCATTGCGACGAAACCGACGACCCGCATTCACGCTTTCTCGAAGTGCTCGCCGAAGAGGCCCGCAGCCGCGACATGGGCTCGCGGGTCACGGCCAGCCACACCACGGCCATGGGCTCCTACGACAACGCCTACTGCGCCAAACTGTTTCGCTTGCTCGGGCATTCGGGGATCAGCTTTGTCTCCTGCCCCACCGAAAGCATCCACCTGCAAGGTCGCTTCGACAGTTTCCCGAAACGCCGGGGCGTGACCCGGGTCAACGAGTTGCTGGAAGCAGGCATGAACGTGTGCTTCGGCCAGGACTCCATCGTCGATCCGTGGTATCCGCTGGGCAATGGCAACATTTTGCGGGTTCTCGAAGCCGGCCTGCACATCTGCCACATGCTCGGTTATCGCAACCTGCAAAGTGCGCTGGACCTGGTGACGGACAATAGCGCCCGAGCCATGAACCTCGGCGATCGCTATGGCCTGGAGCGCGGGCGGCCGGCGAACCTGCTGATTCTGTCGGCGGAGAGTGATTACGAGATGATCCGCAGCCAGGGGTTGCCGCTGTACTCGGTGCGCGATGGCAAGGTCTTGATGAAGCGGACGATGCCGGTGGTGGAGTTCAGTGGGCTGGGCTGAAACTTGCGCTGACTGGACTGGCCCCATCGCGAGCAGGCTCGCTCCTACAGGTTTTGTGAACGACATAAAACCACTGTGGGAGCGAGCTTGCTCGCGATGGCAATCTAAAAATCAATCGATCATTCGAGCCGTACCAAACAGACTGACCCGACTCAACTCCCCCAACTCTTCCGCCAGCAAGATCGGCGCCGTGCCACCCGGCATCGTCACCTTCACCTCCCCGGCGCTGACCCAACCTGCCCGCCAGGCCGCACAGGCCACCGCGCTGGCGCTGGTCCCCGACGACGCCGTCGGCCCCTCGCCCCGCTCGAATACCCGCGCGGCGATGTGTCCTTCGGATACGCGCATTGCCCATTGCAGGTTGATTCCCGCCGGACAAGGCTTGCCTGCGCCGACCGGCATGGCGTAGGCGATTCGCGTCAGCCCCTCACCCAGCGCCGGCTCGCGCATCTGCTCGTTGCTCGGCAGGTCCTCGGCACTTTCCACCAGCGTCACGCAATGGGGATTGCCGACCCGCGCGAACTGGCTGTGCGACCACGCACTATTGAGTGCCGACAAATGTTCAACGTGGCTGAGTTCGCGACCATTGAACATCGCCGCTTCAACCCCGTGAGCACTGACCGCCGACGGCCCGAATCCCGGCTGGCCCAGATCGAGCCAAAAACCCTTCACGCCCCCGACCTCTGCGGCTTTCACTGAAGTCTGCCCCGGCGAAGACGTATCAGCCTTGTCGTGGTGAACCCTGAGCAGACAGGCTTCGTTCTGCGGCAACAGCCCTTGATCACTGAGGGCCTGGGAAAAAATCGTCAGCCCGTTGCCACTGCGCTCGGCCAGGGTACCGTCGGTGTTGACGATCAACAGATCAAAGGGAGGCGACGACTGAAACGGTCCGACCAGCAAACCGTCGCTGCGATGATCCTTGCTACCGGACGGTTGAGTGCCTGGAGCCCAGCTGCAGCAAGCCTCGATCGCGGCCAGCGCCCAGGCTTCAAGGGTTTGCGCTGCCTGGCTGGCCTGGTCGGGCAGGTCGATGCCCTGGCGGCGCAGTTCTTCGGGCGTTACCACGATGTAAATGTTGCCCCGTGCATCGTACCTCTGCGCCATGGCGCCCTCCGTGTGTCATTGGAATGGTTCAACATATCGCGAAAAACACTGGCGCTGTGCAACCATATCGCCCTGTTTGACCGTAAAACTTTCCGGGCACTGATCGAACCCTCACAGGCCGATCACTGTCCGTTGAGGACGCGACGCTTTTTGCCAAGGATTGTTATGACCAGCCTCAACAGCCAAACCACCTTCGTACCCGGGCGCCTGGAACAGATGTCCACGCGCATCGCCTTTTTCATCGCCGGGGTCGGCATCGCCGCGTGGGCACCGCTGGTGCCCTATGCCAAGGCCCGGGCCGGACTGGATGAAGGCACCCTGGGATTGTTGCTGCTGTGCCTGGGGGTAGGTTCTATCCTGGCGATGCCGCTGGCCGGGATCCTGTCCACACGTTTCGGCTGCCGGCGGGTGACGGCCGGCGGGACCCTGCTGATCTGTGCCGCCCTGCCGCTGCTGGCGACGGTGTCGTCGATTCCGGCGCTGATCGCCGCATTGTTCATGTTCGGCGCGGGGCTCGGCACCGTGGATTCGACGGTCAACCTGCAAGCGGTGATCGTCGAGCGCGCCAGCGGCAAAAACATGATGTCGGGGTTCCATGGCCTGTTCAGCCTGGGCGGGATTGTCGGCGCGGCAGGCGTCAGCGGATTGCTTGGCCTGGGGATCTCACCTCTGGGGGCCACGCTGGTGGTGATCGTGTTGCTGCTGATCGCGCTGGCCAAGGCCGTGCCGCATCTGTTGCCCTACGGCAGCGAGAGTTCGGGGCCGGCGTTTGCCGTGCCCCATGGCATCGTCCTGTTCATTGGCGGCATGTGCTTCATCGTGTTCCTCGCCGAAGGCGCTGCGCTGGACTGGAGCGCGGTGTTCCTGACACAGGAACGTGGCATCGACACAGCGTATGCGGGGCTCGGTTATGCGGCGTTTGCCTTGACCATGACGGCCGGGCGTTTGACCGGTGACAAAATCGTACGGCGGTTGGGCGCGACGCGGGTGATTGTGTCCGGCGGGCTGACCGCCGCCGCAGGTTTGTTTCTGGCGACGTTCGCACCGAGCTGGGAGGCGGCGCTGGTGGGTTATGCGTTGCTGGGTGCCGGTTGCTCGAACATTGTGCCGGTGCTGTACACCGCAGTCGGCAAGCAGACGGTCATGCCCGAAAGCATCGCCGTGCCGGCCATTACCACCCTGGGTTATGCGGGCATCCTGGCAGGCCCCGCCGTCATCGGCTTCGTCGCCCATGGCAGCAGCTTGAGTTTCGCCTTTGCCTTGATGGCGGTGTTGCTGGTGGCGGTGGCCGTTGGTGGGAAGGCGTTGAAGGTGTGAAGCCCGAGGTGAGGCTTTTTCCGATCGATGGTACAATCTACTGTCATTTCTGACAGTAGACGGTTTTTAAACTACTGAACATCATTCAGCCCTGAACTTTCCGAACAGGGCTGAATGATGAAACCACCACTGATCGTGGCACTGGTCTGCACCAGTCTTTTCATCTTGTATGGAAAAGGAGCACACGCAGCATCTGCCAGCAAGGACTGGGGTGAAGGAACGCCAAATCTCTCCCCTGCACAACAACTGTCCAACGCCAAAGAACGTTACGCACACTGGCAAGCCATCGGTCGGGTTGAGGTGGCCGGTGGCATGACGTGCACAGGCTCGCTCATCGACACGCGCAATAGTGGGAAGGTCTCAGGTCCTGCATACGTCCTGACTTCCGGACATTGCACTGACCCACGACTCTCCAACGAGTTCATCGTGAACAAGCCAGCGACCGGCACGGTGACCTTCAATTTCTTCCACGACACTGTGCGGCGGCAAAAAACTTACTCCGTCAGCACCATCAACTGGAGCACCCTCAGAGGTCATGATATCTCCATCATTCAACTGAACCGGACTCTGGAAGAATTGATCGGCGATGGCGTCAAACCTCTCAAAATCGCCATTCATGCACTGACGCCTGGCACCGACACTCTTATCGTCGGTGCTCCTTTCAGTGGTTTCGTGCAGCGCATGGCCTGCAAGCAGGATCATCAGGCCGCGATTCTTGAGGGACCATGGCGGTGGGTCGATCAGACGAGCAATCGATGTATGGATGTCGTCAACGGAATATCAGGCTCGCCGGTATTGGGCCGTTACACGAATGAAATAGTGGGTGTTTTGGGCACGACCACCCGTGGCAGCGGCCAGCACACGTGCTCCACAGGGGCACCCTGTGAAGTAAGCGAAGGCAAGGTGAACAAGCGACTCGACACCAATTACGCTTCACCGGCTCAAGGTCTGGGTAATTGTTTTTACGAAGGGAAATTCAATCACGCCCGGGCGCGCTGTCCTTTAGGGCCCACCTGGTCATTTCCAATATCTACGGACGCTACCGATTACGAGAAAGTCCTGCGCGATGCCAACGGCGACATCATCGCCTGGAGGTGGGTCCAGCCGATGTCCCTGAACGCTCCTTTCTATCGCTACCAGTACTCTCGCAATCTGGCCGATTGCGCATCGATGCGGGGATATAGCCAGGTTTACGCCAGCAAGCCGGGAGATGAGAATCATCTGGACAACGATCTCCAGGAAGGTGGTGGTCTGTATTTTTTGTGCGTGGTTGGCCAGCGGCGCCCAACTGACGTGCCGGGGCAATGGGACGCTCGAAATGCCATTGTCTACTGGCGCTGGCTAATGGAAGGCCCTGCACCGCTCTCACCGGTATACAAAGCTGATCTGATTGGGGCGAACGATTATGACATCAGAGCCTTTCCCATCAGACCCTACCTTGATCCCGACCAATACCGATACAAATCCGGTAGTGTGCATACGGTAGATTGCGCTAGGGAAGATGGTTTCCAGAACGTCTCGCCATCGACTGGGGTTTTCCATGTATCCACTGCCGAGGGCCAACAGAAAGTCTGTCTCAAGGGAGGGGATTCAGCGGGCAACAACGGACCGACCATTGACTTTCTTCTGCCCCCCTGAGAGGTCACTTTGCGCGGCGTAAACTCAGACCGCAAGACCGGGCGCAAGCCAGGCAATGCGGTCTGAGCTCAGGATCAGAACCCGACACTGGCCTGCACAAAGAACGTGCGCGGCGCACCGACATACATGCCCGAGTTGTTGTCGCTGGAACGGGTGAAGTACTGCTTGTCGAAGATGTTCTTCACCCCCGCCCCCAGTTTCAGGTTCGACACCTGCGGACCGAAATCATAGCCGGCACGTGCGTTCCAGAGCACGTAACCCGGGATATCACCGAACTGGCCATCAGCGGTGCCTTCAGTGATGTAGTCGCCGTTGAAGCTGCCATCGGCGTTCACGCCGGTGCCCGGCGAACGCTGCTTGGACTGGGCGAACGCATCGAGGTTGTAAGTCCAGCGGTTGATGTCGTAACGCAGGCCGGCGGTGGCCACCTGGCGGGAGTAGAACGGCAGGTCACGGCCCTTGAAGCCCGGGATCTCACCTTCGTAGGTGGCGCGGGTGTAGGTGAAACCGGCGTTGGCGGTCAGGCCGTCCAGCATCGGGTTCAGCGCGGCCATGTCGTAGTGCACCGAAGCTTCGATACCCTGGTGCTTGGTCGCGCCGAGGTTGGTCCAGCCCACGTCATTGCTGATGTATTGCAGTTCGTCGTCGAAGTCGATGTAGAACAGCGTCACTTCACCGCCCCACACGTCATCGTTGTAGCGCGTACCGATTTCGTAGGTCTTGGCCTTTTCCGGCTCCAGGCCGTTGGCGGGCTCATTACCGATACCGCCCTGCCCCAGCTGGAAATACTGCAGCGCGCCGAACGAGGTTTCGTAGTTGGCGAACAACTTCCAGGCATCGGACATGTGATACATCACGCTCAGGGCCGGCAGCGGCTCATTGCTCTCGATGCTGCGTTTTTTCTCCGGCACCCGTTTACCGGCGTTATCGAGTACCGGGCGATCGTGCCAATCGGTGCTGATGTGCTCGAAGCGAATGCCTGGCGTGACAGTCCAGTTGCCAACGTCAATCTTGTTGTCGACGTAGACCGAATTGGCCTCGGTTCCACCGGTACGGTCCTGATAGACATGGCCGTCCGCCCCCGGACGCACGACCGGCTCATTGTTGACCAGCGCCACACGGCTGGCCTCTTCGTGCATGGCTTCCTTGAGGTAGCGATAACCGACGCTGACTTCCTGGGTGGTCGGGCCCACATCGAAGACGTGAGACACCCGTGGTTCGATACCGTAGGTGTAGTAGGTGCGCGGGTAGGAGTTGAGTGTCTTCAGGTCACGGGAGGCGATGTTGCTGCCACGGAAACTGTCGGTGTAGTAGGTCAGCACTTCGGCCTGGGTGCGATCGTCGATCTGCCGCACCCACTTGAATGACACATCCTTGCGGCGGCCGCTGAAGCTGTCGTAGTCGCGCACGGACTGGAACGGGTCGGCGTCGTACTGCGCCTGGGTCAGGCCGCCGGGCATGTCGGCCTTGGCATCGTAGTAGTGAAAGTTGAGGCTGAAATCGTCGACATCGGTCGGCGCCCAATGGGTCTTGAGGATCACGTCGTCGATGTCGTTGCCGTTGTTGCTTTCACGGTAACCGTTGCCGTTCACGCCGGAATACAACAGCGCCACGCCCATGCCGTTGTCGGCGGTGCCGCCCATGAATGCCGTGTCGATGTGCTTCCAGCCACCGTGCTGCGAGGTTTCCAGGGTGGTGCCGATTTCCGCGGAGGCTTGTTCCGGGATCGCGCGGGTCACGAAGTTGATCACGCCGCCCACGTTTTGTGGTCCATAGCGTACGGAACCGGCACCGCGTACCACGTCGATGCTGTCGAGGTTGCCCGAGGAAATCGGCGCCATGGACAGTTGCGGCTGACCGTAAGGAGCGAACGCCGCCGGGATGCCATCGATCAGCACGGTGGAGCGAGGCGACAGGCGCGAAGTCAGGCCGCGCACGCCGACGTTGAGGGAAATGTCGCTGCCACCGGTACCGTTGGCGTCCTGCACCTGCACACCCGGGACACGTTTGAGTACGTCGCCGACGTTCATCGCGCCCTGCTCGACCATGGCTTCGCGGCGGATCACGGTTCGTGCCCCGGGGTGGTTCTGCACCACGGCGGCATCGGCGTCGCCGAGCCAGTTACCGACGACCTTGATGTCAGTCACGCCCAGTTCCAGTGGACCGCTGGCCGCCGATGCTGGTGCCGGCATCAGCGTCACCGAACCTTCATCGATCTGGTATTGCAGGCCGCTGCCTTGCAGCAACTGGCGCAGCGCGTCTTCCGGGGAAAGGTTGCCATCCACCGCCGGAGCCTGCTTGCCGGCGACCAGTTCAGGGCTGAAGAACACCTGAAGCGAGGTTTGCTGGCCCAACTGACTCAGGGCCTGTCCCAAGGGTTGCGCCGGGATGCGGATGGCATCGGCGGCAAAGGCCTGGGGCAGCGCAACGTTGACCGCCAGCGCGAGGGCCAGCGGTAACCAGGGGAGTTTGTTGTTTTTAGCGGTGGAGTTTTTCACGTCGAACGTAATCCTGTGGATCGCAAGAGTGTGCGCTTGTTAATGCAAACCAGTTGCAGTTGAACAGGAAGACGATGAACTCGAAAAAAACCTGAATTTTATTTTGAAATTATTTCCTGACTGCCATCGCCAAGGGTGCGCACGGCCACGGGGAGGATGCTCGGCAAGGCCTTGAGCAGCGCGTCGGTGTTGTCGGATTTGAACACGCTGGTCAGGCGCAGATCGCCCACCGCTGCACTGGCGACCTTGAGTGGCTTCTCGCGATAGCGCGAGACCTGCTCGGCGACATCGGCCAGGCTGGCATTGTTGAACACCAGTTTGCCGTTGCGCCAGGCGGTCATTTCCGCCGGGTTGACGGCATAGGCGGCGGCAACTTTGCCCTGGGCATCGACGTGGGTGCCAAGGCCTGCCGTCAGATTGATGAAATCGTTATCGGCGGCGTCGCGACCTTGAACCTTGACGCTGCCCTGCTCCACCACCACCCGGGTTTCGCTGGCGCCATGGCGTACGTCGAATCGGGTGCCGGTGACCGTGACCTTGCCGCTGCCCGCCGCGACCACGAAAGGCCGGCCAGTGTCATGCTCGACGCTGAACATCGCTTCGCCTTCGGTCAGCTCGACGTTGCGGCGATCCTTTTCAAAGCGCACCTGAATCCGGCTGCGGCTGTCCAGATCGACCACCGACCCATCGGGCAACGCCACTTGGCGTCGCTCATTCAGGGCCGTTGAAAACTCGGCGGTGTAAGGCGCCGGATGATTCAGGCCGCTGAACAAACCCAGGCCAAGCGCTACCGCCAACACGCTGGCAGCTACCGCGTAACGCAGCACGGGACGACGTTTTTTCAGGGCTGGCGGGGTTTCACACAAAGCACGCAAACGCGCCGCCGGTAGCAGGTCGGCGGCGCTCCACAAGCCCTGGAGCACTTCGAATTCGTTGCGGTGCTGGGGGTGCTGCTCCAGCCAGAGTTGAAACTGACGCCGCACTTCGACATCGGCAACAGGCTCCTGCAAACGCACAAACCACTGCGCCGCGTCATCGCGAACCGCTGTTTGCCCGCACGCACAATCACGAGTATCCATCATGGAAGTTCCTGTTTGGCTGGGGAGGAGAAGGCGCGGCCGGTCATGACTGCAACCCGTCCAGGCGATCGCGCAGATGCCGAAGCGTGCGGATCATATACTTTTCCACCATGTTCTTGGACAGCCCCAGGCGTTCGGCGATTTCGGCCTGGGTCAGGCCCTCGATTTTCTGCCAGACAAACACCTTGCGGCAGTTGACCGGCAGCTCGGTGAGCGCCCGTTCGATGGAATCAGCCAGCTGGATCGCGTGCATGAAATGCTCCGGGTCGCCGGTCGGCGACTCACTGAGATCGATCGCCTCTGACTCCATGGCGCCCCGCCGGTCCTCACGCCGATAACCATCCACGGCAATGTTGCGCGCGGTCTGGTGCAAATACGCCCGGGGCTGCTGCACCACCGCCGAATCGGACTCAAGCACCCGCACGAAGGTATCGTGGGCCAGGTCCTCGGCCTGCTGACGGTTTCTCAGGCGACGGGTCCAGGTGCCAACCAACTCTTCGTAATGCTCGAAAAAGCCGTGTCTGCGGGGCAGCTTGAGGGTCATTGCGGTGTGCTGTGGAGACGGGGCGTGAATAGTAATGCTTCCTATTAACTTGAAGCAATGGTTTGCGTCCGCCACACAGGGCACTTTATCCCCTTGCCATTGTGCATTTCGTCAGGAAAGCTCAATTGCGGCACGGAACCAAAGAAATCTGGCAGGCATTCAAATGCAGCCATTGACTGGTTGTAACAAAGTGCAGAAATGCCCGTACCCGGCTTTCACCCAGGAACTCACACATGTTCAGCCCCAAAGCATCGCCCAAGAGAACACCGCTGGCCCGCCTCGCGCTGGCCATCACCCTGAGCACCCTCGGCCTGCCGTTCTGGGCGGGTAATGCCCAGGCCCACGGCGGTCACGCCGAAATGGTGCCGCTGCAAGCGGGTCTTGAGGAATTTGGCGCCACGGTGAAATGGGACGATTACGCCAACCTGTTCACCATTGCCAAGGACGGGGTCTACCTCAAGGTCAAGCCCGACAGCAAAGTGGCGATGCTCAACGGCAAGCGTATCGAGCTGACGGTGCCGGTGGTGTTCAAGGACCATACGGCGTTCATGTCCAAGGACTTTATCAACCAGGTGTTCCAGTCCGGGCTGGACAAGACCTTCGTCGTCGAGACCCGCCCCAACCCGCTCAACCCCCTGAGCGCAGCCGAAATCACCACGGCAGTGGACATCGTAAAGAAATCGGAAAACTACAAACCTGGCTTCCGCTTCACCGAAGTCTCGGTCAAGGAACCACCGAAGGATCAGGTGTGGAACTTCGCTCTGACCGGGCAGAACGTCGCCCAGCCGCGCCAGGCGAGTATCGTGGTGCTCGACGGCAAGCACGTGATCGAAGCCCTGGTCGACCTCGACACGAAAGAACTCAAGTCCTGGAAGCCGATCGAAGGCGCCCACGGCATGGTGCTGCTGGACGATTTCGCAACGGTGCAGACGGCTGTGGAAACCAGCCCGGAATACGCCCAGGCCCTGGCCAAGCGCGGCATCAACGATGTGAAAAAGGTCGTGGCCACGCCGCTGACTGTCGGTTTCTTCGACGGCAAGGACGGCCTGGCGCAGGACAAGCGCCTGCTGAAAATCGTCAGCTACCTCAACACCGGTGACGGCAACTACTGGGCGCACCCGATTGAAGGCCTGGTGGCGATTGTCGACCTGGAACAGAAGAAGCTGATCAAGATCGAAGACGAAGCGCTCATTCCGGTGCCGATGAAACCGACGCCGTATGACGGTCGCGGACGCCAGGGCGTCGCAGTCAAACCGCTGGAAATCATCGAGCCCGAGGGCAAGAACTACACCATCAGCGGCAACAGCATTCACTGGCAGAACTGGGATTTCCATGTTCGCCTCGATTCGCGGGTCGGGCCGATCCTGTCCACCGTCACCTACGACGACAAGGGCAAGAAACGCAAGATCATGTACGAAGGCTCGCTGGGCGGCATGATCGTGCCTTACGGCGACCCGGACGTCGGCTGGTACTTCAAGGCCTACCTCGACTCCGGCGACTACGGCATGGGCACCCTGACCTCGCCGATTGCCCGTGGCAAAGACGCCCCGCAAAACGCCGTGCTGCTGGACGCCACCATCGCCGACTACACCGGCGCACCGACCGTAATCCCGCGCGCCATCGCGGTGTTCGAACGCTACGCCGGCCCGGAATACAAACACCAGGAAATGGGCCA
Organism: Pseudomonas sp. GW823-FHT06E10; assembly: GCF_058794995.1. Classification (NCBI taxonomy): domain Bacteria; kingdom Pseudomonadati; phylum Pseudomonadota; class Gammaproteobacteria; order Pseudomonadales; family Pseudomonadaceae; genus Pseudomonas; species Pseudomonas sp. GW823-FHT06E10. Next base: position 10,559 of record NZ_JBXAHJ010000021.1, on the reverse strand, counting down.
GCCCAACCTCAGCACCGAGCGCCGTGAGCTGGTGGTGCGCTGGATCAGCACCGTGGGCAACTACGACTACATCTTCGACTGGGTCTTCCAGCAGAACGGCACCATCGGCATCGACGCCGGCGCCACCGGTATCGAAGCGGTCAAGGGCGTGAAATCGAAAACCATGCACGAAGACACCGCCAGGGAAGACACGCGCTACGGCACCCTGCTGGACCACAACATCGTCGGCACCACGCACCAGCACATCTACAACTTCCGCCTCGATATGGACGTGGACGGCGAGCAAAATTCGTTGGTGGAAGTGAACCCGGTGGTGTTGCCCAACGACCGTGGCGGGCCACGCACCAGCACCATGCAGACTGAAACCAAAGTGGTCGGCAACGAGCAGCAGGCGGCGCAGAAGTTCGACCCGTCGACCGTGCGCCTGCTGACCAACTTCAGCAAGGAGAACAAGGTCGGCAACCCGGTTTCCTATCAGCTGATCCCTTATGCCGGCGGCACGCACCCGGTGGCCAAGGGTGCCAACTTCGGCAAGGACGAATGGCTCTACCACCGCCTGAGTTTCATGGACAAGCAGCTGTGGGTGACGCAATACAACCCGGAGGAAAAGTACCCGGAAGGCAAATACCCGAACCGCTCGGACAAGGACTCGGGCCTGGGACAGTTCACCCAAGACAACCACTCCATCGAGAACACCGACGACGTGGTCTGGCTGACCACCGGCACCACCCACATCGCCCGTGCCGAAGAGTGGCCGATCATGCCGACCGAGTGGGTGCATGTGCTGCTCAAGCCGTGGAATTTCTTCGATGAAACGCCGACCCTGAACCTCAACGCACCGAAGTAACCAGGTCGAACGCAATACCTGTGGGAGCGAGCTTGCTCGCGATGACGGAGTGTCAGTCGACTTAAATGTTAACTGACACTCCGCAATCGCGAGCAAGCTCGCTCCCACAGGGTCAAGCGGTGTTCATGCAAACCATCAAGCATGCCGCTTGCGATACTCCCCCGGCGCAATGCCGAAGCGCGACTTGAACGCGGTGGAGAAGTAGCTCGAATCGGAAAACCCCCACGAATACCCCAGCACCGACAACTTCTCCTCCTTGCCCGATTGGCGCAGGGATTCGGCGCACAGGTCCAGGCGGCGGTTCTTGATGTAGCGCGCGACCACCAACCCTTTCTTGGCAAACATCCGGTACAGGCCACGGGTGGACATGCCGACTTCCCGCGCCAGCCATTCCGGGCACAGGTCTTCGGAGCGAATGTTTTCGTCGATGCAGGTGAGCGTCTTGCGAAAGATCCGCTCATGGGCATCGGTGCAATCGTCGGCCTGGCTGATCGCCGGGCGCAGCAGACTGACAATCGCCTCCAGGGTCGCTTCGCTTTCCTGTCGGGTCAGGTGCTGCTGGCGGGTGGCATCGAGGATCAACCGGTGCGAGAGCATCGCGATGGGCGAGGTTGCGGCAATCCGGTGGCCGCACTTGACCTGATTGAAACGCAGGGTTTGCTCGACCAGTTGATAGGGCAGGATCAGCGACAACTGCCGAGAGTTTTCGCCATAAGTGAAGTCGCTGGGCCGCGAAGCATCGATTAGCGTGATGTCGCCGGGGGACAGCAAGACCTTGTCGTCGCCTTGGGCCATGCCCGCCGTGCCGTCGAGTTGGAACACCGCAAAATACTTGCCGCCCTCGCCCGCCGCGACTTCCTGGGGCGTACGGTACAAACGCGCCTGGCACACGTCGACGAAACTGAGTTTGAGCGCATCGCTCTGGTATTCGCGGATACGTCCGGCAAACTCGCTGCCCAGGGGTTGTGCGTTGAAGGCGCCACAGATCTGGTTGATCTGATGGATCCACTGGTCGAACCCATCATGGCGCTGTGCTGTTGTAGAAATCATGTCAGGCCTCACGCAGGCTTATTTTTATTGTCTACGTCAATCCACACGACATCGGATGCTTCGAGTCTCCTGAACCGCACCACTCCCTGAACAATGACGTGCTATTTCAGTCCGCCAAAACGCCGATAGAAGCTTTCACCCACATCCGGCAACGGGCCGTCGGCCGTTTCCAGTGCGGCGTTCAGCCATTCTTCGGCCTTGGCGTAAATCAAACGGTAAATGTTGCGGCACAACTGGCGGGCGGCGCGGCCTTCCCAATCGCCGGGCAGCAACTCGTCCGGCAGTTGCGGGTCGCGCAGCAGCAGCTTGCGGTACTCGTGAATCAGCAGCACCCGCGCCAGGAAGCAGTCGGCCGGTTGCAGGTTTTCCTGCTCGCGCAGGGCTTGCCACAGCGGCCGGAACAGCTGGATGAACTCGCTGTAGTGCGCGGCCAGCTCCTCGATGTTCCAGCTCTCGCGCACCTGCAGGCGCAGGGCCTTGGAGGCCAGTACGTCCTGGGCGGTGGTTTCGAAGACAATGGTGTCTTCCTGCGCGCCGAGGTCGAGCAGGGTCGCGTTGACGTCGGAACGGTCGCTGCGCGGACAGGCCAGCACCACCGGCGAAATCGCACCGAAACCTTGCCACTCCAGTTCTTCACGCACCTGTTTGCGTTTGTCCTGGGTCAGCTGCGAGAGCATCACCAGGCACCAGGAGCCATCCCAGGCCGGCATCGTGGTGCTGTAGACCCGCTTGAAGGCCTTGTCGAAACGCCGGCGACCGGTGCCGGTCAGGCTGTAGTAACTGCGGCGACCGACCTTCTCGGCGCTCAGCCAGCCTTCTTTGGTCAGGCGAAAAATCGAGGTGCGAATCAGCCGCTCGTTGATGCCGATGGGCTCGAGCAACTGAATCAGGCTGCCCAGCCAGACGGTGCCGCCATGGGGTTCGATGGCATCCCCGTACAACGTGATGATCAAGGAACTGGCGCGGATCGGCGTCTGCTCCTGGAAGCGGGTAATCAGATGGTTCAAGGGAGTCAGGGACGACATGGGCGTTCCGTGTAAAAAAAGAAAAGGAATATACCGAAACTCTGCCTGTTAATCGCTTCCACCTGTAGGAGCGAGCCTGCTCGCGAAAAACGTCCGGACAACACGGGCATTCAGACAGCCCGCGTCATCGTTGACGTCCATCGCGAGCAAGCTCGCTCCTACAAAGGGATTTGTATTCACTGGGAACTGCCCTTGGGCCGCAACCCCCTGTCGCTGATGCGCGGGCGATCAGCTTCCGGCTCGGCCAGCGGTTCGCAGACCTGCATCTGCGTGAGGCAACGCTTGGCCAGTTCCTGATACTCACGTGTGCCCGCCTGCTTCCACGCCACTTCCTGATCGCTGAGGCTGCGCTTGACGCTGGCCGGTGCGCCCATGACCAGCGACTGCTCCGGGCATTCGAAGCCGGCCTTGACGAATGCCGCCGCCGAAACGAATGAACGCGGACCGATCCGGGCGTTGTCCATCACCACCGCATTCATGCCCACCAGCGCATCGGCGCCAATCCGGCAACCGTGCAGCACCGCACCGTGGCCGATGTGGCCATTGCGCTCGACCACGGTGTCGCTGTCGGGGAAACCGTGCATCACGCAGGTGTCCTGCAGGTTGGCGCCCTCCTCCAGCACGATCCGCCCGAAATCCCCGCGCAGGCTGGCCAGCGGGCCGACATAGCAATGGGGGCCGATGATCACGTCACCGATCAATACGGCGGACGGATGCACATAAGCGCTCGGATCAACCACCGGAGTCAGGCCATCAAGGCTGTAGCAGGTCATGGAAGCTTCCTTCACAAAGCGATGCAAATAATGACTCATTTTGTATCACATCACTTTTAACAGCACAAAGACTAAAAACCGTATCACTTGAAATACACCTTTCCGACGAATGCCAGCACATCTCCAAAATCACCATAAAACCCAATGTTTTCTAGGCATAACCCGCTATCAGCACCCCTTCAGCGGGAAGATGAAAAATCTAAACGCACACCAATAAGACACATTAAATCAATTTTAGTATTGCATTTACGTATCACGTTATAGCTATACTTGGGCAAAACCGGCCCCTGCGGCCGATCCAATAACGAGCCGGCACCCCGCCGAGCGTGCACCGTGAGAGCATCCGCCATGCCTCTGACCCTTGCCGTCGAATTGATCGAGCCTGGCGTCCGCCTGATTACCCTGCAGCGCCCGCAAGCCCTGAACGCCCTGACCACTGAGTTGCTGGGCGAACTGGCCGCTGAACTGAACATCGCGCAAGCCGACCCCGACACCCGCGCCGTGGTGCTCACCGGCAGCCGCAAAGCCTTCGCCGCCGGTGCCGACATCAAGGAAATGGCTGAACGCAATCTGGTCGGCATCCTCGACGACCCGCGCCAGGCCTCGTGGCAAGCCATCACCCGCTTCAGCAAACCGCTGATCGCCGCGGTCAACGGCTTTGCCCTCGGCGGCGGCTGCGAACTGGCGATGCACGCCGACATCATCATTGCAGGCATTGACGCCCGCTTCGGCCAGCCGGAAATCAACCTCGGGATCATGCCCGGCGCCGGTGGTACCCAACGTCTGCTGCGCGCCGTCGGCAAATCCATGGCCATGCAAATGGTGCTGACGGGCGAGTCGATCGACGCCCGTCAGGCCCAGCGCGTCGGTCTGGTCAGCGAAGTGACCCAGCCGGAATTTACCGTCGACCGTGCCCTGCACATCGCTCACAGCATTGCGGCCAAGGCGCCACTGGCGGTGCGCCTGGCCAAGGAAGCGCTGCTCAAGGCCATGGACACCGACCTGGCCAGCGGCCTGCGTTTCGAGCGTCACGCCTTCACCGTGCTGGCCGGCACCCGCGACCGCGACGAGGGCATTGCGGCCTTCCAGGAAAAGCGCTCGCCGACCTTCACCGGCCAGTAATCCGCAACGAATTCGAATGACCTCCGAGAGAGCGCCAAGACCATGAACTTCGAACACATCCTGTTTTCCATCGACGCCGGCGTCGCCCTGCTCAGCCTCAATCGGCCGGACCAGCTCAACAGCTTCAACACCCAGATGCATGGCGAAGTGAAAGAAGCACTCAAGCAAGTGCGGCAGAACCCTGACGTGCGCGTATTGCTGCTGACCGGTGAAGGTCGCGGCTTCTGCGCCGGGCAGGACCTGAGCGACCGCAATGTCGCGCCAGGCAGCGCCGTGCCGGATCTGGGCGAGTCCATCGAGAAGTTCTACAACCCGCTGATCCGCCAGTTGCGCGACCTGCCGCTGCCGGTGATCTGCGCGGTCAACGGCGTGGCCGCCGGGGCTGGCGCCAACATTCCGCTGGCCTGCGACCTGGTGCTGGCGGCGCGTTCGGCCAGTTTCATCCAGGCGTTCTGCAAGATTGGTCTGATCCCTGATTCAGGCGGCACCTGGACCCTGCCGCGTCTTGTGGGCATGGCCCGGGCCAAGGCTTTGGCACTACTGGGTAACCGCCTAACCGCCGAACAAGCCGAGCAATGGGGCTTGATTTACCAGTGTGTGGAAGACGCCGAACTGCGCGATGAAGCCCTGAAGCTGGCCCGCCACCTCGCAACCCAGCCGACCTACGGTCTGGCACTGATCAAGCGCAGCCTCAACGCCAGCCTGAGCAACAGCTTCGACGAACAGCTTGAACTGGAAAAAGACCTGCAACGTCTGGCCGGGCGCAGCGAGGACTACCGCGAAGGCGTCGGCGCCTTCATGGAAAAACGCACCCCAAGCTTCAAGGGACGCTGAGCCATGACCGCATTGAACACATCTGCACGCATCGCCGTGATCGGCGCCGGGGCCATGGGTGCCGGTATCGCCCAGGTGGCGGCCCAGGCCGGCCATCCGGTCTTGCTGCTGGACAATCGTCCCGGTGCAGCCGCCCAAGCGATTGAAGGCATCGACCGACAACTGGGCAAGCGAGTCGAGAACGGCAAGCTGTCGGCCGAGTCGCGCAGCGCGACGATTGCACGCCTGCAAGCGGTGGAAGCCATCGAAACCCTGGCCGCCTGCGATCTGATCATCGAAGCCATTGTCGAAAACCTTGAGGTCAAGCGCGCGCTGTTCCGCCAGCTCGAAGGCATCTGCGGCGAGCATTGCATCCTCGCCAGCAACACCTCGTCGCTGTCGATCACCAGCATCGCCGCGCAGCTTGATCATCCACAACGCCTGCTCGGCCTGCACTTCTTCAACCCGGCACCGGTGATGGCGCTGGTGGAAGTCGTCTGCGGCCTGGCCAGCGATCCGGCACTCGCAGAGTGCCTGTACGACACCGCCAAAGCCTGGGGCAAAAAACCGGTACACACCCGCTCCACACCGGGCTTCATCGTCAACCGCGTGGCCCGGCCGTTCTATGCCGAAAGCCTGCGGATGCTGCAGGAAGGCGCGGCCGACTGCCCAACCCTGGATGCGTTGATGCGCGAGGCCGGCGGCTTTGCCATGGGCGCGTTCGAACTGACCGACTTGATCGGCCATGACGTCAACTACGCCGTGACCTGCTCGGTGTTCGACGCTTATTACCAGGACACACGCTTCCTGCCGTCGCTGATCCAGAAAGAACTGGTGGATGGCGGGCGTCTGGGACGTAAAAGCGGACAGGGTTTCTACAGCTACGCCCAAGGCGCCGAACGCCCGCAAGCAGGTGAAATCAGCAGCAACGCAAGCGTCGAGACTTGCATCGCCGAAGGTGACCTTGGCATCGCCCAGGGTTTGCTGGCGCGCTTGAGCGAGCAAGGTGTCGAAGTCATCCGGCGCGACGGCCGCGGATTGCTGCGAGTGGGTGACGCAGTGCTGGCCCTGAGCGATGGCCGCATGGCCTGTCAGCGTGCCCGGGAAGACGGGCTGCGCAACCTGATCCTGCTGGATCTGGCGTTCGATTACGGCAACGCCAAACGCATCGCTATCAGCCATGCGGCAGGCATTGATCCGCTGGCCCTCGAACAAGGCGTTGCTCTGCTGCAACGGGCCGGCCTCATGGTCAGCCTGCTCAGCGACAGCCCGGCCCTCGCCGTCCTGCGCACTGTGGCCATGCTCGCCAACGAAGCCGCCGACGCCCTGCTGCAAGGCGTGGCCTCGGCCGCCGACATCGATCTGGCCATGCGCGCCGGGGTCAATTATCCACAGGGGCCGCTGGCCTGGGCCGATGCCATTGGCCTTTCGCACATTCTTGAAACGCTGGAAAACCTGCAAGCCAGTTATGGCGAAGAACGCTACCGGCCGTCGCTGCTGCTGCGCCGTCGCGCCACCGAAGGGAGAACATTCCATGACTAACCATGAAGCCATGACCCTGGCCAGTGAATGCGCGCAATCGCTGTTCCAGCGCGACGCAGCCAGCCAGGCCATGGGCATGCGCCTGCTCTCGGCCGGCCCCGGTTGCGCGCGAGTGGGCATGGCGGTGCGGGCCGACATGATCCAGGGTCACGGCACCTGCCACGGCGGCTACCTGTTCGCCCTCGCCGATTCGGCATTCGCCTTTGCCTGCAACAGTTACAACGAAGCCACCGTGGCCATCGGTTGCAGCATCGACTACATCGCCCCGGCGCGCCTGGGTGACACGTTGAACGCCGACTGCATCGAGCAGAGCCGTTCGGGTCGCACCGGCAACTACGACGTGCGCATCGAAAACCAGCAGGGCCAGTTGATCGCCCTGTTCCATGGCAAATCCTACAAAGTGCGCGGCCCGGTGCTGACGCAGGAGAACCCGAATGAATGACGCCCTGATCATCGACGCAGTCCGGACCCCGATTGGCCGTTACGCCGGTGTCCTGAGCAGCGTGCGCGCCGACGACCTCGGCGCGGTACCGCTGCGCGAACTGCTGCGCCGCCACCCGCAAGTGGACTGGAACACGGTTGACGACGTGATCTACGGCTGCGCCAACCAGGCCGGCGAAGACAACCGCAACGTCGCGCGCATGTCCGCACTGCTGGCCGGATTGCCGGTCAGCGTGCCGGGCACCACCCTCAATCGCCTGTGCGGCTCCGGGCTCGATGCCATCGGCACCGCCGCCCGCGCCATTCGCAGTGGCGAAACCGGGCTGATGCTGGTCGGTGGCGTTGAATCCATGTCCCGCGCGCCACTGGTGATGGGCAAGGCCGAGCAGGCGTTTTCCCGTGCAGCCGAGGTCTTCGACACCACCATCGGCTGGCGCTTCGTCAATCCGCTGATGAAAAAGGCCTATGGCATCGACTCCATGCCGGAAACGGCAGAGAACGTCGCCGAACAGTTCAACATCTCCCGGGCCGACCAGGACGCCTTCGCCCTGCGCAGCCAGCAACGCGCTGCCGCTGCCCAGGCCAGCGGGCGTCTGGCCAAAGAGATCGTCCCGGTGGAAATCCCCCAGCGCAAAGGCCCGGCCAAAGTGGTCGAGCACGACGAACACCCACGCGGCGACACTACCCTTGAGCAGCTCGCCAAACTCGGTACGCCGTTCCGCGAAGGCGGCAGCATCACCGCCGGCAACGCCTCCGGGGTCAACGACGGGGCCTGCGCGCTGTTGCTGGCCAGCCCGGAAGTCGCCAAATGCCACGGCCTGACCGCCCGTGGCCGGATCGTGGCCATGGCCACGGCTGGCGTTGAACCACGGATCATGGGCATCGGCCCGGTACCAGCCACCCGCAAGGTGCTGGAAGTGGCCAACCTGAGCCTGGCCGACATGGACGTGATCGAGCTCAACGAAGCCTTCGCCGCACAGGGCCTGGCGGTGCTGCGCGAACTGGGCCTGAGCGACACCGATCCGCGAGTCAACCCCAACGGCGGCGCCATCGCCCTGGGCCACCCGCTGGGCATGAGCGGCGCACGCCTGGTCACCACCGCCCTGCATGAACTGGAAGAACGCAATGGCCGCTACGCCCTGTGCACCATGTGCATCGGTGTCGGCCAGGGGATCGCGCTGATCATCGAGCGTCTATCCCACTAAAGAATCGCGATTCCCAAGGAGCCGAGAGGTATCCTTGGGGCATGCACTCAAAGCCCTTGTGCAAAAGGGCTGGAACACAAAAACAATTCGAGTGAACACATGAACATGCCAATTGCCCAAGCCGTGCTGAACCCTGTGCTGGACCCGCTGGAAACCGCCAGCATCGACGAGCTGCGCCAGCATCAGCTGGAGCGCCTGCGCTGGAGCCTGAACCACGCCTACAACAACGTGCCGCTGTACCGTCAGCGCTTCGATGCGCTGGGCGTACACCCCGACGACATCAAGTCCCTGGACGACCTGGCGAAATTCCCTTTCACCACCAAGTCCGACCTGCGGGACAACTACCCCTACGGCATGTTTGCCGTACCGATGCACGACATCGTGCGCCTGCACGCGTCCAGCGGCACCACCGGCAAACCGACCGTGGTCGGCTACACCCAGAACGACATCGACACCTGGGCCAACGTGGTTGCGCGCTCGATCCGCGCCGCCGGTGGCCATCGTGGCGACAAGGTGCACATTTCCTATGGCTACGGCCTGTTCACCGGCGGCCTCGGCGCGCACTACGGTGCCGAACGCCTGGGCTGTACGGTGATCCCGATGTCCGGTGGCCAGACCGAAAAACAGGTGCAGCTGATCAAGGATTTCCAGCCGGACATCATCATGGTCACGCCGTCCTACATGCTCAACATCGCCGATGAAATCGAGCGCCAGGGCATCGACCCGCACAAACTGGCCCTGCGCCTGGGCATCTTCGGCGCCGAGCCGTGGACCGCCGAACTGCGCAGCGCCATCGAGGCACGCATGGGCATCACCGCCCTGGACATCTACGGCCTCTCGGAAATCATGGGCCCGGGCGTGGCCATGGAATGCGCCGAAACCAAGGACGGCCCGACCATCTGGGAAGACCACTTCTACCCGGAAATCATCGACCCGGTCACGGGCGAAGTACTGCCGGACGGGCAGATGGGCGAACTGGTGTTCACCTCGCTCAGCAAAGAAGCCCTGCCGATGATCCGCTACCGCACCCGCGACCTGACGCGCCTGCTGCCGGGCACCGCGCGTCCCATGCGGCGCATCGACAAGATCACCGGGCGCAGCGATGACATGCTGATCATCCGCGGCGTTAACGTGTTTCCGACGCAGATCGAAGAGCAGGTTCTGAAAGTCAAACAACTTGCCGAGTGTTATGAGATTCATCTGTATCGCAATGGCAACCTGGACAGCGTTGATGTGCATGTCGAGCTCAAGGCTGAGCACCAGCACCTGGGCGATGAACAGCAGAAGGCTGTTTGCGGGGAATTGAGCCGGCATATCAAGACGTACATCGGGATCAGTTCGCGGATCGTTTTACAGCCGTTCCATTCGATCAAGCGCTCGGAAGGCAAGGCTTGCCACGTGGTGGATAAACGTCCTAAAGCATGACTGCTGCACCCTTTATGGCCCCGCTTTTTGCGGGGCTTTTTTTTTGCCGGGGCTTTACCGACTCTGGCGCCGATCACTATTCCTGTGGGAGCGAGCTTGCTCGCGATGGGTTTGTGTCAGGCGACGTGTTTTTTACGGGTGTACATATCCATTGCTGCGGTAACGGCCACTTAGGGTTCCGCCCTTACGGCGGGTCACTTGGAAAAGCCCCAAGTAACCAAGGGCTCTTGCCCCTGACATTCGGTGCCTCGCTTAGGCTCGGCATGCCCTCGCTCCGGTCCTGCTCCGTGGGCCCGCCGCCATCGGCCATCCATGG
>NZ_JBXAHJ010000020.1:61118-112486 GCF_058794995.1 Pseudomonas sp. GW823-FHT06E10 | reverse complement strand
TTAGCCGCCCCCGGCCATGGATGGCCGATGGCGGCGGGCCCACGGAGCAGGACCGGAGCGAGGGCATGCCGAGCCTAAGCGAGGCACCGAACGAAAGGGGCAGGAGCCCTTGGTTACTTGGGGCTTTTCCAAGTGACCCGCCGTAAGGGCGGAACCCTGAGTGGCCGTTACCGCAGCAACGGATATGTACACCCACAAAACACTTATCGCCTGACACAAAGCCATCGCGAGCAAGCTCGCTCCCACAGGGATCTTCAGTGGCCACAAGTCCCGAGTAAAACCGGAGACCGGAGAGCGAGCCTGCTCGCGATGGCAGCCTGCCAAGCAACACATCCCGTCCAGATACACCGCCAAAGACCAGTTCCCCAATCCCACATGGTCCGTTTGAGGGATGTCCCCTGCGTTGCGCATTGTTTGAATGCCAGTGTAGGGGCGCTACACCCGCCCCGTTGCACGCGCGCCCCGGCGGATGGGGTGAACAAAGGAGAACAATAAAAATGCTCAACCAAGACCTGATTCGCCAGCGTCTGAGCCAACGTGCCCGCGAGTTGGTGCCGATCCTGCGTGAACGTGCCCTGAATGCCGCGCAAGCAGGCCAGTTGCCCGAAGAAACCCTGAAGGATTTCCAGGACGCCGGGTTCTTTCGCATCCTGCAACCGTCCCGTTGGGAAGGCTATGAGCTGGAGCCCAAGGATTTCTTCGACGTACAGATGACCCTTGCCGAAGGCTGCATGTCCTCGGCCTGGGTACTGGGGGTGGTAGCGATCCACAACTGGCAACTGGCGCTGTTTGACGACCGCGCCGCGCAGGATGTCTGGGGCAGTGATTCCAGCGTGCTGATCTCCTCTTCCTATATGCCGGTGGGCAAGGTCGAGCGGGTCGAGGGTGGTTTCAAGTTGAGCGGTCGCTGGGGCTTTTCCTCCGGCAGCAAGCATTGCGAGTGGGCGTTCCTCGGTGCGCTGGTGCCGCCGGCAGATGCAGGCGGGGCGCCGGATTACCGGACGTTCCTGGTGCCGCGCAGCGACTACCAGATTCTCGACAACTGGAACGTCATGGGCCTGGAAGCCACCGGCTCCCACGACATTCTGGTGGAGAACGCCTTCGTTCCCGAGTACCGCACCCATCGCGCCCTCGACGGTTTCATGCAGAACAGTCCGGGCAATGCGGTCAACACCGCGCCGTTGTTCCGCCTGCCATTCGGGCAGATTTTCGTGCGTGCGGTTTCGTCCTCGGCCATCGGTGCCCTGCAAGGCGCGGTGGATCAGTTTGTCGAGCACAACCGCGCCCGGGTTGGGGTCAATGACGGCCGCAAGATGGTCCAGGACCCGGCCGCGCAATCGGCGCTGGCAAACGCCATGGTCTGCGTCGATGAGTGCAAGACCGTGCTGCATCGCAACTTCGCCCTGATGCTGGAGCGCGCGCAGAAGGGTGAGCCGTTGAGCATGCCCGAGCGGGTGAAGATGCGTTACGACTCGGCGCTGGTGGCCGACAAGTGCGCCAAGGCCGCTGGTGACCTGATGTTCAACAGCGGCGCCTCGACGATCTTCCGCAGCCATCCCATCAACCGTGCGTTCCGCGATATTCACACTGGTCGCGCCCACGTCGCCAACAGCCCGGCCAAGTACGCCTGGAACCTCGGCGGGGTCAGCATGGGGCAGGACAGCAGCGACTTTTTCCTCTGACGCTGGCGTACAGCTCTTTTCTATGAATCGGGCTAGTCCGTTTGCGTGATTCGAGCGCCCCGCCGATGCCCGAGCATTGGCGGCAAGGCGAAGGTCTACGGCGCCGACTGCGCATCCAAATAAGCACAAGGATCAACCATGAAATTTTCCCTGATTTACGAAGCCCAGACGGTGGACTCCAGCCGCGAAGGCGACCGCAAGATTTTCGAAGACACCGTCGAGCAGGCCGTGCTGGCCGACAAGCTGGGTTTTGACACTTTCTGGTGCGTGGAACACACGGCGCTGAGCAACTACTCGCACATGTCCGCGCCGGAAACCATGCTGGCTTTCGTGGCCGGTAAAACCGAGCGCATCGGTATCGGCCACGGCGTGGTCTGCCTGCCTCCGGCGATGAACCACCCGGTCAAGGTCGCCGAGCGTATCGCCACCCTCGACCTGCTGTCCAAGGGTCGTGTGCACTTTGGCGTGGGCAAGGGCGGTACCCAGCAGGAAGCCGGCACCTTCGGCTACGACCTGGCGACCTTGCAGCCGCAGATCGACGAGATGATGTACCTGATTCCGAAAATGTTCGTGCAGGACGAGATCGAGCACAACGGCGACTTCGTGCAGATCCCCAAGCGTCCGATCCATCCAAAGCCGTATCAGGACCCGCACCCGCCGATGTACCTGGCGTGCACCAACACCGAGTCGCTGAAAAATGCCGGCGGTCGTGGCATGGGCGCGCTGGTGCTGGGTTTCGGTGGCCCGGAAGAGATCGCCAAGAAGGTTGAGGTGTATCACACGGCCTACGACAACCGCGATGAAAAGAAGCAAGTGGGCTTCCGCCCTAACCGTCACATTGCCGCGCTGTGCCCGGCCATCGTGCTGGACGACAACGCAGAAGCGCGCCGCATCGGTATCCGTGGCCAGCGTTACTTCATGGAGTCGCTGGGCTACTGGTACGGCGGTGGCGAGCGTCCGGATCCGGAGAAGTGGAAGGACGACACCTTCGTCGATGGCAATGGCCAGAGCGTGATCAAGTCGCGCTTCGCTTCTGAAGAAGTCAGTGTCGACTTCTCCGACCCGACCATGGCCATGATGAACCCGAACCACGCCTACGGCACCGTCGAGGATTGCATCGGGTACGTGCAGCGCCTGATCGATGCCGGCGCCGACGAAATCCTGTTCATCTGTCAGATGGGCACCGTGCCGCAGTGGGCGCAGCTGGAGACCTTGAAGAACATTGGCGAGAAGGTGATTCCGCATTTCCGCAAGGGCTGAGTCCTGCCACATAAGGCATGAACACCGCATACCCCTTGTAGGAGCGAGCCTGCTCGCGATAAACCTGAGAACGCCGCGGGGTGCCAGGCTTGCAGCGTTATCGTTGGCGACCATCGCGAGCAGGCTCGCTCCTACAGTTGAACGCATTTCAGGCCTGGCACGGACGTCAGGCCAACTTTCCAACGGGTCCCCAAGGCCCGTTTTTTTATGCCTGCACTAACTTGACCATCACATGCCCCTTTGTTGGAGCGAGCTTGCTCGCGATGGCGGTCTTGCATTCAACATCGATGTTGAGTGGTATGGCCCCATCGCGAGCAAGCTCGCTCCCACAGGTTTTTCAGGTTCCGCGCCATCATTTCCGCTAGTCCCATTGGACGATGTTGCCCCTCCCCGAACCCGTTTGAATAGGCCCTACATAAAGTCTCCCCCGGCAGTCGCCGAAGGGCGGCACCGCCTGAGAAAAACGAGGAGTGCATCCATGGATATCCGTGGTCTGGGTTACGTCACCCTGTTATCCAGCGACCTGGCGCAATGGCGCCACTACGCAAGCCAGGTGCTGGGCATGATGGTCATCGGCTCTGATGACGACGCGCACCTGTACCTGAAGATGGACGAGCGCCACTACCGCATCCTGGTGCAGAAGAACGTCGAGAACGGCTTCGGTGCCTGCGGCTGGGAAGTGGCCGGCAAGGCGGCGCTGGAGCAGGCGGTCAGCGAGTTGCAACAGGCCGACGTGCAAGTGACCCGTGGCACCGCGGCCGAGGCCGAGCTGCGCAAGGTTCAGGAGCTGGTGCACTTCAGCGACCCGGATGGCAACCGTCACGAAATCTTCTGGGGCCCGTTGCAGGACTTCGCCCGTTTCGTCTCGCCGGTGGGCGTCAAAGGGTTCGTTACCAACGAACTGGGCATGGGCCACGTAGTGCTGCCGGCACCTGCCTTCGAGCGCTGCCGCGACTTCTACGAGCAGGTGATGGGTTTTGGCCTGTCGGACCTGATGAAAGTGCGCTTCACCCCGGACCCGGCCGAGCCGCAAAAGCGTATTCACTTCCTGCACTGCAACAACGGCCGCCACCACTCGCTGGCGATTTTCGAGTGCCCGATGCCCCACGGCTGCGTGCACATGATGGTCGAGGTCAACGCGCTGGACGAAGTCGGCCGCGCCCTGGACCGCGTCCACGCCAATGGCGTGAAGCTGTCGGCCACCCTCGGTCAGCACACCAACGACCAGATGATTTCTTTCTATATCAAGACCCCGTCCGGGTTTGACCTGGAATACGGCTGCGATGGCCTGGTGGTCGACTGGGACCGCCACACGCCGTTCGAAAGCACCGTGGTCAGCCACTGGGGCCACGACTTCAGTGTCGGTCGCCAATGAGGAACATGACGATGGACAAGCAAATGACCCCCTTCGAGATCGTCGGCCAACTGCGTGACGGCATGACCATCGGTATCGGTGGCTGGGGCCCGCGGCGCAAGCCGATGGCGCTGGTGCGCGAGATCCTGCGCTCGGACCTCAAGGACCTGACCGTGGTTGCCTACGGCGGTGCCGATGTCGGCATGCTCTGCGCGGCCGGCAAGATCAAGAAACTGGTGTTCGCCTTCGTTTCCCTGGACTTTATTCCGCTGGAACCGTACTTCCGCAAGGCGCGCCAGGAAGCGGCGCTGGAAGTGATGGAGATCGATGAAGGCATGCTGCTGCTCGGTCTGCGCGCGGCGGCGATGAATGTGCCGTTCATTCCGACGGCGGTGGGCCTGGGCACCGATGTGTTGCGCCACAACCGCCAGATCAAGTTGATCGCCTCGCCCTATACCGATGGCAAGGACTGGGTGGCGATGCCGGCGCTCAAGCTCGACGCGGCGCTGGTGCACGTCGACCGTGCCGATGCACGCGGCGTGTGCCAGATCAGCGGTCCGGATCACTACATGGACGACCTGTTCGTGCGGGCCGCGACCCACAGCTACGTGACCTGCGATGAGCTGGTCGACAGCGAGTATTTCCATCAGGACAGCGCCCACGCGCATCAGGTGTTCTGGGAACGCAACCTGACCACCGCCGTGGCCCATGTGCCGGGCGGGGCGCATCCGTCTTCGTGCGCGCCGCTGTACGGTTTCGACGTCGCGCACTTCAAGGCCTACAACGCCACGGTCCAGGCGGCCGATGGCTGGCAGGGCTATGTCCGCGACTACGTCGACTGCACCCACGAACAGTATCTGGAAAAGGTCGGCGGCCTGGCTGCGATCCGTGAACTGCCGTTGCCGATTTTCTAAGGGAACCTTCCGATGAGCACTACTGATTACAGCCTCGCCGAACTGATGATCTGCGCGGCCTCCGAAGCCTGGCGCGAAGACGGCGAAGTATTGGCTTCCGGCATCGGCGTGATTCCGCGTCTGGCCGCTTCGCTGGCCATGCTGACCAGCAACCCGCAACTGCTGATGACCGACTCCGAAGCCTACATGGTTGCCGAGCCCGTGCCGTTGGGCGCGCGCAAAGGCTATGAACCCAAGCGCGACAGCTGGATGGGTTTTTCGCGGATTTTCGACAACGTCTGGGGCGGAAAGCGCCATGCCCTGGTGGGCCCGACCCAGATCGACCGCTTTGGTCAGGCCAACATTTCCTGCATCGGCGACTACGCCAAACCCAAGGCGCAGATGCTCGGTGTACGCGGTTTTCCCGGTAACTCGATCAGCCACGCCAACTCGTTTTGCGTGCCGAGCCACAACCGCCGGGTATTCGTCGAAGGCGAGGTCGATATGGTCGCCTCGGTCGGCTACAACCCGGCCCGACTGGCACGGGGCTGGTCGCTGAACGACATCGACATCCGCCTGATCATCACCGACCTCTGCGTGCTGGATTTCCAGGGTCCGCAACGGCAGATGCGCACCCGTTCGCTGCACCCCGGCGTGACGGCGGCGCAAGTCCAGGACAACACCGGCTTCGAGCTGCACGTGCCGGACGATTGCCCGACCACTGCCGCGCCGACGGCCGAGCAGTTGCAGCTGATCCAGCGTCTGGACCCGCACAACCTGCGCGCCCTGCAACTCAAAGACAACCCGCCAGGCCAACGCTGAGCAACGCGTTGCGGAGAAAAGTGATGGCTGAACATAACGATAACAATCAGGCCGAGGTGGTGCTGTACGAGGTGCGTGGCGCGGTGGCCCTGGTCACCATGAACCGCCCCGAGTTCCACAACGCGCAGAACTCGCAGATGACCTATGCGCTGGACGCGGCGTTTCGCCGGGCCTGCGATGACGATGAAGTGAAGGTCATTGTGTTGCGTGGCACCGGCAAGCATTTCTCCGCCGGGCATGACATCGGCACCCCGGGCCGCGATGTCGACAAGACGTTCGACCGCGCCAGCCTGTGGTACGACCATGTGAACAAACCGGGCGGCGAGTTTTTGTATGCCCGTGAGCAGGAAGTCTATCTGGGCATGTGCCGCCGTTGGCGCGAGATGCCCAAGCCGACCATCGCCATGGTCCAGGGCGCGTGCATTGCCGGTGGGTTGATGCTGGCCTGGGTCTGCGACCTGATCGTGGCCAGCGAGGATGCTTACTTCGCCGATCCGGTGGTGCGCATGGGCATTCCCGGGGTCGAGTATTTCGCCCACGTGCACGAGTTGAATCCACGCATCGCCAAGGAATTTTTGTTCCTCGGCGAGCGCATGCCGGCACCGCGTGCCTATCAGATGGGCATGCTCAATCGGGTGGTTGCTCGCGACGAGCTGGAACAACAGACCCTCGACATCGCCGGGCGCATCGCACAGATGCCGCGCCTGGGCCTGCAACTGAGCAAGCAGGCGGTGAACAACGCCGAAGACCTGATGGGCAAGCGCGCGACCATGGACATGGTGTTCGGTCTGCATCACTTCGCTCATGCCCACAACGAACTGGTGTCCGGCGACCGCCTCGGCGGCTACGACGCCAAGGCCATGGCCAGTTCCCAGCGTAAAACGGGCGAGGCGTGAGCATGGCGATCTCGTTGAATACCCGTTTGACACAACTGCTCGGGTGCCGTTATCCGATCATCCAGACCGCCATGGGCTGGGTCGCCGACCCGAAACTGGTGGCGGCCACGGGCAATGCCGGTGGTTTCGGTTTCCTGGCCGGGGCGACCATCGAACCGCAGCAGATGGAAGCGGCGATTATCGAAGCCCGGCGCCTGACCGATCAGCCGTTCGGGGTGAATTTCCACATGTACCAGGCCAACGCCGGCGAGATCGTCGAGTTGGTGTTGCGTCACAAAGTCCGGGCGGTCAGCTACAGCCGTTCGCCGGGCAAGCAAATGATCAGTCGCCTGAAGGACGCCGGCGTGGTGTGCATTCCCACGGTGGGCGCGCTCAAGCACGCGCAGAAAGCCGTGGAAATGGGCGCCGATGCGGTGACCGTACAGGGCGGCGAGGGCGGTGGGCATACCGGCTCCGTGCCGACCTCGATGCTGCTGGATCAAGTGGTCAATGCGGTGTCGGTGCCCGTGGTGGCGGCCGGCGGTTTCAAGGACGGCAGGGGCCTGGTTTCGGCCCTGGCCTACGGCGCCGAAGGCATCGCCATGGGTACGCGCTTCCTGATGTGCGCCGACAGCCCGGTGCCCCAGGCGACGCTTGCGCGTTACCTGGCGGTCAAGGACCCGGCGGCGATCATCATCAGTCGCGCCATCGACGGCATGCCGCAACGGATGATCCGCAACGAATTGCTTAACCAACTGGAAAACAGCGGCGGCCTCAAGCGCCTGTTGCTGGCATTGCGCAGTGGCCTGGCCTACCGCCGCCACACCGGCATGAGCCTGACCCAGTTGCTCGGCAGTGCCTTGAAGATGCGCGGCGCCGGGGAGCTGACCGCCGCGCAAAGCATCATGGCCGCCAACGCGCCGATGGTGATCCAGAAAGCCATGGTCGATGGGCAACCGGCCGCGGGCGTCTTGCCCGCCGGGCAGATCGCCGCCTCCATCGACAGCTTGCCCAGCTGCGCCCAATTGATTGAACAGATCGTCCGCGACGCCGAAGTGCGCCTGGGCGAGCTGTGCCGCCGTGTGTCGTAAGGGGAAAGCATGAAACCATTTAGCGTGAGTATCGATAACGGCATCGCGGAACTGGTGTTCGACCGGCCACCGGTCAACGCCTTCAACTGCCAGGGCTGGGCCGACATCGCCAGCGAAATCGAAAGCCTGGGGCGCAATGCCGAGGTGCGGGTGATCCTGATCAGGGCCGAAGGTCGCGGCTTCTGCGCCGGGGTCGATATCAAGGAACTGGCCGCCGACGGCAACCTGATCGTCGCGGTGAACAAGGGCAACTACGACAGCTTCAAGGCGATCCACCGCAATCCGAAACCGGTGATCGTCGCCGTGCACGGTTTCGTGCTCGGTGGCGGCATCGGTATCTGCGGCGCCGCCGACATCATCGTCGCGTCCGAGTGCGCCACCTTCGGCGTTCCGGAAGTGGATCGCGGGGCCATGGGTGGCGGTGCGCATTTGCAGCGGCTGTTCCCGGTGCAGAAAGTCCGCCACATGTACTTCACCGGCGAGGCCATCGACGCCGCCGAAGCTTACCGCCTGGGCGCGGTGGAGCGGGTGGTCAAGCGCGAAGACTTGCGCGAAGCCGCGTTGCAGATCGCCCGCACCATCGCCGCCAAGAGCCCGGGCATGATCAGCCTGGCCAAGGAAGCGCTGAGCGGCATCGAAGACGGCAATCTGGAAGACAAATACCGCTGGGAGCAGGGCTTCACCCTCGAAGCCTACCGCTCACTGGACTCTCAGGAAGCACGCGACTCGTTCGTCGAGAAACGCGATGCCCGATTCAACGGCTGAAGGCATATCCATGGACCTGACCTATACCCCGGCCCAGCAGGCCTTTCGCTTTGATGCGCGGACCTGGCTGGCGGCCAATGTACCGAGTGAACCGCTGCAATCGTTCGACACCGAGCAAGGTTTTGCCGAGCACCGCGCTTGGGAAGCCAAGCTCAATGAAGGCCGTTGGGGCATGGTCACCTGGCCGACCGAACTCGGTGGCCGTGGCTGCGACCTGATCGAGTGGCTGATTTTCGAAGAGGAATATTACCGTTCCGGGGCGCCGGCACGGGTCAACCAGAACGGCATCTTCCTGCTCGGCCCGACCCTGATGGAGTACGGCAGCGAAGAGCAGAAAGCGCGATTCCTGCC
The DNA here is from genome assembly GCF_058794995.1 of Pseudomonas sp. GW823-FHT06E10. NCBI lineage: Bacteria > Pseudomonadati > Pseudomonadota > Gammaproteobacteria > Pseudomonadales > Pseudomonadaceae > Pseudomonas > Pseudomonas sp. GW823-FHT06E10. The sequence continues at coordinate 103,393 of NZ_JBXAHJ010000020.1, read as the reverse complement.
GCGCATGGCCACCGGCGAAGACATCTGGGCCCAGGCCTGGTCCGAGCCGGGCGCCGGTTCCGACATGGCGGCGATCCGCTCCAAGGCTGAGCGGGTGGGCGACCACTACGTGATCAACGGCCAGAAAACCTGGTCGACCCGCGCGGTGTGGGCTGACTGGGCGTTCGGTATTTTCCGCACCGACCCGCAGTCTCAGCGCCATCACGGCCTGACGTTCATCCTGCTGCCGCTGAACACACCGGGGATCACCGTGCGGCCGATTCCGCAGCTCAATGGCTTGCCGGGTTTCGCCGAGATTTTCTTCGACGACGTCAAGGTGCCGGTGGAGAACGCCCTCGGTGGTGAAGGCATGGGCTGGCACGTGGCGATGTCCACCGCCGGTTTCGAGCGCGGTTTGCTGCTGCGCTCGCCTGCGCGCTTCCAGGAAACCGCCAGGCGTCTGGTGCAGTTGTACCAGGCCAACCGCGAGCAGGCCGACCGCGACCCGGCCATTGGCGAAGCAGTGATGCGCGCCTGGCTCGATGCCGAGGCCTACACCCTGGGCACCTACATGACCGCCTCGCAGCTGGTGCAGGGCGGCAAGATCGGGCCGGAATCGTCGACCAACAAGATCTTCTGGTCCGAACTCGACCAGCGCATGCACGACACCGCCATGAGCATTCTCGGTTTGCGTGGCGAACTGCTGCCGCATGCCCCTGCCGCCGGTGACGTCGGCCATTGGCTGGAAGGTTTCCTGTTTGCCCAGGCCGGGCCGATCTACGCCGGCACCAACGAGATCCAGCGCAACATCATTGCCGAACGCATGCTCGGCATGCCGCGTGCCTGAGGAGTAGACCATGGACTTTAGTTTCAGCCGCGACCAACTGCTGTTTCAGGACAACGTCCGCAGCTTTCTGATCAACGAAGTTACCCCGGAACGCATTCGCGAACTGTGGCAGAGCGACAGCGGGCGCAGTGAGCAACTCTGGGCGCAATTGGTGGAACTGGGCCTGACCGCCCTGACCGTGCCCGAGGCACAGGACGGCATGGGCATGAATGAGCTGGACTTCGTGCTGATTGCCCAGGAATGCGGTTACGCCGGTCTGCCTGAGCCGCTGGTGGACACCATGCTGGTCGGCGTGCCGTTGCTCGCCGCCCTGGATGAGCAACACGCCCCGCTCAAACAAAAATGGCTGTCGCGAGTGGCCGAGGGCCGTGCACGTCTCGCGGTTTCCGAGCCAGGTAATCCGCTGGTCAGCGATGCCCATGTCGCCGATCTGCTGTTGCTGGCCCATGGCGATGAAGTGCATGCGCTGGAGCGTGATGCCGTGCGTCTGACCCGCAATGAGTCGGTCGACCCGAGCCGTCAGTTGTACCAGGTCGAGTGGACGCCAACACCGGACACCTGTGTTGCCAGCGGTGAACAGGGCCGACGTTTGTGGGCCGCAGCCTTCAACCGTGGCGCCCTCGCCAGTGCCGCGCAATTGCTCGGGCTGGCCAAGCGCATGGTCGACCTGGCGGTGGACTACACCTTCGAGCGCAAGCAGTTCGGCAAACCGGTGGGGTCGTTCCAGGCGGTCAAGCATCTGATGGCTAACGTCGCGGTGCAGATCGAGTTCGCTAAAGGCCCGCTGTATCGCGCCGCCTATGCGCTCGCAGAGCAGCAGGCAGATCAGGACGTATTCGTCTCCCACGCCAAGCTGGCAACGGCGGAAGCGGCCATGCTTGCGGCGAAGAACACCATCCAGGCCCACGGCGCCATGGGGTACACCTGGGAAGTCGACTTGCATCTGTTCATGAAGCGCGCCTGGGCGCTGGACAAGGTCTGGGGCGATCGCGGCCATCACAAAGGGCGGATTCGCGCTGTGCTGTTCGACGTGCAACCCGCGCTAGGTGCGGGCAGTACGTTCTAACCCGTCAGTAAGGGTGACTACATCCCTGTGGGAGCGAGCTTGCTCGCGATGGCGGCAGCACATTCAACATTTTTGTCGACTGAACTGACGCAATCGCGAGCAAGCTCGCTCCCACAGGTTTTTCGGCGCACTCAATACCAGATTTCAATTTTTCACAGAGGTAGACCATGCCTGAAGCCTACATAGTCGACGCCCTGCGTACGCCCACCGGGCGGCGCAAAGGTGGTCTGAGCCAGATCCACGCCGCCGACCTGGGCGCCCACGTATTGCGCGCGCTGGTCGAGCGCAATGCCATTCCCGACGAGGATTACGACGACGTGATCTTCGGCTGTGTCGACACCATCGGCCCGTTGGCCGGTGACATCGCCCGCACCAGTTGGCTGGCGGCCGGCTTGTCGCAATCGGTGCCGGGCACCACCATCGATCGCCAGTGCGGTTCGTCCCAGCAAGCGGTGCACTTCGCCGCCCAGGCGGTGATGAGCGGCACTCAGGACGTGGTCATCGCCGGTGGCGTGCAGACCATGACCCAGATCCCGATTTCCTCGGCGATGATCGCCGCCGAACCATTGGGCTTCACCGATCCGTTCAGCGGTTCCGAAGGCTGGGTGCGGCGCTATGGCGCGCAACCCCCAACGCAGTTCCGTTCGGCGCAGATGATCGCCGAAAAGTGGGACCTGTCCCGGGCGCAACTTGAAGCCTATTCGCTTGAGTCCCATCGACGTGCCTTGCAGGCCATTGAGCAAGGCCGCTTCAACCGCGAGATCGTGCCGCTGGCCGGTGTGCTGCATGACGAAACCCCGCGCCAGACCAGCCTGGAAAAAATGGCCGAGCTGGAATTCCTGTTTGGCTGTGACCGGGTCACCGCCGCGGTGTCGAGCCAGACCTGCGACGCGGCCAGCGCGATGCTGATCGTCTCGGAGGCGGCGCTCAAGCGTTACGGCCTGATGCCACGGGCACGCATCCATCACCTGAGCGTGCGCGCCGAAGACCCGATCTGGATGCTCACCGCGCCGATCCCGGCCACCGCTTACGCACTCAAGCGCGCCGGCATGAAGCTCGAAGACATTGACCGGGTGGAGATCAACGAAGCCTTCGCCTCGGTGGCCATGGCCTGGTTGAAAGAGACTGGCTACCCCCACGAACAGACCAACGTCAATGGCGGCGCGATTGCCCTCGGACATCCATTGGGCGCCACCGGCACCCGCTTGATGTGCACCTTGCTGCATGAACTGGAGCGCAGCGGCGGACGCTTCGGCATGCAGACCATGTGCGAAGGCGGCGGTCAGGCCAACGTGACGATTATCGAACGCCTGTAAACCAGGATGCACACCGATCCTGTAGGAGCGAGCCTGCTCGCGATGGACTCAAGAACGATGCGGTTATTCAGATACCTCGCGTATTCGTTAACGACCATCGCGAGCGGGCTCGCTCCTACAGGGGATTGTGGCGACCCGTGATGAATTTGAAGGATGTAGAACATGAAAATCTGTGAAAACCGCGTCGTGATCATCACCGGTGCCGGCGGTGGTCTGGGCCGTGCCTACGCGTTGGCCTTCGCCGCCGAAGGCGCAAAAGTAGTGGTTAACGACATCAACCGTGAAGCGGCGTTGGCCGTGGTCGGCGAAATCCTCGGCCAGGGCGGCAGTGCCGTGGCCAACAGCGACGACATCACCCGCTATGACTCGGCGGGCTTGATCGTGCGCCAGGCCATCGAAACGTTCGGCGACCTGAACGTGGTGGTCAACAACGCCGGCATCTGCCGCGATCGCATGTTCGCCAGCCTCAGCGAAGCCGACTGGGACGCCGTGGTAGCGGTGCACCTGAAGGGTCACTTCTGCATTTCCAGCCACGCCGTGAAGTACTGGCGTGAGCAGGTCAAGGGCGGCGCAAAGGTCGATGCGCGGATCATCAACACCAGCTCCGGCGCCGGTTTGCAGGGCTCCATCGGTCAGTCCAACTACGCGGCAGCCAAGGGCGGTATTGCTTCGCTGACGCTGGTGCAGGCGGCTGAACTGCGCCGCTACGGGATCACCGCCAACGCCCTGGCGCCAGCCGCGCGCACCGGGATGACCGAGCAAGTGTTCGCCGACACCATGAAAAAGCCTGAAGAGGGCTTTGACTACTTCGCCCCGGAAAACGTTGCGCCGCTGGTGGTGTGGCTCGGCTCCGAGGCTTCCGCCGAGGTGACCGGGCAGATGTTCGAAGTCGAGGGCGGCAAGTTGTCGATCGCCGACGGCTGGCGCCGTGGTCCGCAACTGGATCGCCAGGGCCGCTGGGCGGTCGGCGAGATGGGCGATGCCGTCGCTCAACTGATGACGCAGGCGGTTCCTGCGGCCAAAGTTTACGGCAGCTGAAAAAGACCGGTCTCGGGAGGCGTGTGCATGGCTATAATCGGCCCACGTTCCAACGCTGATCACCTGTAGGAGCGAGCTCGCTCGCGATGGACTCCAGCGCTACGCGTTTATTCAGACAGAACGCGTTATCGTTCACGTCCATCGCGAGCAAGCTCGCTCCTACAGGTTACCTGCGATCCCTCCAGTCACCATACGAGACCTGCCATGACCATTTCCCTGTACGACGCTTCCGTGCCTGTTTTCCAGCAAATGCTCAACGCCCTGAGCGATGTACTGAAAAAGGCCGAGGCTCACGCCACCGAAAAAAACATCGACCCTAACGCGTTCCTGCAAGCGCGCCTGTTCCCGGACATGTTCCCTCTGGTGCGTCAGGTGCAGATCGCCGTTGATTTCAGCAAGGGTGTTACCGGTCGTCTGGCTGAAGTCGAGCTGCCGAAGTACGACGACAGCGAAACCACCTTCGCCGAACTGCAAGCGTTGATTGCCAAGGCACTGGCCTTCATCGGCTCGATCAAGCCGGAGCAGATCAACGGCAAGGAAGGCATCGAGATCGTCACCCGTCCGGGCACGCCTAAAGAGAAGCGCTTCAGTGGCCAGTCCTACCTGCTGACCTACGGCTTGCCGCAGTTCTTCTTCCACGTCACCACCACTTACGCACTGCTGCGCCATAACGGCGTGGAAGTGGGCAAGCGCGACTACATGGGCGCGTTCTAAACCGTCCGGGTACAAAAAAGCCCGCCAAGGTTTGCGCCTTGGCGGGCTTTTTTTGTAGGAGCGAGCTTGCTTGCGATGAACCCGAGTACAACGCGTTTATCCAGAAAGTACGCGTTATCGTTGACGTCCATCGCGAGCAAGCTCGCTCCTACAGGGGGAGGGGGTCAGGCCAGGCGTTCGGCTTTTTGCTCTTCACCCAGGCAAGCCGCCGCGGTGAACAGCACATCGGTGGACGAGTTGAGCGCGGTTTCCGCCGAGTCCTGCAACACGCCGATGATGAAACCGACCGCCACCACCTGCATGGCGATTTCGCTCGGAATGCCGAACAGGCTGCACGCCAGTGGAATCAGCAACAGCGAACCACCGGCTACACCGGAAGCACCGCAGGCGCAGATCGCCGCGACGACGCTCAGCAGGATCGCCGTCGGAACGTCCACGGTGATGCCGAGGGTGTGCACGGCCGCCAGGGTCAGTACGGTGATGGTGATCGCAGCACCCGCCATGTTGATGGTCGCGCCCAGCGGGATCGATACCGAGTAGGTGTCTTCGTGCAGGCCCAGACGCTTGCTCAACTCCAGGTTGACCGGAATGTTCGCCGCCGAGCTGCGGGTGAAGAACGCCGTGATGCCGCTCTCGCGCAGGCAGGTCAGCACCAGCGGGTACGGGTTGCGGCGCAGTTTCCAGAACACGATGAGCGGGTTCATCACCAGCGCCACGAACAGCATGCAGCCCAGCAGCACGGCCAGCAGCTGCGCGTAGCCGATCAGCGCACCGAAGCCGGAAGTGGCGAGGGTCGAGGCCACCAGGCCGAAGATGCCCAGCGGGGCGAAGCTGATCACCAGGCGCACGATCACCGTCACGCCGTTGGACAGGTCGCCCAGCACTTCACGGGTGGTGTCGCCGGCGTGGCGGATGGCAATACCCATACCGATGGCCCACGCCAGGATGCCGATGAAATTGGCATTCATCAGGGCGCTGACCGGATTATCGACCACGCTCAGCAACAGGCTTTGCAACACTTCGCCAATCCCGCCTGGTGCAGTGACCGCGACGTCCTGGGTCGACAGCACCAGGCTCGACGGGAACGTCATGCTGGCAACCACCGCCACGACGGCCGCGGCGAAAGTGCCCAGCAGATACAGGAACAGAATCGGCCGGATGTGGGTTTCCTGGCCGTGCTTGTGGTTGGCAATCGACGCCATGACCAGCACGAACACCAGGATCGGCGCGACGGCTTTGAGCGCCGAGACAAACACTTTGCCGATGAACGCCGTGGACTTCGCCATGTCGGGGGCAAACAGCGCCAGGGCAATACCGGCGATCAGGCCGATCACGATCTGTGTGACCAGGCTCAGGCGTTTAAGGCGTTGCAATAGAGAAGGGGATGAAGCTGTCATAAAACGGCATCTCTGAATTTTTATAAGTGCATGGTTTCGTCGCAGTTGCAGCAACAAGCAGGGCAGGCCGCAGACCGGAAACCGGGAGGGGAATACAGGGTGTAGAACACCGCATTCCTTGTGGGAGCGAGCTTGCTCGCGATGACGCTGGCACAGTCGACACTTGCGTTGTCTGACGGTCCGCCATCGCGAGCAAGCTCGCTCCCACAGGTTTTGCCCCTTAAATGATCGGCATTGATCACAGGGTGTACGTTTTTCAGGGCGCGGACTTTATCACAGCGCAGGAACGATCTTTCAGACCTGTGACGAACTGCCACCCTGGTCTTCAACGCGAATTGCAGGTTCGTGCAACCGCATCCGAAAACACTCTTTTAAGATTCGCCATCCTCATTTTCATGTCTGCCAGTGGGCCTTCGGGCTATCGCTGGTGTTTTCGTTTTCTGGAGTTTTGCATGCTGCTGCCCATTCTTCTGTTGTCCGCCGCCGGCTTCACGGTGCTGACCACGGAATTCATCATTGTTGGCCTGTTGCCGGCTATCGCCAGGGACCTGGAGGTCAGCATCCCGCAGGCCGGTTTGCTGGTGACCCTGTTCGCCTTCACCGTGGCCGCGTTCGGGCCGTTCCTGACGGCGTATTTCGCCCGCTTCGAGCGTCGCAAGTTGTTCATCTCGGTGCTGATCATGTTTGGCCTGGCCAACACGGTCGCGGCGCTGGCGCCGAACATCTGGGTGATGGCGTTTGCCCGCTTGATCCCGGCGCTGGGGTTGCCAGTGTTCTGGGCCTTGGCCAGCGAAACGGCGGTGGACATCGTCGGGCCGGATTACGCCGGTCGCGCCATCGCCAAGATCGGCTTCGGCATCGTTTGCGCCACGGTGTTCGGCATTCCCGTGGGCACGCTGATTTCCGATGCGTTCGGCTGGCGCAGTGCTTTCGCGATTCTGGCGGTCATCGCCTTTGCCAAGGCGTTGCTGCTGTTTATCTATCTGCCCAGGACCAACCTGCACCAGCATCAGGTGAGCTTTCGCTCGCAGTTCAAGATCCTGCGCAGCCCGCTGATGCTCGGTCACGTGCTGCTGTCAGTGATTGTGTTCAGCGGCATGTTCACCGCGTACACCTATCTGGCGGACATCCTTGAGCGACTGGCCGGTTTCAACGGCACCGTGGTCGGCTGGTGCCTGATGGGCTTTGGTGCGGTCGGGCTGATCGGCAACTCCCTGGGTGGCCGTGCGGTGGATCGTCATCCGCTGATGGCGTCGATGATGTTCTGTGCGTTCATGATTGCCGGCCTGGTGGCGCTGGTGCCGAACATCCACTCGCCGCTGGGTCTGGCAGCAGCGATGGGCATCTGGGGCGTGACCCAGGCAGCGTTGTTCCTGGTCAGCCATGTGCGTCTGATGAAAGCTGCGCCCGAAGCGCCAGCGTTCGCCGCTTCGCTGAACATCGCCGGGGCCAACCTCGGTATCGGTCTGGGCGCGATGATCGGTGGCCGGGTAATCGACAGCGTCGGCCTGCAAGGCCTTGGCTTTGCTGCTGCGGCGTTCATCCTCGCCTCGATCCTGCTGGCCATCGCGCTGATGACCTTCAAGCCCCGGGAAGTCTGCGCCTGAGTGTCCTAAAACTCGGTAAACAGCTCGCGTCGGGCACCTTCGGTAATGGCGACAATGCCGGGGTGCTTGACCTTGCGTTCCACTGAGATGGCATAGAACGACTCGCTCACCGCGTCGGTCTGGCCGATCACCTGCACGCCATATTGGCGTCGCACCTCATCGGCAATCACGCTCGGGCCGATGAAGATCCCGCTGCCGGATTGGCCGAAGGCCTGCATCAGGGCGCTATCGTCGAACTCGCCGACAATTTGCGGCTGGATCTGCTGCTCGGCAAACCACCGTTGCAAACGGCTGCGCACCACGGTTTCCGGCCCGGGAATCAGTAGCGGCGCACCGTGCAGGTTGCGCGGAAAGTCGTGACCGTAACGGGCCGCCAGCTCTGGGGTGGCGAAGAAGCTGATCCCGCACTCACCGAGTTTCTGGCTGTAGCCCTTGATGTCCAGGTGCGATGGCATGGGGCTGTCGGATATCACCAGGTCCAGGCGCTGGATCGCCAGGTCGGCCAACAAACGTTCAAGCTTGTCTTCGCGACAAGTGATGCGCAGCGGTTCGCTCAGCTCCATGGTCGGTGCAATCAGGCGATAGACGATGGATTTGGGCACCACGTCAGCCACGCCGACGCGAAACAGGATCTGCTGCTCATTGGGTTGTGCCCGCAGCATCAGTTCCAGTTCGCCACCCAGCTGAAACATTTGTTCGGCGTAGGGCAGTGCCTGCCGGCCGGCCTCGGTGAGTTCGAGTTGCCGTCCGACACGCCGAAACAACTCGATGCCAAAGGTCTGTTCCAGTAATGAAATCTGCCCACTGATGGTTTGCGGCGTGAGATTGAGCTGCTCACAGGCGCGCACGATGCTGCCGGTCTTGGCCACCACCCAGAAGTAATGCAATTGCCGATAGTTGAGCATGGCGATCTACAGTTCGTAAAAACCGAAGTATAGCCGCTGAAAATACGAATTTTCCTGAAGTATTCACTTCCCTAGAATGCATCGCTATCAACGGGCCATCGTTTAGGTCCCGTTCGTTCTATCGAGGAAAGCATCATGAAGCTTAAAGCCACGGCATTGCTGATCACGTCTTTACTGGTACTGGCCGGTTGCGACCAGGCCGAGAAAAGCGCGCAACAATTGATGGGCAAGGCTGCCGAAAGCGCCAAACAGGCGATTGACGATACCCATAAGGCCGCCGAGCAAGCACTCAGTGACGCCACCGGCGGGTTGATCAGCAAAAAAGAATCATCGGAAAAAGACTCGGACAAAACCGAATCTTCCTCCCAGGAAATCTAAACCGTATTACAACGAGTCAGGACTGACCCATGGACTACCTTTTACAACTTGCCGCCAGCCCCACCGCCTGGGTCGCCCTTGCCACCCTGATCGTGATGGAGATCGTGCTCGGCATCGACAACCTGATCTTCATCTCGATCCTGACCAACAAGCTGCCCTTGCACAATCGACAGCGGGCACGGCGCATCGGTATCGGCATGGCGTTGATCCTGCGTCTGGGCTTGCTGAGCACCATCGCGTTCATCGTCCAGTTGACCAATCCGGTGATCGAGATCCTCGGCCACGCGTTTTCCTGGAAAGACATGATCCTGATTGCCGGTGGCCTGTTCCTGTTGTGGAAGGCGACCACCGAGATCCATCACAGCATGGACCCGGCACCGGAAGATCCGAAGTCGGCGACCTCGACCGTGACCCTGGGCTTCGCGGCCGCGATCGGTCAGATCCTGATGCTGGATATGGTGTTCTCCATCGACAGCATCATTACCGCTGTCGGCATGACCGAGCATTTGCCGATCATGGTCATCGCGGTGGTGGTGTCGGTACTGGTGATGTTGCTGGCGGCTGATCCGCTGGCCAAGTTCATCAACGACAACCCGACAGTGGTGATGCTGGCCCTGGGCTTCCTGATCATGATCGGCATGACGCTGATTGCCGAAGGCTTTGGCGCCCATGTACCGAAAGGCTACGTCTATGCGGCCATGGCATTCTCGGCTGCGATCGAGGTGTTGAACATGATGTCCCGTCGGTCCAGGCAGAAGCGGGTTGCCACTGAAGTCTGACCGCCGCTAAAAGAAACGGCCGCCTGAACTCGAAGGAGTGCAGGCGGCCGTTTTTGTTGGTCTCGGATAAAGGTGGTGTCAGTGAGCGTTGGCGTGCTGGCTCGGTGCCTTGTCCGCATCTTGCGCAGGCGCCGGCTGGACAGGGTGATGGTGGCGGCGAGTAATGCGCAGCACGCCCCACAGCATGGCGGCGGCTACCGCCAGCCAGCCGCAAACCAACATTACAATGATCATGGTCAGGCTCATCGGTGCCTCCTCTTTGCCCTTCAATGGGCACTCACGCTTCGCTGTCGTCTCTTCAAGGAACAGTCTAGCCGTTGCTGTATTTCAGGCTATTGACCGAAAGTCGGCAGTCACCAACCAGTTCGCTCTATCGAATGCAAACAACTGCCGGTTAAGGCTATACCGCTGTCGCGCGGCGTCCTATGATCAACGGCCTTGCCGGGAATATTGTTGCCTGGCGCCTGAACAAGAGAGTGATGATGGTGCGGGTATTTTCTCGAATGCTGTCGGCGGCGCTGATGGCGGGATGTGTGGTGGCGCTGGCGGGTTGCGCCGGGAGTGTTGCACCTGAGATCAAGCGTCTGCCGGAGCGGGTCGAACTCAGTGGCCGCTTCTACAAGGGCGTGGCCAATCAAAGCGGACCGCAGGTGCTGGCCAGCATGCTGTCCCAGCAGAACATCGTGATTACGCCGGGTTTGCTCGACAAACCGCTGCATTTGCCGGGCGCCGAAGCCCAGCTGCAACAGAACATGGTGAACCTCGCGCGTGAGTACGGGATGGTGGTCTATCCCCTTGACGCGACCTTGCCGGCCTTGTTGACCCAGGTCGCGGCCGGTTATCCGGTGATGGTGCGCTTCACCGAAGGCTCGGCGATGTGGGCCGAACCGCGTTATGCGATTCTCACCGGGTACAACCGTCAGAAGCAGACCGTGCTGCTGCGCGCAGGCATGAGTCAGCGGACGTTGATGAGCTTCGGTTCTTTTGAATCGGCGTTCAAGGATGCCGGCGGTTGGGCAGTGTTGATCCAGAATCCGACGCAGATTCCCGCCCAGGTCGATCAGCAACGCTGGCTCAAGGCAGCCAATGATCTGGCGCAGGCGGGCCAGGAGCCGGCGGCTGCAAAAGCTAAAAAAGCCCTGGCCGCACAGTAAGTCCGTTCGTCACCCTCCGGGCACCAGCGCCCGATGCCAGCCTCTAATCTGCAAAGGCCCGGATCTTTCCGGGCCTTGATACAGGAGGCGCCCATGGCTCATTCAACTACGCCCGTCGGTCCACACTCATCCGAGCATTCGTCTGGCGATGAGCTGGGTTTTGATCCCGATTCCCCGGACCTTGCCGATCCTCAGGTCGACCCGATCGGGCCCGCCAAGGCACCGAGGGACGTGAAACCGGGTGACAACCCCAAGGCTCCGGCCAAGCCCTACGATCCACTGGGTGATCTGAAGCCTTAGGTCCAATGGAGGTGTGTATGTCTACCGATTCCAGTTTCGACGACAAACGTCCGGAAACTGTCCCCACAACCCCCGAGCAAAGCACCGATCCGGTGATGGATCCCGACAGCCCGTTGAGGGATCCCCTGGCACGGCCAACGGTGGCGCCCACTGAAAAGCCGAAGGGTTGGAGAGATCCAAGTACCGGCGACGGTATCCCGGATGACGACCAGATGCCGCTGCCTAACGACTAACTTTGCGACGAAAAAAAGCCCCGGATGTCCGGGGCTTTTTCATGCGTTTGCAGCAAGGTTACTTCGACGCTTCTACCACGCCGCTCTGCCGCTGCTTGAGGTTCTTGTCTGCCTTGTACTGCAAGGCTACGGAAGGCACGTCCGCGCTCTTTCCGCTCTCTACCCAATTACGCATGCGCGTGGCATCGGCAAAGTGGGTGTACTTGCCATAGGCGTCAAGGATCACCAAGGCCACCGGGCGGTTAGCCATCCGGGTCACCAGCACCAGGCAGTGGCCGGCCTCGTTGGTGAAGCCGGTTTTTGTCAGCTGGATGTCCCAATCCGGCTTGCGGACCAAATGGTCGGTGTTGCGGAAACCCAGGCTGTAGTTCGGTTTGCGAAACGAAACGGTCTTTTCCTTGGTTGTACTCAGCTCGGTCAGCAGCGGGTACTTGTGCGCGGCGATCAACAGTTTGCTTAAATCGCGAGCGGTCGAAACGTTGCGCGGCGAGAGACCGGTCGGCTCGACGAAATGGGTATTGGTCATGCCCAAAGCCCGGGCCTTGGCGTTCATTGCAGCAATGAACGCGGCATAGCCACCCGGATAGTGGTGGGCCAGGCTTGCGGCGGCTCGGTTTTCAGATGACATCAGGGCAATCAGCAGCATTTCCCGGCGCGGCAGTTCGCTCTTGAGCTTGACCCGGGAGTACACACCTTTCATTTCCGGTGTGTCGCTGATGTTGATGTTGATGTATTCGTCCATGTTCTGCCGAGACTCGACCACGACCAGGCCTGTCATCAACTTGCTGACGGAAGCGATCGGCACCACCACGTCAGGATTGCTGGCGTAGATGACTTTGTTGGTCTGCATGTCCAGCAGCAAGGAGCTGCCGGAAGCGAGCTTGAGTGTCTTCGTGTCTCGCGGTGCTGCGGTGGTTTCGCCAGCGCTGGCGAAGGGCGTGATGAGAGTCCCTGCAACTGCAAAAAATAGGCTCAGGATGGAAAGACGGATATTCACGCTGGCAGACTCATAAAGTGTTGATAAGCCGTTCTGTAACGGACTGTTTCCTGAAAAGCGCGTCATTCTGGAGTATGGCTGAATAACTGTCGATGGTTGTTCAAGTAACAGGTGAAAGTCCTGAGAAACATGAAAAAAAAGTCATTTTCCGGCGGGCGGTCGGTGTTTCTCGCAGGCAAAAAAAACCCCGCCAGGGCGGGGTTCCTTGTCACGCTGACAGCGTGCGCGTTGAAACTCAGCTGTGCAGGGTTTCGGCGGCGTACAGGGTGTTTTCCAGCAGGCAGGCACGGGTCATCGGGCCTACGCCGCCCGGTACCGGGGTGATCCAGCCAGCGCGGGGCAGGGCGGTTTCGTAGATCACGTCACCGACCAGCTTGCCGTCGTCCTGGCGGTTGATGCCGACATCGATCACGATCGCGCCTTCCTTGATCCATTCGCCCTTGACCAGGCCCGGCTTGCCGGCGGCGACGACGACCAGATCCGCACGGCCGACATGGCCGGCCAGGTCCTTGGTAAAGCGGTGGGTGACCGTCACGGTGCAGCCGGCCAGCAGCAATTCCATCGCCATCGGGCGGCCAACGATATTGGACGCGCCGACGACCACGGCATCCATCCCGTAAAGGTCGACACCGGTGCTTTCCAGCAGGGTCATAATGCCTTTGGGGGTGCATGGGCGCAGCAGTGGAATGCGCTGGGCCAGGCGACCGACGTTATAAGGATGGAAACCGTCGACGTCTTTATCCGGACGAATGCGCTCCAGCAGCCTGGAGGCGTCCAGGTGTTCGGGAAGCGGAAGTTGAAGCAGAACGCCGTCGATTGCAGGGTCGTCGTTCAGGCGATCGATCAGCTCGGTCAGCGCTTCTTGAGTGGTTTCGGAAGGCAGGTCATAGGCTTGGGATAGAAAGCCGACCTCTTCACAGTCTTTACGCTTGTGCGAGACATAAACCTGAGAGGCAGGATCGCTGCCGACCAGGATCACCGCAAGGCCGGGCGTGCGCAGGCCTTGCTGGCGACGCTCGGTGACACGTTGGGCGATCTGCTGGCGCAGGCTGGCGGCGATCGATTTGCCGTCGATAAGTTGTGCAGTCATTGCGCGTGATTAACCATCGAGAGGGGAAAAAAAGAGAACGCATTCTCGCATGTCATGCGGTGAGGGCAAAGGCGCTTGGTCTGCAAATTCCCCTAACTCCTTTAATTAAATGAATTTTTTTTAAAAAGGATTTGACGACCTTCGGGGGGCTCTATACTATTCGTCGCACTTGTCGGGCACAGCCTAGCACTGGTTAGGAAGGTTGAGCAGGATTACGATTCTGCAAGACTGGAAAGCACTTAGTTTGTAGTCCTCCAAGGTTACAGCTAGCAAGGCGCCCGTAGCTCAGCTGGATAGAGCATCCGCCTTCTAAGCGGATGGTCGCAGGTTCGAGTCCTGCCGGGTGCGCCATTAGGCAGCTTTGGCACAAGTAGCGCGATATGGTGGGCGTAGCTCAGTTGGTAGAGCACGGGATTGTGACTCCCGTTGTCGTGGGTTCGATCCCCATCGTCCACCCCATATTTCGAAAGGCGCCAGATTAACAGTCTGGCGCCTTTGCTTTAAAGGCTTCATCCGCGGATGTGGTGGAATTGGTAGACACACTGGATTTAGGTTCCAGCGCCGCGAGGCGTAAGAGTTCGAGTCTCTTCATCCGCACCAAATAAAGCTTCATTCAGGCACTTGGCCTGGCTGGAGCTTGATAAAGAAGTTGTTTGGCTTCTTTAACAGGCAATATGGTGGGCGTAGCTCAGTTGGTAGAGCACGGGATTGTGACTCCCGTTGTCGTGGGTTCGATCCCCATCGTCCACCCCATATTTCGAAAGGCGCCAGATTGAAAAGTCTGGCGCCTTTTTTGTTTCGGCGGCCGCAGGTTCCGGGTCGCAGGGGCGGGCGTTTCGTCGTATTTATGTTTCTCGATGATGCTGTCCTGCCCGCCGGCCTTGCTTGCGAGATCGGCTGTCAGGGAGATGATTGGCGACCTTCTCTATATAGGGAAAGGTTGGCGCAGAGCCCTGGCGTGATTGGTTGTATTTGCCATCGGGGCGAGGTGCATTCGTGCATTCGCACCTATAAATTGCCTGCTGCGTTTTTACCCGTTTTCAGTAGGGTGACTTCTTGAGTTTGACCCACTAGAATGCATGCCCTTGATTCTGGGGTCGGAAACGGCCGGCTAACGTCTGTGCAACGAGGAATATCCATGCAAGTTTCTGTTGAAAATACTACTGCTCTTGAGCGCCGCATGAGCGTCACCGTGCCGGCTGAGCGCATCGAGAGCCAGGTCAACAAGCGTCTGCAGCAGACCGCCCAAAAGGCCAAGATTGCTGGCTTCCGTCCAGGCAAAGTGCCAATGAGCGAAATCAAGCGCCGTTTCGGTGCTGACGCTCGCCAGGAAGCTGTAGGCGACGTGATCCAGTCTTCCTTCTACGAAGCTGTGGTTGAGCAGAAGCTGAACCCGGCTGGTCAGCCTTCGATCGAGCCAAAATCCCTGGAAGCGGGCAAGGACCTGGAATACGTAGCCGTATTCGAAGTGTTCCCTGAGTTCACCGTTGCCGGTTTCGAAGGTATCACCGTAGAGCGCCTGAGCGCTGACGTGTCTGATGCCGATCTGGACAAGATGCTGGACATCCTGCGCAAGCAGAACACCCGTTTCGAAGTGGCCGATCGCGCTGCTCAAAACGAAGACCAGCTGAACATCGATTTCGTCGGCAAGGTCGACGGTGAAGTGTTCGCTGGCGGTTCCGCCAAGGGTACCCAGCTGGTTCTGGGTTCCGGCCGCATGATCCCTGGTTTCGAAGATGGCCTGGTTGGCGCCAAAGCCGGTGAAGAACGCGTTCTGAACCTGACTTTCCCAGAGGACTATCAGAACCTGGACCTGGCTGGCAAAACCGCCGAGTTCACCGTGACCGTCAACACCGTTTCCGAGCCAAAGCTGCCAGAACTGACCGAAGAATTCTTCGCTCAATTCGGCATCAAGGAAACCGGTCTGGAAGGCTTCCGCGCCGAAGTTCGCAAGAACATGGAGCGTGAACTGCGTCAGGCGATCAAATCCAAGGTCAAGAATCAGGTAATGGACGGTCTGCTGGCCACCAACCCGATCGAAGTGCCAAAGGCTCTGCTGTCCAACGAAGTTGACCGTCTGCGCGTGCAGGCTGTTCAGCAGTTCGGCGGCAACATCAAGCCTGACCAACTGCCGGCCGAGCTGTTCGAAGAGCAAGCCAAGCGCCGCGTAGTACTGGGTCTGATCGTGGCTGAAGTGGTCAAGCAATTCGACCTCAAGCCTGACGAAACCCGCGTTCGCGAGATGATTCAGGAAATGGCTTCGGCCTACCAGGAACCTGAGCAAGTTGTGTCCTGGTACTACAAGAACGACCAGCAACTGAACGAAGTTCGCTCGGTTGTGCTGGAAGAGCAAGTTGTGGATACTGTTCTGCAGAAAGCTAGCGTGACCGACAAATCGGTCTCTTACGAAGAAGCAGTCAAGCCGGTAGAAGCACCACAAGCCGACTGATCACTTTTGCGGTAAGAAGCAAACACCATAAGCCAGCCTTCGAGCTGGCTTATGCGTATTCAAGACATAACTATTTGGGAGTGACTGCAGAGCATGTTCCGTAATTCGTATATTCAGCAGAACTCTGATATCCAGGCCGCCGGCGGCCTGGTCCCGATGGTTGTCGAGCAGTCCGCTCGTGGCGAGCGCGCCTACGACATCTACTCGCGTCTCCTCAAGGAGCGGGTGATCTTTCTGGTGGGCCCCGTAGAGGACTACATGGCCAACCTGATCTGTGCGCAACTGCTGTTCCTTGAAGCGGAAAACCCGGACAAGGACATCCATCTCTATATCAACTCCCCGGGCGGTTCGGTGACGGCGGGCATGTCGATCTACGACACCATGCAGTTCATCAAACCCAACGTGTCGACCACTTGTATCGGTCAGGCGTGCAGCATGGGCGCGTTCCTGCTGACGGCCGGTGCACCTGGCAAGCGTTATTGCCTGCCGAACTCGCGAGTGATGATTCACCAGCCACTGGGCGGTTTCCAGGGCCAGGCGTCGGATATCGAAATCCATGCCAAGGAAATCCTCTTCATTCGCGAGCGTCTCAACACGCTGATGGCCCTGCATAGCGGGCGTACTCTTGAAGAAATCGAGCGCGATACCAACCGCGACAATTTCATGAGTGCAGAAGCCGCGCGTGAGTACGGGTTGATCGATGAAGTGATCAGCCAGCGCCCCGCTTAAAATAAGCAGCTCAAAATAAGGTTGGTCGGCGGGTCCGATCACCGGCGGGCTTGAAAAAGCCCGCAATAGCCTTCATCTTGTGTTGCAAGCCTATCGGATTTGGATCGAACGAATGACTGACACCCGCAACGGCGAGGACAACGGCAAGCTGCTCTATTGCTCCTTCTGTGGCAAAAGCCAGCATGAAGTACGCAAATTGATTGCCGGCCCCTCGGTCTTTATCTGCGACGAGTGCGTCGACCTGTGCAACGACATCATCCGCGAGGAGGTGCAGGAAGCACAGGCCGAAAGCAGCGCGCATAAATTGCCTTCGCCTAAAGAAATCAGCGGCATCCTTGATCAGTATGTGATTGGTCAGGAGCGTGCGAAAAAGGTTTTGGCCGTAGCGGTGTACAACCACTACAAGCGCCTGAATCAGCGTGACAAAAAGAATGACGACGTCGAACTCGGCAAGAGCAACATCCTGCTGATCGGCCCGACAGGCTCGGGTAAGACCCTGCTTGCCGAAACACTGGCCCGCTTGCTGAACGTGCCGTTCACCATCGCTGACGCAACCACCCTCACCGAGGCGGGTTACGTGGGTGAAGATGTCGAGAACATCATTCAGAAGCTGCTGCAGAAATGCGATTACGACGTGGAAAAGGCCCAGATGGGCATTGTCTACATCGATGAAATCGACAAGATTTCGCGCAAGTCTGACAACCCGTCGATCACCCGGGACGTTTCCGGTGAAGGCGTGCAGCAGGCCCTGCTCAAGTTGATCGAAGGCACGGTCGCTTCCGTTCCGCCTCAAGGTGGTCGCAAGCATCCGCAGCAGGAATTCCTGCAGGTCGACACCCGTAACATCCTGTTCATCTGCGGTGGCGCGTTCTCTGGTCTTGAGAAGGTCATTCAAAACCGTTCCACCAAGGGTGGCATCGGTTTCAACGCAGAAGTGCGCAGCAAGGAAGAAGGCAAGAAAGTCGGTGAGTCCCTGCGTGAAGTCGAGCCTGACGATCTGGTCAAGTTCGGTCTGATCCCGGAATTCGTCGGTCGTCTGCCGGTACTTGCCACGCTGGACGAGCTCGACGAGGCTGCATTGATGCAGATCCTCACCGAGCCGAAAAATGCTCTGACCAAGCAGTATGCCAAGCTGTTCGAGATGGAAGGCGTGGATCTGGAATTCCGGACCGACGCTCTGAAATCGGTCGCCAAGCGTGCCCTGGAGCGTAAAACCGGTGCCCGTGGCCTGCGTTCGATTCTCGAAGGTGTATTGCTCGACACTATGTATGAAATCCCCTCGCAATCGGAGGTGAGCAAAGTAGTGATCGATGAAAGCGTGATAGAAGGCAAGTCCAAGCCACTGTATATCTATGAAAACAGTGAGCCGACCGCCAAGGCTGCGCCAGACGCATAAGCGTCACGCAGCTTGAATAAAGAAGGGGCCTTCGGGCCCCTTTGCTATTTCGGGATCTGGCCTGCAGGAGCCGGCTTGCCAGCGAAGGCGGTCTTTGAAGGCGTATCCGGCCCGTCACAGCAGCATCCGTATGCTGCAATCTTTCAAGTGGTTCTTTTATCCGCTTGTTTTTTTCCTGGGCAGCCCCCATCTTGGTTTCAAGCTTACTTCCATCTGTTTACGGCCTTATGGCCGCCGTAGAGGCGAAATCATGAAGACAACCATCGAATTGCCTCTCCTGCCATTGCGTGATGTCGTGGTTTATCCGCACATGGTTATCCCGCTGTTCGTGGGGCGCGAGAAATCCATCGAAGCCCTCGAGGCTGCGATGACGGGTGACAAGCAGATCCTTCTGCTGGCCCAGAGAAACCCGGCTGACGACGATCCCGGTGAAGATGCCCTGTATCGCGTTGGTACGATTGCCACCGTTCTGCAGCTGCTCAAGCTGCCTGACGGAACGGTCAAGGTTCTGGTCGAAGGCGAGCAGCGGGGCGCTGTCGAGCGCTTCAGCGAAGTGGACGGCCACTGCCGTGCCGAAGTCTCCCTGATCGACGAAGTTGAAGCGCCAGAGCGCGAATCGGAAGTGTTCGTTCGCAGCTTGCTGTCCCAGTTCGAGCAATACGTGCAGTTGGGCAAGAAAGTCCCGGCAGAAGTCCTGTCGTCGCTCAACAGCATCGATGAGCCAGGCCGCCTGGTGGACACCATGGCCGCGCACATGGCGCTGAAGATCGAACAGAAGCAGGAAATCCTCGAAATCATCGATTTGTCGGCCCGGGTCGAGCACGTTCTGGCGTTGCTGGATGCCGAGATCGATCTGTTGCAAGTCGAAAAACGCATTCGCGGCCGCGTCAAGAAACAAATGGAGCGCAGTCAGCGCGAGTACTACCTGAATGAGCAGATGAAGGCCATTCAGAAAGAGCTCGGCGACAGTGACGAAGGCCACAACGAAGTCGAAGAGCTGAAAAAGCGTATCGATGCCGCCGGCCTGCCGAAAGACGCGCTGGCCAAGGCGACGGCCGAGCTGAACAAGCTCAAGCAGATGTCGCCGATGTCCGCGGAAGCGACCGTGGTGCGTTCGTACATCGACTGGCTGGTTCAAGTGCCGTGGAAGGCCCAGAGCAAGGTGCGCCTGGACCTGGCGCGTGCAGAAGACATTCTGGATGCCGACCACTATGGCCTCGAAGAGGTCAAGGAACGCATCCTCGAATACCTCGCCGTGCAAAAGCGCGTGAAGAAAATTCGTGGTCCGGTGCTGTGCCTGGTCGGTCCTCCCGGGGTGGGTAAAACGTCCCTGGCGGAGTCGATTGCTCACGCCACCAACCGCAAATTCGTGCGCATGGCCCTCGGTGGCGTGCGTGACGAGGCGGAAATTCGTGGCCATCGCCGTACTTATATCGGTTCGATGCCAGGAAGATTGATTCAAAAGATGACAAAAGTGGGTGTCCGCAACCCGCTGTTCCTGCTCGATGAAATCGACAAGATGGGCAGTGACATGCGTGGCGATCCGGCATCGGCGTTGCTGGAGGTGCTCGATCCCGAGCAGAACCACAACTTCAACGATCACTATCTGGAAGTCGATTACGACCTGTCCGATGTGATGTTCCTGTGCACTTCGAACTCGATGAACATCCCGCCGGCGTTGCTGGACCGGATGGAAGTGATCCGTCTGCCGGGCTACACCGAAGACGAGAAGATCAACATCGCCGTCAAATACCTTTCGCCTAAGCAGATTACGGCCAACGGCCTGAAGAAAGGCGAGCTGGAGTTTGACGCAGAAGCGATCCGCGACATCATCCGCTACTACACCCGTGAAGCCGGTGTGCGTGGGCTGGAGCGCCAGATTGCCAAGGTTTGCCGCAAGGCCGTCAAGGAACATGCGCTGGAGAAACGCTTCTCGGTGAAGGTCACCGCAGACATGCTGGAGCACTTCCTGGGCGTGCGTAAATTCCGCTACGGCCTGGCCGAGCAGCAGGATCAGATTGGCCAGGTGACCGGGTTGGCGTGGACTCAGGTGGGCGGCGAGCTGCTGACCATCGAAGCGGCCGTCGTACCGGGCAAGGGCCAGTTGATCAAGACCGGTTCCTTGGGTGACGTGATGGTCGAATCGATCACCGCGGCCTTGACCGTTGTCCGCAGCAGGGCGAAGAGCCTGGGGATCCCTCTGGACTTCCATGAGAAGCGCGACACGCACATCCATATGCCGGAAGGGGCGACGCCAAAGGATGGCCCTAGCGCCGGTGTAGGCATGTGCACGGCCCTGGTATCGGCATTGACCGGCATTCCGGTACGTGCGGATGTCGCCATGACCGGCGAGATCACGTTGCGTGGCCAGGTCTTGGCCATTGGCGGCTTGAAAGAAAAACTGTTGGCTGCCCACCGTGGCGGAATCAAGACCGTGATCATTCCTGAAGAGAATGTGCGCGATCTCAAAGAGATTCCGGACAATATCAAGCAGGATCTACAGATTAAACCGGTTAAATGGATTGACGAGGTCCTGCAAATTGCGTTGCAATACGCGCCGGAGCCCTTGCCGGACGTGGCTCCGGAGATAGTCGCGAAGGATGAGAAACGCGACGCAGATTCTAAGGAAAGAATTAGCACGCATTAGTACGTATTTGCCTGGGGGGCTTTCTTGACAGCTTTTTAGAGCCCTTGTTATAAAGCGGCTCTTAAGTGTCTGTAGGCCATTCAGCACTCGTTTTTGCTTTCACCAAAAAAACTTAGAATCATACTCAAATAGATATAAGGGGACTTAGAGTGAACAAGTCGGAACTGATTGATGCTATCGCTGCATCCGCTGATATCCCGAAAGCTGCTGCTGGCCGTGCGCTGGACGCTGTAATCGAATCCGTCACTGGCGCTCTCAAGGCTGGCGACTCTGTTGTTCTGGTTGGTTTCGGTACCTTCTCCGTAACTGATCGTCCGGCTCGCATTGGTCGTAACCCACAGACCGGTAAGACGCTGGAAATCGCAGCAGCCAAAAAACCAGGTTTCAAAGCCGGTAAAGCACTGAAAGAAGCTGTCAACTAAGTTCGATTCAGGTTTTTACCCATCCGGGTCGGGGTCATGCCTGACTTGGCAGCGGAGCGGCAGTCCTGACTGCAGGTCGCCGGTTCAAGACACCGAGGGTCGCCAGTTCGAGCCCCTCGATCCGCTCCGCCAGTTACGAGAAGGCGCATCCTCGGATGCGCCTTTCTTCTATCCGGATTCTACCCACGCTCCACGGTTGCCTAATTTTTGAAGTTCGACCGTTTCTGGGGGACGCATGCTGCAGAATATCAGGGACAATTCACAAGGCTGGATTGCCAAGACTATTATCGGGGTCATCGTTGCACTGATGGCTCTGACCGGTTTCGACGCCATTTTTCAGGCCACGACGAACACGAATGAAGCGGCGAAGGTCAATGGCGAAGAAATCAGCCAGAACGAACTGAGCCAGGCGGTCGATATGCAACGCCGTCAGCTCATGCAACAGCTGGGCAAGGATTTCGATGCTTCCTTGCTCGATGAAAAAATGCTGCGCGAGTCGGCTCTCAAGGGCCTGATCGATCGCAAACTGCTGCTGCAAGGCGCAGAAGACTCGAAATTCGCCTTTTCCGAAGCGGCTCTGGATCAGGTCATCCTGCAAACGCCTGAGTTTCAGGTGGATGGCAAGTTCAGCTCCGAGCGTTTCGATCAGGTGATTCGCCAACTCGGCTATACCCGCATGCAATTCCGCCAGATGCTGGCTCAGGAAATGCTGATTGGTCAGCTGCGTGCCGGTCTCGCCGGTAGCGGTTTCGTGACCGATGCACAGGTACTGGCGTTTGCCCGTCTGGAAAAACAGACCCGCGATTTCGCCTCGCTGAACATCAAGGCCGACCCGGCAGCGGTGAAGCTGACCGACGATGAGGTCAAGGCCTACTACGACGAGCACGCCAAGGAATTCATGACGCCGGATCAGGTGGTCATCGATTACCTCGAGCTGAAGAAGGCTTCCTTCTTCGATCAGGTCAGCGTCAATGACGAAGACCTGCAGGCGGCCTATCAGAAAGAAATCGCGAACCTGTCCGAGCAACGCCAGGCGGCGCACATTCTGATTGAAGTGAATGACAAGACCACCGAGGCGCAAGCCAAGGCGAAGATCGAAGAGATCCAGGCTCGTCTGGCCAAGGGCGAGAAATTCGAGGCGCTGGCCAAGGAATTCTCCCAGGATCCGGGTTCGGCGAACAACGGCGGTGACCTGGGTTATGCCGGTCCTGGCGTCTACGACCCGGCGTTCGAGAAAGCCCTGTATTCGTTGGCCAAGGACCAGGTTTCGGTGCCGGTTCGCACCGATTTCGGGTTCCACCTGATCAAGCTGTTGGGCGTGGAAGCGCCTGAAGTTCCGACATTCGCCAGCCTGAAAGACAAGCTGACCCGCGAATTGAAGGCCCAGCAGGTCGAACAGCGTTTTGTCGAGGCGACCAAGCAACTGGAAGACGCTTCATTCGAAGCGTCGGACCTGGCGCAACCGGCACAGGACCTGAAACTGAACGTCCACACGTCCAAGCCGTTCGGCCGTGAAGGCGGTGAGGGTATTGCAGCCAACCGTGCCGTGATCACTGCCGCGTTCAGCCCGGAGGTCCTGGATGAGGGTGCGAACAGCACTGCCATCGAGCTCGATCCGGAAACCGTGGTCGTGTTGCGTGCCAAGGAGCACCTGAAGCCTTCGCAATTGCCGCTGGAAAGCGTCTCTGCTGCGATCCGTGTGCAATTGGCCAAGGAACACGCCAGCGCCGATGCCAAGACCAAGGCTGACGCCTTGATTGCGAGCCTGCGCGATGGCAAGACCCCGCTGGATCAGGCGGTCGACGGCCAGGCCTGGAAAGTCACGGAAGCGGCGACTCGTGCTCAGGAAGGGGTCGACCCTGCGGTGCTGCAAGCGCTGTTCCGCATGGCGAAGCCTGCGTCCAAGGACAAGCCGACCTTCACCAGCGTGACGCTGTCGGATGGCAGCCTGATGATCGTGCGCCTCAATGGCGTGAACGAAGCAGCGGCGCCGACCGAAGAAGAGAAAGCACAGTATCGTCGCTACCTCGCTTCCCGCATCGGCCAGCAAGACTTCGCGGCTTACCGCAAGCAGCTGGAAAGCCAGGCGGAAATCAAGCGTTACTGATGCCTGATCAGGTTTAGCGCTGCACAAAAGACCCCGGCCGGAAGGCTGGGGTCTTTTTGTTTGGCCGTACGTCACTTGCCGCGGTGACTTTTGCGCAAAACCGGGGTCAATCAGCCTGTAACCGTTTTAAGACACGATCGATGCTCCGCTAAGCATCGATCTGTTGCACAATATGCCCCGAACCGTTTTCCTCAGGATGTTCAATGTTTAAATCACTTCCCATGCGGGTTGTCGGGCTGGCAGCCGTGCTTGCCACTGCGGCCGGTTGTTCATCGAACAAGACCGCCATCTATGAGCATGAGAATTTCGACGACTCCGGTACCTTTTCCCGAAACTATCCGGTCACCGATACCCAGAGCTGTGAAGCCGCTCGTCGTGCCTTGCTCAGCCAGGGTTACATCATCACCAGCAACGATTCGAAGCTGGTCAGCGGTCACAAGAGCTTCCAGCAGACCGGCGAGAACCACATGGAGATCAGCTTCAGCGTGGTCTGTACCGATGACGGCAGCGAAGGGCACCACGCGACCGTATTCGCCAACGCCCTGCAGGATCGTTATGCGCTGAAGAAGACCAACAACTCCGCCAGTCTCGGTGTGGGTGTGTTGGGCTCGGTGTCGATGCCGATCGGCTCCTCCGATGACTCGATGGTCAAGGTCGCCAGCGAAACCGTATCGTCTGCCAAGTTCTACGAGCGTTTCTTCGCACTGGTCGAACTGTTCCTGCCGCCGGAAGCGAAAAAGGCTGCGCACATCCCCGAAAAGCCGAAAACGGACCTGGGCATGCCTGAAGCCCAGGCAGCGCCGGCACCACTGGCACCTGCCCCGGCAGCGGCTCCCGCTGTAGAGCCTGCTGCACCAGCGCCTGCACCTGCACCTGCATCCATTGAAACGGCTCCAGCGGCCTCCGAGCCGGTTGCCCCGCCTCCTGAAGCGGCGCCGATCACGCCGACAGAGCGTGTAGAGCCTGCATCGTTCCAGGAAATCGTCACGCCACCGTCGAACCCGAGTGACTTGCCTGCGCCGAGCGAACCCATCCCGGCGATGCCTGCCTCAGGCCAGTGATGGAGACGTCACGGGATCGGGTCGGATGACCTGATCCCGTGGCCAGCCAAAAGATTGACCCTCGTCAACCAAGACCACTGTTCTGTGGCCTCCCGCGAAAAAATCCGATGATAAATTCCTGACCAGCTGCTACGTTTTATTCAGTAGCGACAGAGTGTCGTTTCCGCGTCATTTTTCTTTCACGCGGGCACTTTATGCTCAGGGAATTGGTCATTTATTCAGACGTTTTTCAGCATGGGTTGGGGGATTCAAAAATGGACGATTATCAAGAAGAGCTGCTCGAGTACCAGGCTTTCGAACTGGACCCACTGGAGCCGGCGGAAGACGCTACCGAGTTGTAGGCATCAGGCGGATTGGCGATGACTGCGGCGAAATTCGCCGGGGGTCTGTCCGTTCCAGCGTTTGTATGCGCGTTGAAACGCTTCGGCTGAGGCAAAACCCAGCAGGTAGGCGATCTCTCCGAACGCCAGTTCGGTGTCGCGTATGTAGGTCATGGCCAGGTCGCGACGGGTGTCGTTGAGAATTGCACGAAACTGCGTGCCTTCTTCGGCGAGCTTGCGGCGCAGGGTCCAGGTGGGCAGCTTCAGGCGTGCCGCCACCTCTTGCAGGTCGGGTTCCCGGCCACCATTGAGCAAGGGGCCCAGCAGCGCGATGATGCGTTCGCGCAGGCTGCGGGTGCGTGTCAGTTGTTCCAGTTCTCGCTCACACAGTTGCAGCAAATGCCGCCAGGTACTCGGGCAATGCTCGGGGTTGCGCTGGGCGAGACTTTCCAGGCTCAAGCGCAGTTGATTGCGCTCGCCGCCAAACTGAATCGGACAGTCACCCAATACGTCATAGGCCGAGCGGTAGCCGGGCTCCTCGAATTCGATCTCGATGCGTTCGGCGCGCAGCGGGGCAGGGCTGACACTGGACAATTGCTGCAACCAGCCGGCGATGATCGAATCCACCACAAAGCGGTTGTAGGCGTTATAGGGGCTGATCGAATAGAAGCGCAGCCAGGCGCCCTGGGCGTCTTCGTGAAAGCTTGATTGACCCCGATAATTGGAGCCATACAAGGCTTCGAATCGAATCAGGCAGCGTGCGGCTTCTCGTACCGTCGGCGCCTGGGCCGCAGTGACGCCAGCAAGGCCAGCCTGACTCAGGCGACTGAGCTGGCCCATGCGCAAGCCAAGGGCCGGGTTGCCGGTCAGTTGAATGGCGCTGTGGCCCAGGCGCATGTAGCGCGGTATCGACAGTCGGGCACCGGCTTCGCTCAGGCGCCCGGGGTCGAGGCCGTATTGATCGAGCAGTGGCTGAGGATCGACGCCATGACTGCGCACGGCATCGGCCAGGCTATGAACAAAGCCCACCGACAGATCGCCCAGGCGCATCGGCTGCGGCTTCATGGCTACAACCAGAGGTTCAGCAAACGCGCACCATGGGCATTGCCGTCGGCAAAATGCTGGCCGTTGCTGCTGAGGAAACTGTGTCCGGCGCTGCCCTGATCCCAGAACTGACCCCGCAGGAACACACTCATGCCAGCGACGGCTTGACTGGCAGGTGTCCGGGTCGTGAGATTCAGGCGCTGCCAGGCCTGGCCTTCACTGACTTCTCCAGGCTTCAAGATGACCGATGTCGGCGCTGACGAGCCCCTGTAGCCACGCCACGGTTGATCCCAGGTGCCACGGCCGGCAACAAAGGCCGGTACCGCGACCAGTTGCACGCTTTGGTCGTTGAGCTTGAGGTAGTTTTCCGGGTACCAGCTGTCGTGACCGATCAATACGCCCAGCCTTCCCGCGGGGGTATCAACGACATTGAGCGAGTGCTCGCCGTTCGCCTTGATCCCGTTCTGTTCTGCGAAGAACGGGTGTATCTGGCGCTGGGGCTGGCCGATCGGCAGGCCCTCGCTGTTGAACACCACGCTGCTGTTGTACAGCGCGCCGCGGCCGATTCTCAAGGTGCCGTCGATGATGCTCGGTTCGGGCAGTACGATGGAACCCGCCACCAGCGTCACGTGGAATTCCCTGGCCAGCCCTCCGAACAATGCCTGGTAGTCTCTGGCCATCGCCTTGGCTTTCATGCGCAGGTGGGCATCGTCCAGACGGTTGCCGCCTTCGGCGCTGATCAACGCCTTGGCGAACTTCAGGGGGTTGCTCACCGCCAGCCAGTTCATGGCCTCCTTGAGGGTGCTGGCCTGATACAACTCATCCTTCTCGCCGCTGACCATCAGCCAGGTACCGACGTGTTCCGGCAACACGACGACGGTCTTGCCGTTCAACAGACCCTGGTCCCGGGCTGCTTGCAGATAGGCCGCGAGCTTGCGGTGCAAACGCTCGGGGCTTTGATAATCGGTGGGAAACAGTTCGGGCTGAATGCCCAACAGATTGCCGCGGTCCGCAGGCGTGCCCTGGTCGACAGCCAGGTTGATCCGCAGATCCGAAAGGTAATGTCCCACCGGCCGGTCTGCGGCCCACATCGCGTAGGTCGTGAGGGTGGCGAGCAACGCCATGGAAAATGTCAGGTACAAAAGTTTGCGCATGGGGAAACAGTTTACAGCCTGGAACCGGTTCGAGCATAAAGGGAATCAAGGCCTTAGTGGGCAAATTTCAAGCGTTGGCTGTTTTTTTCGCTGGCGGCTGCCTTTCTGCGCCGCGCCGCGGCCATGAATGGCTGGATGGGGATCATGGGAGGAGGGGCGCCGGTCAGCCATCATTCGGCTTGACCGGCCGGCAGGTGAGCGTCAGTTGGTGACCAGCAGTTCCGGGCCGAGGTAGTTGTTGATCTGGTCGATATCGTCGTCGCCCAAGCTGCCCACCGAAGAGGCCAGGCGCAGGCGCGACATCAAATAACGCAACTTGGCATCGAACAGATCGTGGCGTGCGACGAAGAGCAGTTCTTCGGCATTGAGAACGTCCGAGTTGGTGCTGGTGCCGCCCTCCTTGAAACCCTTGCGTGACGATGCCAGTGAGCGTTCGTTGGACGCTACGGCCTTCTCCAGCGCGCGAATGCGTTTGGCGCCGCTCAGGATGCCTTGATACTCACGGGTGGTTCCAGTGATGACTTCCTGTCGTGCGGCGTCCAGTTCATCCGAGGCCTTGTCGCTATTGGCACTGGCCTGGCGTGTCAGCGCGCTGACGCCGCCACCGCTGAACAGCGGGAAATTGACTTCCAGTCCGACCGAACTGTAGCGGTTGCGTTGATTCAGCTCGGAGAGTGATTGGCTCTCACCCGCGGTGTAGCCGGCAACGAAATCCAGGGTTGGCCAGTGGCCGGCCCTGGCGCGCTTCACTTCCTCTTCGGCGAGTTCGCGGCTATAGCGGCGCGCATGGAGCAGCGGGCTATCGGTCTGGGCTTTGACCAGCCAATCCTGCAGGTTGCTCGGCTGCAGCGGTGGTGTATCGAAGCTCGGACGCAAGGTGGTCAGCGATTCGGGGGTTTCACCGATGTATTCCTCGAGCTTGCGGCGCGCGTTGACCAGGTTGTCTTGCGCTTCGATCAGTTCCGCTTCGGCGAGGTCGCGACGGGCGGCCGACTCGTCGATGTCGGTGACGGTGCCGGCCCCCAGTTCCATGCGCCGTTTCGCCGAGGCGAGTTGTTCGTCGAAGGCGTTCAGCTTGGACTTGGCCAGGGTGATGGTTTCGCTGGCCAGGAGCACATCGAAATAGCTTTCGGCCAGGCGCACCGCGGCGTCCTGGCTCTTGGCATCGAATACCGCGTTGCTATAGTCGGCACGCTGCTGACCCTGGCGGTATTCGGCCATTTTCTGTTTGTTGAACAGTGGTTGGCGCAGGCGCAGGTTTGCGCCCTTGGAGTCGTAGTCGAGATCCCTTTCGATACCGCTCTGGCGTTGTGTGCCATTGACCTTGTTGTCGTAGGCCGAGGCATTGATCTGCGGTAGCAGGCCGGCCTTGCCGATAGCGCGGTTTTCCCCGCCGGCCTTTTTTTCATGCACGGCGGCCTGATAGATAGGGCCCTGGAACTGCAACAGATCCCAGGCTTGCTTGAGGTCCATGGCGTCGACCGGCAAGGCCAACCCCAGCAGGCAGAAGAGCAGGCAATGACGGTCCATTTCATTGTTCCTTGAATGAGCTGTCCACACGTTCGAGCATTGGTTTAAGAAGATAGCTCAACATATTGCGTTCGCCGGTCTTGATGGTGACGCTGGCGGGCATGCCAGGGCGAATGTGATTGGTGCCAAGCAGGCTCATGCCATCGGGGGTGACTTCCACTTGGGCCAGATAGAACGGCTGCTTGCTTTCCTCGTCCATCAGACGGTCGGCGGAGATGGTCATCACGCGGCCGGGGATGTTTGGCGTCTGGGCATGGTTGAAAGCCGGGAAGGAAATGTCCACGGGCAGGCCGGGGAACATCTTGTCGATGGCCTGCACGGGAATCATCGCGTCGACCTGCAACGGTTCGTTGACCGGAACGATTTCCATGATCTTGAAGCCGGGCTGAATGATCCCGCCGACGGTGGCGATGCTCAGGGCCTGGACCATGCCGTCGATCGGCGAACGAATCACCGTGTGGGTAACTTCGTAGTCGAGGGCGCGCAAGCGGTCGGCCAGGGTGGTGTTTTCCTTGGCGGTTTCCGTCAGCTGCGACTCGACTTCCTTCAGGTAATCGTGCTGGCGCTGCAGGATGCGCAGCTTGATTTCGGTGGTCTGGCTACGCACGCGGGCGATGTTGTTGAGGTTCTCGGCCTGGCCGGCGGAGAGGTCGGCATTGCTGCGTTCCAACTCAAGCAGGCGGTTGCGTGGCACATAGCCTTCGGCCGCCAGTACACGGGTGCCTTGCAGTTCCTGGTTGAGGAAGCTGATCTGCGAGGCGCGGGCGCCATAGACCTGCTGCAGGCCCTTGAGTTGTACTGCCGACGCCGCCAGGTTTTCCTGCAGGATGCTGATTTCGCCAGCGAGACCGGCGCGCCGGGTATCGAGCAGGCGCTGTTGCAGGTCCATGGCGGCTTCCAGGCGATGGTCACCCTTGAAGCGCTTGAGCAGTTCGGGATCGAAGTTCACCACGTCGCGGCCGTCACGTTCCGCTTCCAGACGGTTTTCCACCGTCTTGCTGACGATGTACTGGGCGCTGACCGCACCCTGTTCGGCAGCGGCACGCAATGAGTCGAGGCGGACCACCTCCTGGCCTTTTGTCACCAGATCGCCTTCGCGAACGAGAATGGCCTCCACGGTACCGCCGCTCAGATGCTGCACGGCTTTGCGATTGCTGGTGACCTTGACCGTGCCTGTCGCTACCACGCCGGCATCCAGTGGCGCCAGCCAGGACCACAGGAGGAAGCCGCCGAAGCCGGCAAGCACCAGCCACACGCCCCACCGCGCGGGTTTGCCGACGTCCAGGTCTACCACGCTCCTGGGATCGGCTGTAATCATCTCGGTATGTTGGCTCATTTGCATGATCGGTCACTCCCGTGCTTTGACGGAGGCCAGCGGAGTTGATGCGCCTGCAGGGATCACACTGGCCTTGCGCAGCGCTGCGAATACTTCATCGCGCGTACCTAGCATCTGCACGCCGCCGTCGCGCAGCATCAGCACCTTATCGACGGCACAGAGTACGTTGGGACGGTGAGAAATCAGAATGACGGTGGCGCCACGGCCCTTGAGTTCGGCCAGGGCATCGACCAAGGCCTTTTCGCCGACGTCGTCGAGGTTGGCGTTCGGTTCGTCCAGCACGATCAGATTGGGCTCGCCATATAGCGCGCGGGCCAAGGCGATTCGCTGCTTCTGGCCACCGGATAGCGGGCTGCCATCGGTGCCCAGGCGGGTGTCATAACCCTGCGGAAAACGCAGGATCATCTCGTGCACACCAGTGATCTTGGCGGCGCGGATGACCGCTTCGCTGTCCACTTCGCCAAAGCGCGCAATGTTGTCGGCGATATTGCCCTCGAACAGTTCCACGTCCTGTGGCAGGTAGCCGAGCCAGGGGCCAAGCTCGCCCTTGTTCCAGGTGAATATGTCCGCACCGTCCAGGCGCACCTTGCCGGCCTGCGTCGGCCAGACGCCAACCAGCAGGCGGGCGAGGGTGGATTTGCCCGAGGCGGATGGGCCGATAACGCCGAGGCTTTCACCGGGGACAAGGCTGAAACTCACTCCGCGCAGAATCGTGTTGGGAGTACCCGGAGCACCTGCATACACATTCTCCACCGCCAGCATGCCCATTGGTCGTTGCAGCGACATGCTCGGTGGCCGGCGCGGAAAGTCTTGCAGCATCTCGTTGAGCCGGCCCCAGGCCGAGCGGCAGCCGAGCAGTTGCTTCCACGACGCGATGACCTGTTCCACCGGACCCAGTGCGCGACCGGTGAGGATCGAG
This sequence comes from Pseudomonas sp. GW823-FHT06E10, assembly GCF_058794995.1. NCBI lineage: Bacteria > Pseudomonadati > Pseudomonadota > Gammaproteobacteria > Pseudomonadales > Pseudomonadaceae > Pseudomonas > Pseudomonas sp. GW823-FHT06E10. The sequence continues at coordinate 72,479 of NZ_JBXAHJ010000020.1, read as the reverse complement.
CAGGCAATCATCATCCCCGGGGTGATCTTGCCTTCGATCGCCAGCAGCGCGCCGGCGCCGAGTATCAGTGACTGCAACGTGATCCGCACGAAGCGCCCGGTGCTGCTGATCAAGGCGGCGCGGTCTGAGGCCAGGGTCTGCATTTCCAGAATGCGCAAATGGCTTTGGAACCAGCGCTTGCTGATCGACGGCAGCATGCCCATGGCCTCGATGACCTCGGCGTTGCGCAGGTTGTTGTTGGCGTACTGGCTGGAGGAGAGGGCGGCCTGATTGGCTTCGGCCAGCGGCTTCTGCGTCGCCTTTTCAGTGAACCAGGCCAGGGCCACCAGAATCAGCGAGCCGATCAGCGTGATCAGTCCGAGTATCGGGTGAATCAAATAGGCGACCAGCAGGTAGATCGGCGTCCACGGTGCATCGAAGAAAGCGAACAGGGAGTTGCCGGTGACGAACTGACGAACCTGGGCAAGGTCTTGCAGGGCCTGGGCCGGATTACCTCCGGCGCGGTTCAGGTTGCGCTCGAATGCAGCGGTGAAAATGCGTCGGTTGAGGTCCATGTCGAGGCAGTTACCGACCCGGATCAGTACGCGGGTGCGGACCATTTCCAGCGTGGACATCAGCAAGAACAGACCTACTACCAGGACAGTCAGCATCGTCAGCGTCGTGACGTTGCGACTGACCAGGGCTCGATCGTAAACCTGCAGCATATAAATAGCTGGCGTCAACATCATGACGTTTATGACGCCGCTGAACCCTGCCAGCAAATAAAAGCTGCGGCGCAGACGAAAGAGCGCGTCGGCCAGTTCTGAACGGATGCTCGACTGCTTGGGCATTTTGATCCTCCCACTGCGAAAAGCCGATTGCCCTTGGAGCGCAACAGCTAACAGTAAATGTAGTCCTGTAAACAGCTTATGGACACGCAGGCTGGTCGCTCTATGGATGGCGAGTCTTCCGAAATCGCTGCGTTGCTCCCTTATGCAGCAGCGTAGGTGGCGCTGAATCACTCCGAAATAACATTTCGCTCTATACCAGCACACAACGTTCTATATGTCCTTAAAAAACAGATAGTTGTGATGCCTGCCACCAGTCGTCTGTTTTAACGACGTAATATTGACAAAGTTTTGCTATGGAACTTTAGTCTTAGTTATCGGGGGGCCCGCCCGCCTGAAGCCTGTCATCGTTTTGGCAACGCAGGGCGCAGTGATTTCCCGGGAGGAGCAGAACCATGTCGATCATTTCGTTGTTTTGCAGAGGGAAGGGGCTGTCCAGGACGTTCGCCTTCACTTCCAGATTCCATGGCCCGCCCAGGGCTCGAATCCGCTCTGCCTGATCGCCCGGCGAGCAATTCATATCGCGAATTCCAGGCGCGAATCCCGGGTCCCGGGTAACGCCAGCTCTCGCAAAAAAACATAACCAACAAACTGCGCAAGCCATCACTTGACTTGGCGCGGGAGGATTTTCTCGTCCCGCGCCTTTAACCAGACAGATCGAGGGCAATCCAAAATGGCCAATTTCAACAAGTCGGACCTGGAATTCATCCTCAAGCAAATCTTTATCGCCGAGGCGAATGCCGCCGGCACCAGCCTCATTGATTTGCTTCCCAATACCCAGGTGCCGTTCGGCCTGCGTACCGTCGATGGCAGCTTCAACAACCTGGTCACCGGCCAGAGTGATTTTGGCGCCGCGGACGCTGACTTCCCACGCCTGCTCGATCCTTCCTTTCTATCGGCGCAGTACGCCGGAACAGGGACGGTGATCGACCCGCAACCACGGATTATCAGTAACCTGGTCGTCGACCAGACCGCCAACAACCCGGCGGCCTATGCCTCAGCGTTCGACCCGGGCCTGGACGGTGTACTCAACTTCGGCACGGTGGGTAATGACGACGTACTCAAGGATGGCGTACAGATAGTCACCAGCCCCGGACTGGATGGCGTGTTCGGAACGGCCGATGACAAGGACGTGTTCTTCATGCCCAACGTGTCGCCGGACGTCGGCCTGACCGCCAGCTTCAACTCGTGGATGACCTTCTTCGGCCAGTTCTTCGATCACGGTCTCGACCTGGTCACCAAGAGCACTACCGACGTCGTGTTCATTCCGCTGCAGGCGGACGATCCGTTGTTCGTCCCGGGCAGCCTGACCAACTTCATGGTGCTGTCGCGCGCAGTGCATACCGCCGGCGCGGACGGAGTAGTCGGCACGGCCGATGATGGCCAGACCAACACCACCTCGCCGTTCGTCGACCAAAGCCAGACCTACGCCTCGCACCCTTCGCATCAGGTGTTCCTGCGCGAGTACGTCATCAACGCGGCGGGCGATCCTGTTGCAACGGGGCGCTTGATTACCAACCGCGACCTCGGCCCGGATGGCCGGTTCGGCACGGCCGATGATGGCGACGGCGAAAATGGCGGCATGGCGACCTGGGCAGTGGTCAAGGCCCAGGCCCGTGACATTCTGGGCATCAACCTGACTGACGCCGATGTGCACAACGTGCCATTGCTGGCAACCGATGCGTACGGCAATTTCATCCGCGGGCCGAACGGCATGCCGCAGGTGGTGATTCGCATCAGTAACGGTGCTGACGGCATCGCCGGGACCGCTGATGACGTTACTCAACTGGTCGAAGGCAACCTGGCAGCTCCCATCAGTCTGGCCAATGCCGTGAGCACCGGGCATGGTTTCCTCGACGACATCGCCCATAATGCCGCGCCGGTCATCGTCGGCGGGGTTCTGCAGGCGGATGCCGACATCGCTGTCGGCAATGCGCAGCCCGTTGGCCCTGGCGGCAACAACCTGACCTATGACAACGAACTGCTCGACGCCCACTATATTGCCGGCGACGGCCGGGTCAACGAGAACATTGGCCTGACCACCGTGCACCATGTGTTCCACTCCGAGCACAACCGTCTGGTTCAGCAATCGAAGGACACCATCCTTGCCGCAGGCGACCTGGCCTTCCTCAATGAGTGGCTGGCGGACGACGTGGCTGCAATACCGACTACACCTGCCGAGATTGCGGCGTTGGTGTGGGACGGCGAACGCCTGTTCCAGGCCGCCAAGTTCGGCACCGAAATGCAGTACCAACACCTGGTGTTCGAAGAGTTCGGGCGGACCATTCAGCCGCAGATCGACGAATTCCTTGCACCCAGCGGGTATGACACCTCGATCAACCCGGCAATCCTCGCCGAGTTCGCCCACGTGGTGTATCGCTTCGGTCACTCGATGTTGACCGAGACCGTCGATCGCTTCGACCCCGCGTTCAATCCGCTGCTCACTGACCCCACCAACCCGGACTCGCAACTGGGTCTGATCGCGGCCTTCCTCAACCCGCTGGCGTTCGCCAGCAGCGGGGTGACTGCGGACCAGGCGGCAGGGGCGATCATTCGCGGTGTGACCCGCCAGGTCGGCAACGAGATCGATGAGTTCGTCACCGAAGCGTTGCGCAACAACCTGCTCGGTCTGCCGCTCGATTTGCCGAGCCTGAACCTGGCACGTGGTCGCGACACGGGCATCCCCACCTTGAATGAGGCGCGTCGCGAGTTTTACGCATCCACCGGCGACAGCCAACTCAAGCCGTACATCAGTTGGGCTGACCTGGCAGACAGCCTCAAGCACCCCGAGTCGCTGGTCAACTTCATCGCGGCCTATGGCACGCATAGCACGATCACGGCGGCGACCACGCTGGCAGACAAACGCGCTGCAGCCTTTGCGCTGGTATTCAACGGTGCGGGTTCGCCGGCTGACCGCCTGGACTTCCTCAACAGCACCGGTGCCTACGCCAACGTAACCCAGGCCGGCGCGGATGGGGTACTGGGTACTGCCGATGACCTGACCGGTGTGACGGTCACGGGCGTCGACGACATCGACTTCTGGGTCGGTGGCCTCGCCGAACAGAAAATGCCGTTCGGCGGCATGCTCGGCTCGACGTTCAACTTTGTGTTTGAAACCCAGATGGAGGCGTTGCAGAACGGCGACCGCTTCTACTACCTGGCGCGTACCGCGGGCCTGAACTTCGGCTCCGAGTTGGAAAACAACTCCTTTGCCAAGCTGATCATGCTCAACACCGATGTCACCCACCTGTCGAACACCGTGTTCCTGACGCCAACGTTCACCCTTGAGGTGGATCAGACCGCCCAGTTCACCGGCCTTGGCGTGGATGGCCGCGCCGATCCGACCGGCGGTATCATGATCAATGGCGTGGAAGTCGTGTCGCTGGTGATTCGCGACAACCCCGACACCGTGGGTCCGGACACCAATTATCTGCAGTACACCGGTGAAGACCATATCGTCATGGGCGGCACTGCCGGCAATGACATCATCATTTCCGGTGAGGGCGATGACACCCTTTACGGCGACGGCGGCAACGACCGCCTTGAAGGCGGTGCCGGGAACGATGCGGTACTGGGCGGCGCGGGTGATGACATCATCAGCGATTCGTTCGGCGACAACCGTCTGGAAGGCAATGACGGTAACGATGTGATCATCGCTGGCAGCATGCTTGCCGGAGGCAACCTGATCCTGGGTGGCGACGGCCAGGACTTCATCATCACCACTGAAGACATCTCCATTTCCTTCGGCGGCCAGGGTGACGACTTCATTCTCGGTGCCAAGACCAACCTGCCGGCTACCGGTGGCGAAGGTGATGACTGGATCGAGAAGGGCACCCAGGACGGTGCACCTGGCGATAACGCCTCGCCGTTGCTCAATGACGATGTGATCGGCAACGACATCTTTACTGGTGGTGGCGGTTTCGACGAAATGATCGGCGAGGGTGGCGATGACATCTTCGTTGGCAGCGATGCCCAGGACAAGATGGACGGCATGTCCGGCTTCGACTGGGTGACCTACAAGAACGACAGGGTCGGCGTGACCGCTGACCTGAGCATGGCCGCGCTGGCTCAGCCCCATGGCAATACACCAAGCCAGAATGCCGGCATATTCAATCCGGTCGGTGCCTCGCCAGCCTCGATTCTCGACCGTTTTGCCGAGGTCGAAGGCTTGTCCGGTTCGAGTTTTGGCGATGTACTCAGAGGTGATGATGTCGATGCGGACACTATCATCAACCACGGCGGTACCACGGGCAGTGCGCTGACCAATGTCGCATTGATCCGCGGACTGGACCAGTTCCTGGCCGATGCCGGACTGCCGACCACCGGCTTTGCCACTGGCAACATCATCCTCGGCGGTGATGGCAGCGACCTGATCGAGGGCCGCGGTGGCGATGACTTGATCGACGGCGACAAATGGATCAACGTCAGGATTGCCGTTTATGATCCGGCTGACGTCAACCATACCGGCCCTGAGATCGCCAGCTTCGACAGCATGGTCGATATGATCCCGTTGATGCTGGATGGCACCATCAACCCTGGTCAGCTCAAGGCCGTGCGGGAAATCATGCCCGGCACCTCGACGGGCGGGGCGGCCTTCGATACCGCCATTTTCTCCGGGCTTGAAGCCGAGTATGCGGTGACTGTCGACGACCGTGGCACGGACGATGTGTCGGACGATGTCTGGACAGTGGCCGATAGCGTAGCGGGTCGCGACGGCACCGATACCTTGCTGAATATCGAACGCCTGCAGTTCGCCGATAACCAGCAAGTGCTGGTGGCGGGGGAGAATGCCCAACCGGATGGCAGTCCGACTGTCTCGGATGGCAACGGCGGCGCGATCACCGTGGGCGATTTACTGACTGTCAGCGTGGCCGGGGTGAGCGATGACGACAACGTCGCGGCGGGTAATCCCCAGGGGTTGATCACCAACTCCTCTGTGTCCTACATCTGGCAGTTCGAGGCCGATCCAGGCAGTGGCATATTTGAGGACATCATTCTGTTGCCGGCTGGCGACCTGGCGTTCCAAAGCGCCAATGGTACCGCATTCAAGGTCTCTCCTGATCTCGCCGGGTTGTCGTTGCGGGTCAAGGCTATCTATCAGGACGGTCACGGCACCACGGAGATCCTGTTCTCCACGCCGACGGCTGCCGTTGTTGCCGGTGCACCGGTTACGCCAACGGCGCAGGTACCTGTAGTCGATGCCACTGCGGGTGGCGCGGGCCTGCACATGGTCCGCTCCGACCTCAACTTCATTCTTGACCAGATCAAGATTGCCGAGGCTGATGCGGCCGGTCAGGACATCCTCTCGCTGCTCCCGAACATCCGCGCGCCGCTGGGCCTGCGTACGGTCGACGGGTCAAGCAACAACCTGATGAACCTCAACGGCATTGACAACACCGAGTTTGGCGCCGCCGATAACCTCTTCCCGCGCGTGGGCGATCCGGTCTTCAATCCGGCGGAAGGGGGAACGTCGTATGCGCAGAACAACGGCATTGTGATCGACTCGCAGCCGCGCACCATCAGTAACCTGATCGTCGATCAGACAGCGAACAACCCGGCGGCCTATGCCACGGCATTCGACCCGGGCCTGGACGGTGTGCTCAACTTCGGCGCGGTGGGTAACGACGATGTGCTCAAGGAAGGTGTACAGATTGTTGCCAGCCCCGGGCTGGATGGACAGTTCGGTACTGGCGACGACCGCGATGTGTACCTGTTCGAGAACACCACGTCGGATGCGGGATTGTCCGCGCCGTTCAACGCCTGGATGACCTTCTTCGGGCAGTTCTTCGATCATGGTCTGGACCTGGTGACCAAAGGTGGTTCGGGCACCGTCTTCATTCCGCTTCAGCCGGATGATCCACTCTTTGTCCCAGGTAGCCTGACGAACTTCATGGTTCTGACCCGCGCGACCAACCAGCCAGGGGCGGATGGCGTTCTTGGCACGGCCGACGACATCCATGAGCACACCAACACCACCTCGCCGTTCGTGGACCAGAACCAGACCTATAGCTCGCACCCGTCGCATCAGGTGTTCCTGCGCGGTTATGAACTTACCGCCAGCGGCCCCGTAGCGACAGGCCGGTTGATCACTAACCGTGACCTGGGGGCGGATGGCACGTTTGGCACCGCTGACGACGTTGAAATCGGTGGTATGGCAACCTGGAAGGTGGTCAAGGCCCAGGCACGCGACGTGCTGGGTATCAATCTGACCGACGCCGATATCGACAGCGGCCCGCTGCTGGCGACTGACGCCTATGGCAACTTCATCAAGGGGCCGAACGGCTTCCCGCAGGTTGTCATTCGGGTCAACAACGGGGCGGATGGCATTGCCGGCACCGCCGATGATGTCACTACGCTTGTCGAAGGCAATCCGGCCAGCCCGGTAAGCCTCGTGAACGCAGTGCGCACCAGCCATGCCTTCCTCAACGACATCGCCCACAACGCCGTGCCGGTCGTTACCGGCGGGGTTCTGCAGGCGGATGCCGACACCCTTGTCGGCAATGCGCAGCCCGTTGGCCCTGGCGGCAACAACCTGACCTATGACAACGAACTGCTCGACGCTCACTACATCGCCGGCGACGGCCGGGTCAACGAAAACATCGGCCTGACTGCGGTGCATGCGATCTTCCACTCCGAGCACAACCGGCTGGTTGCGCAGACTAAGGACACCGTACTCGATTCGGGTGACGTGGCCTTCCTCAACGAGTGGCTGTTGACTCCGGTGGCCGCGTTGCCAACTACCCAGGCTGAGTTCGATGCGCTGCAGTGGAATGGCGAGCGCTTGTTCCAGGCTGCCAAGTTCGGCACCGAGATGCAGTATCAGCACCTGGTGTTCGAGGAGTTTGCACGGACCATCCAGCCCAACATCGACCTGTTCTTCGCACCGACCCAGGTCTATGACGTCGACCTCGATCCTTCGATCGTCGCCGAGTTCGCCCACACCGTGTACCGGTTTGGCCACTCGATGCTGACCGAGACTGTCGATCGCTTCGATATCGACTTCAACGTGATAGGCGATCCGAGCAGCGCCAACCCCGATCAGCAACTGGGCTTGATCGCGGCGTTCCTCAACCCGTTGGCGTACGCCGCCAGTGGCGTGTCGCCAGAGGATGCGACCAGTGCGATCATCCGTGGGGTGACCCGGCAAGCCGGTAACGAAATCGACGAGTTCGTCACCGAGGCGCTGCGCAATAACCTGCTCGGCCTGCCGCTCGACCTGCCGGCGATCAACATCGCCCGTGGCCGCGACGTGGGGATTCCTTCACTCAACGCGTTCCGCCGCGACATCTACAGCCAAACCGGTGACACCCAACTCAAGCCTTACAACAGCTGGGTCGACCTGGTGCAGCACCTCAAACATCCGGAGTCGTTGATCAACTTCATCGCGGCCTATGGCACGCATGACACCATCACGGCGGCGACCACGCTGGAAGGCAAACGCGCTGCAGCTATGGCGCTGGTATTCGGTGGTGTGGGGGCGCCGGCTGACCGCCTGGACTTCCTCAACAGCACCGGTGCCTTTGCCAACGTAACGCTGGCCGGTAGCGATGGGGTACTGGGTACTGCCGACGACCTGAGGAACGTGACGATCACTGGTGTCGATGCCATCGATATGTGGATTGGCGGCCTTGCCGAACAGAAAACTCCGTTCGGCGGCATGCTCGGCTCGACCTTCAACTTCGTGTTCGAGAACCAGATGGAAAAACTGCAGGACGGCGACCGCTTCTACTACCTGGAGCGTACCGCTGGCCTGACGATGAATGCGGAACTTGAAAGCAACTCGTTCGCCAAGCTGATCATGGCCAACACCTCGGCCACGCACTTGCCGGGCGTGGTGTTCACGGATCCGGGGTTCTATCTGGAAGTGGACCAGGGCAGGCAGTTCAACGAAGGTCTGCTCGCCGTCGATCCGCTCGGCCCGAATGGCGCGCAGGTGGTGTTCCGCGACAACCCGCTGACCGTGGGGGCGGACACCAACTACATCAAGTACACAGGTGACGAGCACATCGTGCTGGGTGGCACCGAAAACGCAGACATCCTCATCGCCAGCGAGGGCGATGACACGGTCTGGGGTGATGGCGGCAACGATCGCATCGAAGGCGGTGACGGCAACGACCAGTTGCGCGGTGGCGCCGGCGACGACATCATCACCGACACCGGCGGCGACGATAACGTCCAGGGTGGCGACGGCAACGACGTACTGCACGGTGGCAACGGCGTCAACCTGCTCATTGGTGGGTTCGGCAACGACTTCATCATTACCGGTGAGGACGCCTCCGAGGCCATTGGTGGCCAGGGCAACGACTTTATCCTGGGCAGCAAAGCCAACGAACAGGACATGGGTAACGAAGGCGACGACTGGATCGAGAAGGGCACTTCGGACGGTGCACCTGGCGACAACTTCGACCCGCTCGGCAACGACCCGGTAATCGGTCACGATGTCTACATCGGCGGTAGCGAGAACGATAAGTTCAACGGCGAAGGCGGTGACGACATCATGGTCGGCAGTCTCGGCTTCGGTGACCGCTATATCGGCGGCTCGGGCTATGACTGGGCGACCTTCAAGGGGCTGGCCCAAGGTGTGAGCGTTGATTACACCGACCGCTTCTTCGATGTGCCACCGATGCCGGGTTCAGGAGCTTCGGCGCTGGTGCGCTTCGACATCATGGAAGGTCTGTCGGGTTCGTCCCATGGTGACTTCCTGCGCGGTGATAACGAAGATGCGACATCGCTACCCACCGCGGGTGCAACTGGCAGTGTGCTGACCAACATCAGCCTGATCAACGGTCTGGCGGGTCTGCTGCCAGCTGGAGCGACATTCTTCGACGGCGGCAACATCATCCTCGGTGGTAGCGGCAGCGACCTCATTGAAGGTCGCGGTGGTGACGACATCATCGACGGTGACAAGTGGCTGAACGTGCGCATCAGCGTACGGGCAAACGCTGATGGCACTGGCGCGGAAATCGCCACGTTCGACAGCATGGAACCGATGGTCCAGGCGATGTTGAACGGTACTTACAACCCGGGCCAACTGGTCATCGTGCGGGAGATTCTGACCGGCACTGACAACTTCGACACCGCGCTGTACTCAGGTAATGCGTCGGAGTACACGGTCGCTGTCGACGGCAACACTGTCATTGTGACCGACCTGGTTGCAGGGCGTGATGGCGTCGATCGCCTGACGGGCATCGAGCGCCTGCAGTTCGCTGACCAGGCGCAGGCCTCCGGTGTTGGCACCGTCTCGAACAGCGCTCCTGTGGGGCGTCTGGCGATCCTCGATGCTACCACCGGTGCGCGTGTCGATTCGCCTGTCGCCGGCCAGCTGCTGCGTGTCAGCAGTCAGTCGATACGCGACGCGAACAGCGTCAGTGCGGCCAATCCGACCGGCGCGGTTACCGGTCCCGTGTCTTACTACTGGCAGGCCGAAACCATTGCCGGTTCGGGCATCTTTGAAGACATCACCGTTCTCGCCGCCGGCGAGGCATCGCGGGTAACCGGCGCCACCTACCTGGTGGCGGATGATGTCGCCGGTCTGAACCTGCGCGTTCGGGCGGTGTATCAGGATGGCAGCAGTACGCTGGAGATCGTCGACTCGTCGGCGAACAACGCACCGACCGCAGGGCCGGGCATCCTCGGGTTTGCGTTTCTGAACCAGGTGTTGACCGCCGACCCGTCGACCATCGTCGACGTCGATGGCCTCAGCAATCCGCAGTTCACCTTCCAGTGGCAGGAGACCAATGGGGTCACCTTCGTCGACATCGTCGGAGCCACCGGCAGCACGCTCACGCTTGGCCAGAATCAGGTCGGCGATCAAGTGCGTGTGGTGGTCAGTTACGTGGATGACTTCGGTGTGGCCGAAAGCATTGCGTCCGACGCCACGGCCCCGGTGACCGTCGGTGTAGTGTTTGTCGGTACCCCCGGTGTCGACATTTTTATCGGCACGCAAGGCGACGACGTGGCCAGCGGAGGTGATGGCAACGACATCCTGAACGGGCTGGGCGGCAACGACATCCTCAATGGTGACGCGGGCAATGACGTTCTCATCGGCGGTGGTGGTGCCGACACGATGGCCGGCGGTGTTGGTGACGATATCTTCGAAGTCACCGACCTTGGGGATGTGGTGACTGAGCTCGCCGGTGCTGGAAGCGACTCGGTCTGGACCTCGCTCGCGAGCTATACCCTGGGTGCCGACGTCGAAAATCTGTTTTTCGGCGGCAGCGGCAACTTTGCGGGCACAGGCAACGCGCTCGGCAACACGCTCGTGGGCGGTGCGGGTAACGACGTCCTCATTGGTGGCGCAGGTGCCGACACGATGACCGGCGGTGTCGGTATCGATATCTACGAAGTCACCGACCTTGGGGACGTGGTGAGCGAGCTCGCTGGTGCCGGCAGCGACTCGGTCTGGACCTCGCTCGCGAGCTACACCCTGGGTGCCAACGTCGAGAATCTGTATTTCGGCGGTAGTGGCAACTTTGCGGGCAGCGGCAACGAGCTCAATAACACGATCGCGGGCGGTGCGGGTAACGACGTCCTC